>JBFGIA010000026.1:0-24008 GCA_041577935.1 Gemmatimonadota bacterium | reverse complement strand
GGGAAGTCGACCTACGCGCGCTGCGGGATCATCGTGAACGTGACGCCGTTCGAGCCCGAATGGGAAGGACATGTGACGCTGGAGATCTCGAACACGACGCCGTTACCGGCCAAGATCTACGCCGAGGAAGGGATCGCTCAGGTGTTGTTCTTCGAATCCAGCGACGTCTGCGATACGTCGTATGCCGATCGTCAAGGCAAGTACCAGGCACAGCGCGGACTGACCCTACCCCGAGTATGAGGAGGAGCCCGTGAGGAGATCGCTCGGATTGAGTGCTGCGTTGCCGCTGCTGGTGGTCATTGGCTACGGCTGTCTTGCCACCCCGCCCGCCAACCTGCCGTCATCGGTGCGTGTGATCTACTCGAAGGCAACCGACGATTCCCTGGGCCGGAGCGAAGACATCTACTTCCTGGTGGCGCGATCGGGGAACGAGCTGCGGCTCACGGGCGAGGTCGGGTTTGACGGCTCCCCCGAGTTCTCAGCCGGCCTCAGAAAGATCTTCTACACCCGCGTGATGGAGGGCTCGAGGCAGATTTGGTCGGTCGGTTTGGATGGCAGCGATGAGGGCGTCGTCCTCTCGGCGATAGGCGAAGAGTTCAGCGACCCATCGGTGAGTCCGGACGAGACACGGCTCGCCTACACGCGCACGCAGGCCGGCCAATCGAGCATCGAGATCGCCTCGGTCGACGGCTCCGAGCCTAGGACCTTGTTGGAAAGTGGCGGACCCTGGCGGCGGCCGCGTTGGTCGCCGGACGGAAGGTCGTTGGCGGTAGTGGGCGTGCGTGATGGCGTGATGCGGATCTTTGTGGTCGATGCGCGGACGGGCGCCACACAACCGCTGACACCTGGCGAGACCGGACCGCAGAGCGAACCCAACTGGAGCCCCGATGGGAGCCAGATCGTTTTCAAACGCGGTACGGGGTCTGGTGCGGAGATCGCCCTGGTGGAGTTGTCGAGCAAGCAGGTAACCCGGCTCACAGACAACGAGGTCGAAGACTCAACCCCCGCATTTAGCCCCGGTGGTGACAGGATCGTCTTCGTCTCCCGCCGCCCGCACGGTCGCCAGAACCTGTGGATCATGGGAGCTGATGGCAGCAAGGTCGAGTCGCTGACCCGCAGCAAGGAATCAGATGCTCGAAATCCGGAGTGGATCTAGGAGGCGGAGCGCTACTACTTCTTCTTCTTTGAGGTCTTCTTCGCGCTCTTCTTGTTCGACGTCTTCTTGGTGGCCTTCGACCGGCCGTTAGCCATCGTCTTGTCGAAGTACTCGGTGGCTTTCTCGTAGCTGTAATCCTTGATGAGCGCCATCTCGCTCACCAGTAGGTCCCGGCACTTCTCGAAGATCCGCTGATCGGAGCTGGAGAGGGCGTTCTCCGCCCACTTCGGGTACAGGTCGCGGAGCACCTCACCGACCTCCATCGGATCGCCCGATTCCAGCTTGGTCTTTACTTGCTTCATACGCCGGTTGAAGTTGCGGCTCAAGTCCTCGGGCTTGCCCGTGAGGGTCTTCCTGAGCTCCGTGAACCGGCGCTGGCTCAGCGGTGGGCGTATCGCCGACAGCTCGACGCTGTTGCGGGGGACAAAGATCTTCCGGTCCTTGGAGACGCAGTTGATCTCGAGGCACTCGAGCTCCTCGTCACCGACCGTAATCGTCCGGATGCCGGAGACGTACCCCCCGCCGTACTGGGGGTGCACGACCTTGTCGTTGACCTTAAACTGTTTCGTAGCCATATTCGGTCAGTTGCGTCGGTTTCGACTGCGTAACTTGCGCTGCCGGCGCTCGCTGGGCTTCTCATAGTGTCGCTTCCGCTTCAGCTCGGAGAAGATGTTTGACTTCTTCACCTCTCTTCGAAATCGCTTTAACGCGCTTTCGAGTGATTCACCCTCGCGGACTTGGATTTCGGCCATGCAGAGCGTTCTCCCGGGAGCGGATGACGGGTAACACGGTGCTGGTAACGTTTGACAACCTATCAACTTAGCGCGTTGATTCTCGATCGTCAAGAGCCGGCAACAAAACGTCTCAATTGGCTAGCGTTGGCCCTTTGTGCCACGATCTTGGCTTGCAGCGCGCCGATCTCGACCATGCGCAGCCCGTACCACTTGAGAGTCGTCGAGGTCAGAAACGACACCGGTCAGTTGCAGACGCTGACGATAGAACCCACGGCCGACCAGCACCTGGGCGCAGCAACGACGTTTACCGGCCGGTTCCGACCCGGCGAGATCAAGGTTCTGTACCTCTACCATGGCTTTGAGTACGCGTTCACGGTCCTCGACGAGCGAGGGCACAAAGAGGTGACGAGCGGGGAGTTCCAGGTCGACCGGAACATCGGTCTGGTGTTCTCGGGTGACTCGTTATTCGCTGATGCCGGACTGGTCGTCGAGCTCGGCGACCCAACGGTGACCTTCGCTGATAGCCTGCAAGAGCTCGACCCCTTCGGGCTCCGGTCGGGCGAACCGATCGAACCAGACACCACAAACGTGCGAGATCGATCCGGGCAGGAAGGCGCCGAGCGAGGCGTTCAGCGGCGATAAGCTCCTCCCAGTGACACGCGCGGCGGCGCCGGTCCGCAAACACCACAGCACGGTCAGAGCTATCCTACGTCGGTTGGAGACGGAGTACTCCGACGTCACGACCGCGCTTCATTATGACTCTCCCTTCCAGCTCGTGGTGGCTACCGTGCTCTCGGCCCAATGCACCGACACCCGTGTCAACGCCGTCACACCAGCTCTGTTTCGTGACTATCCCGATGTTGAATCGTTTCTGGATCTCGAACAGCGCACGCTCGAGCGCTACATAAAGACGTGCGGTCTCTTCCGGAGCAAGGCTCGTAATCTGCTCGCCATGAGTCGAATGCTGATCGAGGAGTTCGATGGCCAGGTACCGGACAAGAGGAGCGAGCTCATGCGCCTCCCTGGAGTCGGGCGCAAGACCGCCAACGTCGTGCTCGCGAACGCATTTGGTGCCGACACGATCGCCGTCGACACACACGTGTTTCGCGTCTCGCGCCGTTTGGGTCTGGCGCACGGGGATACACCGGTGGCGGTCGAGACGGAGCTCATGGATATCCTACCGCAGAGCACCTGGTCGTCGACGCACTATCGACTGATTCTGCACGGTCGGCAAACGTGCAAGGCCAAACGTCCGCTTTGCGATCAATGCCCGCTCACTCGCTGGTGTGACTACCACCGCCGCCTTTAGGTTCTCTACAACATGCACGAAAGCGCTCCCCTTCTCGTCCGCATGGTCGCGGTCGCAATCGGGGTCGGGATCCTGGCGCAAGTCGTCGCCGCGCGGGTCCGGCTCCCGAGCATCGTGTTCTTGCTGGCTTTCGGCGTTCTGGTGGGACCGGATGGCCTGCGATGGATTGAGCCTGACGCCTTCGGCGTCGGCCTGCAAGCCATCGTCACCGTCGCCGTAGCGCTGATCCTGTTCGAGGGCGGGCTTGAGCTGAGGCTGCTCGATCTGGCTGCTGTTGGGGGCACGGTTCGAAACCTCGTCACGATTGGGGCCGGTATCACCGTCGTCGGCGCGGCCGCCACGGCCCACTATCTGGTGGGCTTCGAGTGGCCATTGGCCTTTCTCTTCGGAGCCATCGTCAGCGTGACCGGTCCGACGGTCATTACGCCGCTGCTCGACCGCGTCCGGGTCATCCGGCGGGTGGATACGATTCTGCGAGGTGAGGGGATCTTGATCGATCCGATGGGGGCGATTCTCACAGTGGTCGTGCTCGACGTCATCCTGTCTGCGGAGACGTCGCTATGGCTGGGGTTCACCGAGTTCGCTGTACGGCTTCTGGTAGGTGTAGCGATCGGGGTGGCGGGGGGGTGGTCGTTGGGGCGCGTGCTCCGGCTCAAGGGTGTGTTCGCTGACGAGCTCAAGAACTTGGTCGTTCTGGCTTGGGTTCTGGTTCTTTTCGTCGCCGCCGAGACGCTAGCCAGTGAATCGGGGTTGGCAGCGGTCGTGATCGCTGGCATGGCGGTGCGCCGGGAGTCGATTCCGCGTGAGAATCAGCTCCGCCGCTTCAAGGGCGAGCTCAGCGTTCTGTTCATCTCGATCTTGTTTATCATGTTGTCGGCGCACCTTCCGCTGGCCACGTTGGCGGCGGTCGGCTGGTCCGGCGTGTTGACCGTCGTTGTGTTGATGCTTGTCGTTCGTACCGTCTCAGTTTTGGTTTGCACCTGGGGTCGTGACATCCGCTGGCGAGAGCGGCTGTTTTTGATGTGGGTGTCGCCGCGGGGGGTGGTGGCGATCTCGATCGCGTCGTTTATCGCACTGCGCATGGAGATCGGATCGCCAGGGCTCGTGGCTGCCGGATTAACAGCGGTGGATGGGGAACAATTGCTCGCGCTAGTGTTTCTGACGATCGCGATCACCGTGGTCGTTCAGGGGTTAACGGCTGGTTCGGTAGCGCGAGCGCTCGGAGTGGACGCAGAGGCGGGACGCTACGTCATCGTGGTGGGCGCCAACCCGTTGGGCCGAAGAGTAGGGGCGCTGTTGCGCGATTACGGATGGGACGTGTTACTTATCGATACGAATCCCAGAAACGTACGCCAAGCGCGAGCCGATAGATTGGTCGCGAGGGTCGGCAACTGCCTCGACCGGCAAGTGCTTGAAGAGGCGCAGATGGAAAGTGCGACGGCTGTTGTCGCGGTAACCGCAAACCAAGCGGTCAACTTTCTCATCGGGCAGATCGCACTTGAAGAGTATCACATTCCGTCTGTGCATCCGGCTCTCATTGACGCGGAGAAGGGCGTTGGGGAGAAGCTGGTCATCGAATCCGGGGCCCAGCTGGCCTTTGGCGGACCGCTCGAGGTGGAAGGTTGGAACCGATCTCTCGATCGAGACGCCGTGCGCCAAGTCGTCTTGTCGCTCGGCGAGTCCCCGCCTAAGAAGCCTCTCGGCGAGCTCGATCTTCCAGCAGGAATGTTGCCGGTCCTGACCTTGCGTGGTGATCGCTCGTACGTCTGCCACGCGGCTACGCAGTGGAGTCCCGACGAGAGGGTGGTGGTTCTAGTCACCCCGGAGGGTGAAGATGAGCTGGGAACGGCCTTCGGGGCGGCTATGGAGGAGCAGCTCGACCCGCCGGCCGCTACACTGGCGCATTAAACCCGGCCCGGCGGGGTCTCATTTGGCCGTTGAGACGTGACGTAAAGGGGGAGCCCTTGGCGGACATCGCACCGGACATACTGAGCCGGGCACAAGCCGGAGACCGGATCGCTTTCAACGAGGTGGTCCGCTTCTACCGACAAGACCTGTTGCGGGTCACGTATCGCTTTGTAGGCAACTACGAGGATGCACGTGACGTCCTGCAACAGGTGTTTATCAAAGTGTACCAGAACATCGATCGCTGGGAACCGAGGGCACCGTTTTGGTCATGGTTGTACCGCATCGCGGTCAACGAATCGCTAGGGTGGAAGAAGCGACAGCAGCGCCGTTACGAAGTCGTCTCGCCACTCGAGGAGATGCCGTATCCGGATGCGCCAAGCGAGGAGTTCTCTCCACTCGATCGCGCCACGTTCAGGGAAGCTGGTCAACGGGTCATGGATGCAATCGAACAGTTACCACAGATGCAACGTGCCACATTCATACTTCGGTACAGGGAAGAATTATCAGTAAAGGAAACCGCCGCGGCGCTCGGTTGCGCCGAAGGCACTGTGAAGGCCAACGGTTATCACGCCATTCGTCGCTTGCGACAGATCTTGGAGCAAGGCGGCATGGAGATGGAGAACGAGGAAGATGAGTCCTCTGCATTGTAATACGGTTAGTGAAGCGTTGTGGGAGCGAGCGGCCAGCGCCGGGCCGGAGCCGCTGACCCCAGCGCTTGTCGATCACCTTACAAACTGCGCACAGTGTCAGTCTGAGCGGCGCGCGGTGCGCGAGCTGATCGACATCAGTCGGTTGATCCCGGATCCTGCCCCGCCGATCGACATCTGGGATGGGTTCGAAGAGGAGTTGGACCAGCGGCTGAGTGATCGCGTTGAGCCGGCGATCTGGCAGCATTGGGGCCAGCGGGTGGTGGGGTTTGCCGCCGTGCTGGCGCTCGGGTTCGCTCTCGGCGCTGTAGCGATGCGCGACAGTGGCCCCGACCAAACCACAGTCGCTACCGAGCGCTCCGAGCTGCTGGCCGAACTCCAGACCGAGCTCGCCAATGACGCTCGGCTGGAGTCGTATCTGGACGATATCGAAGAGTTGCTGGTTGCGTATCAGGCTGCGCGCCACGGTGATGCGGTGGAGACGTTCCGGCAATCACTGCCGTCGACGTTGGTTGCCGGCGCCGGTGTGCCGTCTGAAGCGGCGAGGGATCGGTTGGAGGTCCAGCGAGAGGCACGCGAGCAACTACGCACGGTCGTTCTCGGCATGCTGACCAGCGAGATCGAAGCCGAACGCCGTGGCTTTGGTTACCTAGAGCGGCGAGTGGCGGAGATCGCTGGCCAACGGTTGCTGCTCATCCACTAGTCGCACCGCTACCTTCCTCCGCATGACATGCCCTTTGGTGGCCGTTTTTGGCAGTGGTGCCGATCGGCCAGAGGACGCAGCACGCGCGCGAGCGCTGGGCATCGCTCTCGGCCGCGCCGGATTCGGGGTCATTAACGGCGGCTACGGTGGGACGATGAGCGCCTCGGCCGCCGGGGCTCGGTCGGTCGGCGCGCCTACGGTGGGTGTGACCTGCGCCGAGTTTGGGCGCGCTGGTCCCAACCGCCATCTCGATGAAATCGTCGAAGCCGAGATCTTGACGGAGCGACTGACGCACTTGATTCGGCGAGCCGACGCCTACGTCGTTCTCCCGGGAGGCAACGGCACGTTGGCCGAGTTGTCGCTGGCTTGGGAGCATCTGCGAAAGGGACTCGTCGACCCGCGCCCACTAGTGGTTTGGGAAGATCCCTGGCGGCCGATCGTCGAGGCGATTGCGGCCGGACCCTATCTCGACGGCGGGACCGAGCACATTACCTGGATCGATGACGTCGATGCGGCGGTCGCCTCGATCACCGCGCGGGTGTCCCGAACGCGCTAGAGCGGGTCGTCCCGCAACGGGTATAGCTCCCAATTCGGGGCGTCGAAGTGCCACCACTCGCTGGCCAGCGGCATCCAGCCCGCCTTCACCATGACGCGTTCGAGCTGTTCGCGGTTGGCGATCGCCGCTGCCGGTAGGTCCTCGGCGTCGCGGTGCGCGGCCGGGGTGAAATCATCGTGGTCAGTGGGTAGCGGCACCGGCTCGCCATCCAGCCCTACTACGCCCACGTCTACCGCTGCGCCTCGATTATGACGCGAGCCCCGAGCGGGGTCGGCCACGTAGGTCGGATCCGGCAGAATCTCCCACATCGCGAACTGTACCGAACGCGGGCGATAGCAATCCCAGACGATCAGCCGAAGGCCTTCCGTTCGGAGCGCCGTATCGGCCGCTGCGAGCCGCTGGGCCGCATCGGTCACGAGATAGCACCGCGGCGCAGCGTACACCGCTCGTCCGAGAAAATTATCCGGGCTCGCGTATCGCATATCGAGTTGAATGTTTGGGTACGTCACGCCGACGTCGACGAGCTCGTTGTTCGGCTTCGGACTCGACTGCCGTGCCGCGCTGCATGCTGCTGCGATCGCTAGCGCGATAACAAGCAGCGCGGCGTTAGCGTTATGACTCGGTCTCACCGGTCAAGAGGGTCACGAACCGCCGCGCCAACTTGAGCTCTCGTTCGTGCGCAGTGTGCTGGTAGATGACAATGAGGTTCTTTGCCATGCGTTCCAGTGTCGCTACGACCGGCGCCGGTTTCAGATAGTCATCGACCGGATCGAACCCGGCTCGCTCGAGCAGCACCATGCACTCTCCGCGGCTGACCTCACGGCCATCGAAGAATGGGTCCAGGTACCGATAAGCGGAATCGAGCTGGTATCCGACCAAGAAGTGCATCGGCATGCTAACGCCGACCAGCGGAATCCCGATCCGGTGCGCCAGTGACAGATAGACAAGCGCCAAGGTGATCGGAATCCCCGTGCGCCGTGAAAGCACTTGCGACAGGAAGGAGTTTTCGGGGTCGTAATAGTTCTCGGTGTTGCCCCGGAAACGCGATGTCTCGTGGATATAGCGACGCAGCTCATCGACGCGAACGGCGATATCGGCATGCGCTGACACCGCCTCTCGAGCGCCGGCCGAAAGCAGTTCTAGCTCGGCCCGCGCGCGCTGCTGTTCGGCGATGCGATCGGGATGAATCAACCGCTCCAGCAGAAAGGCGCCTTCCTCGAGCGCGTTGCCATCGGGGGCGGTTTGCAGGGTCACCCACTGGTGTTCGATCTCGTCGCTGCGGATCCTGTCGAGCAAGCCTCGCGATGCCTGGCGAATCGTCGCCACGGGGTGGTCTGATGAGGCCGCCTCGAGGTATGGAGTGGCAGCTGGCCCGGCGGTTCGGAGCTGGGTCTGCACGTGATCCGTGACGTTGATGTCGTCGTCGTCGAGCAGCCGGATCAACGCTTTTATCTGTTCTGGCGAAAAGGGTTCGCTCATGTCAAATCGCAATATGACAAGTACAACGTCGAGCGCACAAGGTGGTATCTTTGCTGTGCCCACGACATGAACTTGAAAGCTCAAAGAGGCAGTCCAATGCAAACCCGCAGTGAGAAAGACAGTCTCGGCACGCGCGAAGTCCCGGCTGACGCCTACTATGGCATTCAGACGTTACGAGCGACCGAGAACTTCCCGGTTAGCGGACTTCGCGAACATCCGCACCTGATCGCTGCATTCGCTTATATCAAGAAAGCCGCCGCACTGACGCACTTTGAGATCGGGGTGCTCGACGAAGAGCGTGCCAACGCGATCGTGCAAGCCGCTGACGACGTGCTCGGCGGCGAGCTGCATGACCAGTTTGTCGTCGATGTATTCCAGGCCGGAGCAGGTGTTTCCTTTCATATGAATGTCAACGAGGTGCTGGCCAACCGGGCGCTCGAGATCCTCGGCGCCGAGCGAGGCGATTACTCGCGCCTGCATCCCAACGATCACGTCAACATGTCGCAGTCGACGAACGACACGTTTCCGACGGCGATGCACCTAGCGGCGATGCTCCAGTGGCGTGATTTGCAGCCCGTGTTGACCGATCTGGCCGCCGCTTTCCACGCCAAAGGCGACGAGTTTGCCGACATCGTCAAATCGGGCCGCACACATCTTCAAGACGCGGTGCCAGTCACGATGGGACAAGAGTTCGACGCCTGGGGTGCGGCGATCGATCGGAGCGTCACGTTGATCAGCGCGGCGGTCAAGGAGTTGGGCGAGCTCCCAATCGGGGGTAACGCGGCTGGAACAGGGATAAATCTGCCGCCAGGGTATCGACCGAAGATCGTTCGTCACTTGGCGGAGCTCACCGGGTTTCAGCTCACCAAGGCGACCGATCCGCGAGAGCAAATTCAGAGTCGACAGGCGATTGCTGCCGTATCAGGCGGCATGCGGAACCTAGCGCTGGAGCTGACACGGATCGCGAATGACTTACGGCTGCTCGACTCGGGTCCGCTGACGGGGCTGGCGGAGATCTCGCTGCCTGCCAGGCAACCCGGCTCGTCGATCATGCCCGGCAAAGTCAACCCGGTAATGCCGGAGTGCCTCAACCAGATCGCGTTCCATGTGATCGGCGCCGATACCGCCGTCGCATTGGGCACTCAGGCGGGCCAGTTGGAGCTCAACGTCATGATGCCGATCATGATTTGGGAGCTGCTATTCTCGATGGAGATCCTCAAGAACTTCCTACCCGTTTTCCGCACCGGTTGCGTCGAGGGCATCGTTGCCCATCGCGAGCGAGCCGAGTCGTTCGCCCACAAGAGCCCTTCGCTCGCTACAGCGCTCAACCCAGTGCTCGGCTACTCCAAAGCGGCCGAGATCGTAAAGGAGGCGTTGGCCACCAATCGCACGATCATGGAGGTCGCTCGGGAACGGAGCGACTTGAGCGACGAGCAGCTGAACGAGATTCTCTCGCCCGAAAACCTGACCGGGCAACTGGAGCGGGAAGGGAACTAGGCCGAGGTCGCGCTACCTAGTGAACGGTGGGCGGGCCACGAGTCCGGTCACTACGGCGAGCTTCAGAGCGGCGCCGGGCAGAAACGGTACCACAGCCAGCGATAACGCTTGTGTCGCGCTCGCGTCGAGCGTTCGTGCCAGCCACGAAGCGCCAAGACCAAAGATTACGAGATTGGCGGCGATGAGCACCGGAATCGCCCGCCACGCTGAATCGCCGGGTCTGAGCAACGCGCCGACGAGCAAAGCCGCAATCGGGAACGAGAGCAGGAAACCACCGGTCGCGCCGAGCAACCCGCCACTCCCAGCAAAAAGCGGCAGACCGATCGCTCCCAAACCAAGGTAGGTGAGCTGGCTCAGGGCGCCGTCGCGGCCGCCCAGGTAAACGCCCGCCAGCAGTACGAACAAAGTCTGCAGTGTGATCGGCACCGGCGTGAACGGCAGCGGGATCCGAATCAGGGCGCCGACCGCGGTCAGCAAAGCGAACGCGGCGATGCCCAACACGCGGTGCGTGGGCTGCGCTCGAACCCAGCCCGAAAGACCAAGAGCCGTTGACGTGGAGTGTGTGCTCATCGTCCTATTGATTGAAAAACTCGGCGTTGACAGAGATGAACCTCGTCATCTCCGGCGGCACATCTTCCAGAGCGAAGATCGCTTCGACCGGACACTCCGGTTCGCAGGCGGCGCATTCGATGCACTCGTCAGGATGGATGTAGTACATGTCTTCACCTTCGTAGATGCAATCCACCGGACAGACTTCTACGCAACTGGCATCCTTGAGGCCGATGCAAGGCTCGGTGATGACGTATGTCACGGAGCGAACCTTCCTTTCAATCGTGGATCGTTATCAAATGTATCGGCAAATCGATGACCACTAAAAGTCGCTTTTGAAACCCATTCCAGCAAGGGCCCGGGCCCGAGAATCTTGCCCCTCGGCGGGCCTGGGCCCTATACTCAATATCTTCAGGCCGCCGAAGGTGAGCGGATGCCGGAACTAGACGCTGTACGAGTCGATCAACTTCTCCAGACCCTAACCGGGGTCGTTCGCGCCCGGGTGCGCACGAACGGCGACGGATCCGGGTTGTCGGAAATCCACATCCTCAGCGATGGTGCGCTGCCTCCCAAGCAGATCGTGCGCAACATCGAAACGCTTCTCAAGACAGCATTCGAGCTTACGATCGATCACCGGATTGTGTCGATCGCGGTCCTCAAAGAGGGCGCACCATTCGCCCAGGGCGAGATCGAGCCCCCCGCGGCGGAAGAACCAAAGAAGGGGCGCGCCCCACGACTCGTTTTTCAACGTTTGACGGTCACCCAAGAGGAACCACTCAAGTGCACCGCCCACGTCGAGCTGAAGCTCGGCGACGTTATCTTCGAGGGCAGCCATCGGGACACCGACACGCCGAAGGGGCGATTGTATTCCTCCGCACGCGCGGTCATAGAGGCGCTCGACTATCTGGTTGAGAAGGAGATGGCGTTCTACGTTGCCGGACTCGAGCTGTTGAGCGTGTTCCAGCGCGACGTGATGGTCGTTTTGGTCGAAGGCCGGCACGAGCTGCATCAAGAGCGAATGTTGGGCACCGCGCTTATCGGCGACGATCCGCACGAAGCTGCGGTGCGGGCTGTGCTGGACGCGGTGAACCGGTTTATCGGCCGCCCACCGCGGGCAAGCAACTTCTAGCGTTCTTCCTGAGCTGACACAACTGTCTTTCTCGGACACGGATACCCCATGACCGACATTCCGCCTTCGAGTCCGTCATCAACCGAGGAGCCAGCCTCGCCTGCACCGCCGAAGAAGGGGATGTCGACTGGCGTGAAGGTCGCCATTGGTTGCGGCATCCTGGCGGTGGTGGTGGTCGTGGGGATCGTCATCGCCAGCCTCGCCGGTGGGATGTTCCTGCGTCGTAAGGCTCAGGAATGGTCGGGTGACATCGAAGGTCAGGCCGAGACCGGCGCGGTGATCGACCGACTGGAGGTTGAGAATCCCTTCTCACCACCTGCCGATGGAGTCGTTGATCCTGCGCGCGCCGAGCGATTCTTCGCTGTTACCGATCTCGCGTGGGGACGGATCGAGCCGCAGTGGGACGATCTGGAGGAGCGCGGCCGTGAGATCGGTGACCGTGGCGGTGAAGCCAGCGTTGGGGATGTGATCGCTGGCGTTCGCGGGTTGACACACGCCAGGACCGCAATCGCCGAGGCGCTCGATGAGCACGAGATGCCGGTCAGTGAGTACGTGTGGGTTGGGTTCGCCTTGACACGCGCGTACCGTGCTTTGGAGGGCTCGAACGAGGATCAGCAGCGAATCGACCGCGGCGTGCCCCAAGCCAACCTGGACCTTGCCGCGCGCTACCGTGATGAGCTGGTGGAGATCTCCGGCGCTGGACCAACCCCCGGAAAGAGCTCGGTGCTGGGGTTGGCGGTGACCCTCAGCCGCTGAACGGCCACACGCTCTAGCCCTGCGTCTGCAACAGTTTCGGTAACCGCTCGACAAACGTCGATCGGGCCATGACCTGGTCCGCGCCGGCCCCCTGGGCGCCCTTGAGCCCTTCCCGGTCCGTATGTGAGCCGAACGCTACCACTTGCATCGTCGCCGAGCTGGACTTGAGCCGTCGGATCGCACCGATCGGATCGATGCTGTGATAATTGAGATCGACCAACACCAATCCATCGCCTTCGAGCCCATCGATGCTGTCGACAAATAACACTTCGGTACCGGCCGCTCGCGCGGTGGCTTCGATCTTGACGCGGAAGAAAAGGTCATCGCAGGCGACGTGGATCACGTGTTCCATGTGTCGATGATACCGGTTGGGGAGACAACAGACAGCATAGCGTTGACGTTCGGTTTTTGTTCGGGTAGAGTTTAGTCATCGTGCCCGATCCGCGATCGATCCTTCACGTCGATCTTGATGCTTTCTATGTAGCGGTCGAACGGTTGCGCGACCCATCGCTGGTCGGCAAGCCCGTCGTCGTCGGCGCCGACCCGAGGGGAGGCCGCGGTCGTGGTGTCGTCGCCGCCGCATCGTATGAAGCACGGGCTTTTGGCATCCACTCCGCGATGCCGATCGGCGAAGCGTACCGCCGCTGTCCCGACGGCGTGTACGTGGCCGGACATCGTGACCTGTATGCGCGTGCAGCGCGCGCGGTGCGGCGCGTGTTCGCCAAATTCACCCCGGCAGTCGAACCGGTTTCGATCGATGAGGCGTACCTGGATCTTACGGGCACCGAGCGACTCCACGGACCACCGGCGCAGACAGCCGAGCGTATTCGTTCGGCGATTCTCGAGCGGACGCGGCTGCCGGTTTCGATGGGGCTCGGCACCACCAAGACGATCGCCAAGATCGCCTCCGACCTCGCGAAACCAGAGGGTTTCCTGCAAGTGCTGCCTGGCCGCGAGGCGGCGTTTCTGGCGCCGCTGCCGTTGGGTTGTCTACCCGGTATCGGACCCGCTACGCGCGAGCGATTAGTCAAGTACAATCTGAAGACGGTGGGCGATTTGGCGCGACTCGACCAAGCCATCTTGACCGGTGTTCTGGGTGAGCAGGGCTCGCATTTTCTGGCCCGTGTCACCGGTGGGGGTGGGACGCGGGTCGCGCGTCGTGACCACCCCAAGTCGGTGAGCCGCGAGTGCACGTTCGATACCGACACGACAGATCTCGAGTTCTGCGAGGCGATGCTGTTCTACTTGAGCGAGCGCGTGTGTCACGATTTGCGGTCTCAGCATTTGACTGCCCGAACTGTGACGCTGAAGTTCCGGTACCAGGATTTCACAACTGTCGCGCGAAGCATCACGCTGTCGTCACCCACCGATAGCGATCGAACGGTCGCAAAAGCGGTACGCGAACTCTTCCGTGCGGCGTGTTTACCTCGACCGAAGATCCGGCTGCTGGGCGTCGGTGTTTCGAACCTCGTCGTAGAGGCCCCGCAACTCGAGTTGTTCGCTTCTCCCCGGGCGCTGGCATGGGATCGACTGATGGATCCGATCGACCGATTGCGAAAGCGATACGGAACCGACGCGGTTCGCAGCGGTCCGACGCTGGCGCTCCGCGATCGGGATTCAGCCGACAAGTAGGGAGGTAGGAGGGATGATGAGTGGGCTCGCAGGTCCCAAGTTGTACATCGGCCCCGCCGGGTGGTCGTACGCGGATTGGAAAGGGGTCGTCTACCCGAGTGGTGTCGGGAGCGACTTCGACCCCCTCGAGTATCTCGCCAAGTACTTCAACGTGATCGAGATCAACACGTCTTTCTACCGTCCACCACCCAAGGCGTGGACAAGGGCTTGGGTGGAACGATTGAGAGACCACCCACGCTTCCGGTTTACCGCCAAGCTGTGGCGTCGGTTCACCCACGAACGTGACGCACCGCCCGCCCAAGTCGATGTCAGGGACTACCGTGAAGGGATCGACGTGCTGGCCGAAGAAGACCGGCTGCTCGCCGTGCTCGTGCAGTTTCCGTGGTCGTTCCGAAACCGGCCGCCAGAGCGTCAGTGGCTGGAGAACGTCGTGGCTACGTTCGATGACTATCCGCTGGTGCTTGAAGTTCGGCACGAATCGTGGGATGATAGAGATGTGCTCCAGTGGCTGGGCGAGCGCGGGGTCAGCTTGGCGATGATCGACCAGCCGCTTCACCCCGGCTCGCTAGAGGCGGTCGATCGGCGCACCGGGCCGATCTCGTACGCTCGCCTCCACGGACGAAATTTCGATGCGTGGTTCGCGGAAGGACGGCCCTCGAGCGAGAGGTACGACTATCTCTACGAGAAGGACGAGCTCGCGCCGTGGGTCGAGCGAATCCAGGGGGCGACAGACGATTCGACCGTCGAGACGGTGATCGCGATAACCAACAACCACTATCAGGGTCAAGGCGTCGTGAACGCGTTGCAGCTCAAAGCTTGGGCCACCGGCGAGCGGGTGACGGTGCCCCAATCCCTGCTCGCTGCATACCCAGAAGCGTTGGCTGATGTGGCTGCAGAGCGACCAGCGCAACCGGGTTTGTTCGACGTTGGAGGGTCATGAGTGGCCGGTTGTGGCACGGGGTGAGACTCGGCTCGCTTGGCTTGGCGATCGTGATTCTGATCGCGTGTGGCGACGACGAGCCGGCCGGACCTGAGGGAGTGGGTGCGGCCACCTCGGTGGTCACCGTGCAGCTCTCACTCGCCGGCGACCTCGAGCCCTTCAAGGTCGACGGACGGATGCGGGCGTTCTACATGTTCTCGTCGCCGTTCATAGGCGAGACCACAGCGGGGACGGTCGTGTTGCCGGCCGGCCAGCGCACGGCAACCGACGAAGTGATTGTTCCAAATCAGGCGGGGGCGTTGAGGCTGGAGGAGATCACGTTCTCGCCCGTCGTTCCGTTCTTGTGCGGCACTAGTGCGCCGCTGGATCCACGCATACAGTCGACGACCTCGATCGTGCTTGAGCTATGTCAGCCGTGTTTGATCGATCCCGACGCGTTCCCAGACGCGTGCGAGAATCAGGGGTAGGCGTCTACCAGCTTCCGCCGCCACCACCACCGCCACCACCACCGACCGAACCCCCACCGCTGCCACCTGAGCTCGATCCGGGAGCGGAGCCCAACGTACGCGTCGCGGCACTCTGAAACCCTGCCATCTGTGATCCGAATGCGTTCGAATTCCAGCTCGACAAGTCGCTTCCGTACCAGGCCGGTGCGGCTGTGAGCACACCCTCGAACTGCTTGACCCAGATGTCGCTCACATCGAGCGCCACGGCAAATGGGAGTAGCGTCTCGAACAACTCAGGGGTCTTCTCCGGCGCGTGTCGGAACTCCAGCTCAGCCTTCTCGACACGGCGTATGTACTCCTCGAGCCCCTTGAGTTGACGCCTCATCTGGGCGCCTTTCGGCGTCATCGCTGGCATCGCAAACGAGAACAATAACACCACGAGTCCGGACAACACGACGCCGACGAGCAAGACGATATGGCTGAGCGCCGCTCCGATCGCCACACCCGCGGCCATGATCGCGCCGCCGATCCAGCGGTACTTGACGCGGGTGCGATGCGGGTTGGTTGGAAACAACCGTTGCCGAACCAAGTCCGCATACAGCGACTCATGGATCTGTGGCAGGCGGGTGTAGAACTCGTTGTGGAGGTCAGACATCCGACGCGTGGATTGGCCCTCGAAAATCCCGGTGAGCACCCGTTTTTCGAACGGCTCGAGCTCGTCGGTGTCGGCGCGGGTCTGGATCAGTTGCCAGTCGTTTTCTGACAATCCCAAGGTTCTCAATGCTCTCCCGGCGAACGAATTGGCGTCGATCTGCCCTAGAATGCCATCCGGTGGAACTTCACGAAGCTCCACGTACCCACGGACGGCGAGATCGAGTACCGTGGCGACGACATCATCCATGTCGGCGCACTGATCGACGAGTGTCCCTGCCGGGCCAGGTCGAATCCCCTCCGGCGGTTCCCAGGTCGCGACCACGCTGCCCGCATCGGGCTCACGACCTCGGCGCTGCCACAGTTGAAACATGAACGCGATCGCGAACAGCGGTAAGAGCGCCGGGCCCCAACGGACGAGCCACCCCGCTGTTTGCTCGGCCTTCGTCGGTGGGGCGATTACGCCCTTTGGAAAGGCCGCTACAAGCGTCAACCCTTCGCCGGCGTCAAGACCTTGCGACGAGTACGTGTATTGACCGTTGCCGAGGTATTCAGCGCTACAGCGGGCGTTGCTGGTGCTCTCCGCCCACCCAGCGTAGCAGTACGCCGACCAGCCTTCATCGTCGGCGGATGCGCGAGCCGAGGCCTGTGGCAGCATCACCGTAGCCGATGCGCGCTCGATCTCGACCGGCCAGCGGGTGCCCGTCACCTGCCAATAGAGCTCGTCATGCTCATCAAAAAACCCCAACCCACCGGAAAGCGTGTACTGAATGACGTAGGTCTGCCGGCCAGAGATGGTGCGATCGGGATCGCCGATTCGAATTCGGATGTCGTTGCCTTCACGGCTGATCTTTATCTGTCGCTCATTGCCACTTCCATCGGTGACCTGCTGGACATCGAGGTCGAGAGTCACCCGCCCCGCCTGCACGACTCGACGATCGCCGACAACGCGTTTGTACCTCACCGGGATGTCGCGGTAGACGCCGTGCCGATTGAGATCGTTGAAGTCGACCGCGATCGTCTCGACGACAACCAGTGAACGATTAGGAAGTACCGTGTAATCGGCGTGAAACCGGGTAATCGTCCAGCCGGTGTCTTGGGCCTGAGCGGGTAGCGTGAGAGCGAACGCGAACGCTACGGTCGCGAACGAGCTCGCCTGGCGACTGCTCACTCCGGCTCCGTGGTTCCCACATCCGGAGCTTCGCGCTGGGCCAATTCCGTGAGCTCGAAGAACTCACCCGGCGCGAACCCCAGCGGCGCCGAGATCAAGAGGTTCGGGAACGTCTCGCGGCGCGTGTTGTAGTCGCGTACCACCGCGTTGTAGTAGCGTCGAGCGTTGGCGATATGGTTCTCGGTCTCGGTTAGCTCTTCTTGCAGCTGCAGGAAGTTCGTGCTTGCCTTTAGATCGGGATAATCTTCAACCAGCGCCAACAGTTGGTTCAAACGCTGGGTGAGCGCGTTCTCGGCGGCAGCTCGTGAAGCCGTCCCCTCCGGCCCGCCACCGGCCAGCATCGCCGTCGTTCGCGCTGCAGTGACGCCCTCCAGAGTGCGTTCCTCATGCGCGGCGTACCCGCGAACCGCAGCCACAACGCCAGGGATGAGATCGGCTCTTCGCTTGAGAAGAGCATCGATGTCGCCCCACGCTGCCCGGAGTCGGTTCCTGAGCCCAACCAGCTCATTGAAAAGCCACGCTACCCAGAGCGCGACGATGCCGATCCCGACGATCGATATGAGAATGGCGCTGGACATGGTTAGACAGTATCTAAGCACGCTCTGTGCCACGCACAACTGGAGTGGAGTTTTGTCAACCGCAATGCAGATCGTTGTTCTTGACGCCGCCGGGACACTGGTCGAACTGCGGCGTGGCGTTGGCGAGGCCTACGCCGAACTGGCCAAGCGTGAGGGTGTCTCGCTCGATCCGGTCGCGCTCGAGGCCGGGTTTCGAAGGGCGTTTGGTGCCGCGCCGCCCCTGGCGTTTGGAACGTTCGATCCAACATCGGAACGCGATTGGTGGCGTCGGGTCGCCGCAGGGGCGATCGCCGAGGCTGGTCCGTTGCCGGACGACTTTGATTTTGAGCGCTTCTTCGATCACGCATACGACTGGTTTGCGACCGATGATGCCTGGCGGGTACCGGCAGACGTCAGGCCTGCTCTGCGCAAATTGCGGCGGGCGGGGTTCCCGCTGGCGGTGTTGTCGAACTGGGACAGCCGACTCGAGCCGCTTCTCGGACAACTGCGACTCGACGGTTTCTTTACTCAGGTGCTCGTCTCGGGACGCTTACCCGCGGCCAAGCCTGGACGGGCGGCATTCCACGCGGCGCACCGCGCACTCGGCCCGCTTGCCGATCACCGTGCGCCAATCATGGTTGGCGATCAGATCGATCACGACATTCAGGCTGCTCTTGATGTGGGGTGGAAGGCAATTTGGCTCGATCGTCGTGGTCGTGGCGGTGAGCTCCCCAAAGGCGCGGAACGAGTCACCGACTTGCGAGACGTCGCCGACTTGGCGCGCCTGGCGGACCGATCCTAGACTGGCCGCATGGCTTTCTTTGATGGACCCACGCCGCGCCCGTTCGCGCATCGCGGGGCGCGCGGAACCCACCCAGAGAACACCCTTGTCGCCTTCGAAGCCGCCCTAGAGGTGGGCGCCGAGGCGTTCGAGCTCGACGTTCACACCTCAGCTGAGGGTGAGGTCGTCGTGATCCACGACTCGACCCTCGAGCGGACGACCGATGGTCGTGGTAAGGTCCGTGACCTATCACTGGACCAGCTGAGGGCGCTCGATGCGGGTTACAACTTCACGCTCGATGATGGCGACACTTTTCCTTTTCGCGGGCAGGGACTTCGGATCCCAACGCTGGCCGAATTGCTGGAAGCGTTTCCCGATGTCTCGATCATCGTTGAGATCAAGCAGGATGACCCACCGCTGGAGTCTCAGCTAAACACTGTCCTGCAAACGATGGATGCCCGATCGAGGGTGCTCGTGTTCTCGCTAAAACAGGGGCCGCTCAATCGATATCGTGAGCTGGTGCCTCGACACCAGACAGGATTTGGACCCAACGACGTGGCTGGGTTCATGCGCCGGGTAGTCTCCAAGCGCTGGGACGGGTATGAACCTCCCGGTGCGGCGTTCGCGGTACCGGTTAACTGGAACGGGATTCCAGTTCTTAGTAAGGCTTTCGTCCGGGCCGCTCACGCGATCGATCGCGAAGTCTTTGTCTGGACCGTAAACGAGGTCGACGAGATGAACGCGCTTCTGGACCTCGGGGTGGATGGGCTGATCTCCGACTTCCCGGAGCGGCTTTGCCGCGTGATTGCTGGCCGAACGGCTGTTGACACCCCCGCCACAGAAGCGTAATGTCCGATAGCAACGCCTTTCCCCGCAGACGAGAATCTTGACCTGGAGGTTGAAGTTCGCATGAACAAAACCGAGTTGCGCGACGCCTTGGCCCGTAAGACGGGTCTCACCAAGAGAGACGCGGAGGAGACGCTGAACGCGCTCTTTTCCACCGAACGAGGGGGGATCATCTCCAACGAGCTAAGAGCTGGACGTCGGGTCCAGATCACTGGATTTGGAACTTTCGAGCAACGGAAGCGGAAAGCCCGTTCGGGCCGTAATCCGCAGACGGGTGAGACGATTCAGATTTCTGCTGCCCGTTACCCGGCTTTCAAGGCTGGCAAGGGCCTCAAGGACCGAGTCGACAAGTAATTTCCGCCGGCAGGCCAAAGAAACGGCAGCAAGAGGCATCCGGACGCGGATGCCTTTTGTTTAGGTTCAAACGGGAGTAGAGTGGACCCATGGCGGTTCATTACCTCGACGGGGTGCGGCTTCGACGCTCGACGCGAGCGGCTGCGCGCTGGGTCAGCCAGCGGCAAGAGAACCTCAACGGAATCAACGTATTCCCCGTCCCGGATGGAGATACCGGAACGAACATGGCGGCGACCCTGGTCAGCGCCGTCGAGCAGGCGCAGCGGGTTCGGAGCCGCAGCATCGGGAAGGTCAGCCGGGCGTTGGCCGACGGTGCGCTGTTCGGTGCGTGCGGCAATTCCGGTGCGATCGTAGCCCAGTTCTTCGAAGGTTTTGCGGCCGCTCTGGATGGCTGGGAGAGAGCCAACGGCCAGGGTTTGGCGCGGGCGGTAACGAACGCCAACCAGGCTGCTCAGCAAGCCCTCGAAAAGCCACGCGAGGGGACGATTCTGAGTGTGATGCGCGCGTGGGCAGACCGGTTCTCTGCCGACAGCGCCACCGATGGGGCGGACCTGTTGCAGGTCTTCGGCGGGGCGCTAACGACCGCGCGCGAAGCACTCTCTGAAACTCCAAAACAACTCAAGGTGCTGGCTCGTGCCGGTGTCGTGGATGCTGGCGCGCAGGGGTTCGTGTATTTCCTCGAGGGGATCAACCATTTCGCCGAAGGACGATTGGCGGGCGCGGTGATCGAAGAGGGCGACCATGCCGCACCTCTCGAGCGCGCTTCGATCGTCGAGAGTCCAGACGAGATCACCTACCGCTACTGCACCGAGTGTCTGGTCGAGGGGCGAGGCCTCGATTTGGCGACCGTTCGCGCTGCGATCGTACGATTCGGTGACTCACTCGTCGTCGCCGGTTCACCCCACAGGCTGAGAGTCCATGTTCACTCCGACGATCCTGAAGCGGTCTTCGGCGCGGTTGCCGAGTTCGGTGAGGTGGTCAGCACCAAGGCCGATGACATGCGGATCCAGCACGCCGAGCAATTCGGCCGCGAGAGGGTGGCGGTGGTGACGGACACAGCCGCAGATCTGCCAGAACGGGACCAACAGCATCTCCGCATCCACGTTGTGCCGCTGCGCGTGTTACTCGGATCAGCCGCGTATCTCGACAAACAGACGCTCAACCCGGACGAGGTCTATGAGCGGTTGCGACGCGGCGAGCAGACGGTTGGAACGTCCCAGCCACCCCCGGGCGATTACGCCGCCCTATACAAGTATCTGTTCGAGCACTACACGTCGATCGTCGTGGTATCGTTGTCGGCAGCTCTGAGCGGAACGATGAATGCCGCTCGCAAGGGGAGCGAGCTCGTGGGCGATGGTCGCGTCACGGTGATCGATACCGGCACCGCATCGGTTGCTCAGGGGTTGATTGTTCAGGCGGCCGCCAAGTGTGCGCTAGATGGCGGCACGGTTGAAGCCGTGGTGGCGGCCGCCGAAGATGCCCGCGATCGCGTTCGGATGTGGGTCGGGTTCCCAACGCTCGAGTTCCTCGCGCGTGGTGGACGGGTTGGGGGTTGGAAGATTCGCGTCGCCGAAAGACTCGGGCTCGTCCCGGTGGTTACGGTCCCGATCGAACGGGGGGCACCCAAGGTGATCGGTGTCGCGCGCCGAGGGCGCATCCATCTGAACATCCTCGATCGAGCTCGCAAGACGCTAAAGCGTGAGTCCCCGCGCCCTGATCGAATCTGGATCGCCCATGCGGGCGCTCCAGGGGTCGCTGACGCATACCGGTCAGAGCTGGCTGCGCTTGCACCGGAGAGCGAATTCGACATCGTCGAAGTGGGACCCGTTCTGGGTGTCCACGCGGGTCCCGGCGCGGTAGCAGTCGGGTACCTGCGAGCGCCTTCGTGACGGGCCCCGGCGACGCAGACACCAGCCGGGTCGTCGTCTACACGACCGATCCGTGCTCGTTTTGTATTCGCGCCAAGCTGTTGTTAGAAACGCGCGGAATCCGGTATCAAGAGGAGCACCTTTTGCGCACCGCGGAAGGAAGAGCGCGCCTAGCCGAGGTGGCACCCGATGCCCGCACGTTTCCACAGATCGTGATCGACGGTGAGCTGATCGGCGGGTACCGCGAGCTGGTGGCGTATGACCGCGATGGAAAACTGGCGGGACTCAAGTCATGAGTGAGCGGTGGAAACGAGCTCAGAATGGTTTGATTGAGAGCGGTTGGGATGGTCTGCTCGCTACCCCCGGGGTCAACTTCACCTACCTGACCGGAGTGTCGTTGTGGCGCACCGAGCGACTGACGTGTCTCGGCGTCACACGCGAGGGCGAGCCTTGGATCGTGTGTCCTGCGTTCGAGCGAGATCATTTGGCCTCGCAGATCGAGTGGGCGAACGTGATCGGTTGGGAGGAAACCGAGCCCCCGTTCGCGGTCGCAGCGACACAGATCGAGAGTGGTGGCGGCGGAACGTGGGCAGTCGAGCCATCGACCGCGTACCACGACGCGGAGCGATTGGCCGCTGCCGCATCGGCGCGATTCGTTGATGGCGCATCGCTGTTCGAACGGTTGCGTCGCTCGAAGGATAGGGAAGAGGTGGCGCTGCTCGAGCGCGCGATCGAGGTCGCCTGGGCCGTATTTAGCGAGGTCGTGGGCACGCTCGAAGCGGGGCTCACCGAGCGCGTCGTGGGCGACCGGTTTATCGAAGCCTTCCGGCAGCATCATGCGGAGGGCTGGGCGTTGGTGCAGTTCGGGCCTGGCTCCTCGGTTCCACACGGGGAGCCGAGCGACCGCGCGCTCACACCAGGCCAATCGGTACTGATCGATTGGGGCGGTTGGCTAGACGGTTTTAGCGCCGACCTGACGCGATCTTTCTGGTGGGACGATGGGATCGTGTCGATCGCCGATGCGCCGGCGGAGTATCGGGCTATCCACGAGCTCGTCCGTCTGGCCCAGGCGGCCGGGTTGGCAGCGCTTGGCCCGGGAGCGATCGCTGGAGATGTCGATGAGGCCGCGCGGTCGGTGATCCGCGAAGCCGGTCACAGAGAACACTTTACGCATCGCCTCGGTCACGGCCTCGGTCGCGAGATTCACGAGCCTCCGTACCTGGTAGCCGATAGCGAGACCGTTGTTGCCCCGCGCGATGTGGTGACGGTTGAGCCCGGTGTCTATCTGCCCGAACGCTTTGGTGTGCGATGGGAGGATGACGTTCTCGTCACTGAAAGTGGAGTCGACGTTCTGTCTTTACGCGGTCAGTGCTATGCCGGCGTCGAGTTGCGCGATGCCTCTCTGACCTAGGGGATCTGCTTTTCCTGGGGCTCGCTAAAGACCGGGTCGCCGCAGACCCACTCGTAAAACGCGACTGGGTTTCCGGCCGGCACCAACGCACCAACGAAGAAACTGGCGTCGTCGATATCCGGGTTGGTGTTGCCCGGTGAGCGTCCGTAAGAGAAGTCCCCCGCCTGTTCATCGAAGGTCGTCAATCCAGGTTCGGAGATCGATGGTGTCATCAGGCTGGCAGTCGCGCCGTCCATGTGACCCATGCCAAACGTGTGACCGAGCTCATGGCCGAAGATCGCAACGCGTACGCTGGAGCTGCTTATGCCTTCGAAACGCAACCAGATCGCACCACTCGTGATGGCCCGGTTGCCGGTCCAGAACGTCCGCGCCAACCCGACGGTGCTCGGGCTCGGGTAACGGCCCGGATCCTCGTCGAACTGGATGATCAACCAGCCGGTTGAGCCTTCGGCTGGTGGTGATGTGCCGGTCGTTATCGACGCGGCGGAGACCTCACCGTCCGACCAATCGGTGATAAAGCCCGCGACCGAGTTCTCGATCTCGGTGATCCAGGCGGGAGGCACTGGACCGCCACCTGGGAAATTGTGGGCGCGCGTATCGATGTAGACAGCTGGATTGGACATCCAGCGGATCGTCCGCGGTTCGAATTCCCGCGCCATATCGTTGAACGCCGTCATGTTGAACGACGATGGAATGACCTCCCAGAAGGTGTGGCTGCTGCGCGCAAACGTCTCCCGGTTGTGGATCGAAGAACCGGTGAAATCGAGTGGTTGCAGCGAGCTCGACGGGGTTCCGGCGATCACGAAGTGACCGCTTCCATCCGTCACTGCTGACTCACCCGCGAAGTCGACCGTCAAGTTGGCCATCGGGGCGCCGGTGAACTGGTGCACTACATCCCCCTCGAGTGCCACTGATGGTGGTGGTGGCG
>JBFGIA010000025.1:0-24057 GCA_041577935.1 Gemmatimonadota bacterium | reverse complement strand
GTCGTAGTGTTCACGGGCGTAGCGGCGCTTGGCGAGAATCGTGTCACCCGGGAGCTCAGGGAAGCCCCCGGTCACGACGCGCAGTGGCTCGCCGCCGGCGTGGGCATCGATCGTTGTGAGCCGACGCCAATTGCCGGGCGGCGTCCAGTCGCTTCCCGCCAAACCGTTCACAGATCAACCCCGGTACTGAGGAACAGCCAGCGAGCCCGATCGACCGGCCGCGCTCAAGCGCGGTTGTCTACATCGCTACTCGAGTCGACGTTGGCGTGCGCCGCAGCCAGACGGGCCACGGGGATCCGTGGCGGCGAGCACGAAACGTAGTCGAGCCCGATCTCATGACAGAAACGAATGGAATCCGGATGGCCGCCGTGCTCGCCGCAGATCCCGACTTCCAGGTCGGGCTTTTTTGATCTCCCCCACTCCACCGTGAGCGCCATCAGTCGACCCAAGCCCATGCGATCCAAAACCTCGAACGGGTTGTCCTGTAAGATCTCTCGATCGTTATAGAGGGGTAAGAACTTCGTCTCGGCGTCTTCACGGCTGAAGGAAAAGGCCGCCTGTGTCAGGTCGTTCGTACCGAAGGAAAAGAAATCCGCTACCTCGGCCAGGCTCTCCGCGCGCAAGCAAGCGCGGACCACCTCGATCATCGTTCCAAACGCGAAGTCGACCGTCACGCCATACTCTTTGCGCACCTCGGCTTCCGCCTCTTCCACGTACTCTTTCACCCGCGTCAGTTCCTGTGACGTGCATACCTGTGGGACCATGATCTCCGGGCGCACCCGAACGCCTTCCTTCAGGCACTCAGCCGCGGCCTCGAGCACGGCCCTCACCTGCATCTTGTAGATCTCGGGATAGGTCAGCCCGAGACGCACTCCCCGGTGTCCCAGCATCGGGTTGGTCTCTCGAAGCTCCTGAGAGCGTCGCAGCATCGCCTCCTTGCGCGCGATCACCCGGTCGACACGTCGCACGTCTACCAGCTCTCTAGCCGCGTCCGACAATCCGTTATCGGTCTTGGAGACTCGATCCTCCAGAGACTTCATGGTGCTCGTCAGCACGTCCATCCCGCGCAACGCGTCTCGGAGCCGGTGGAGCTGGTCGATTTCCTCCTCCAACCGCACCCGCGCTGGAAGGAACTCGTGGATCGGCGGATCCAAGAGCCGGATGATCACCGGTCGGGGCGACATCGCCTCGAAGATGCCCCGAAAGTCGGCCCGCTGCATCGGCAGCAAGCGCCCGAGCGCTGCCGCTCGCTGCTCGTCATCCTCCGCGATGATCATATCGACCACGATCGGCAGACGCTCAGGCGCGTTGAACATCCGCTCGGTGCGACAGAGCCCGATGCCCATCGCTCCGTAGCTGATCGCTCGCAGCGCGTCCTCGGGTGTGTCCGCATTGGCCATCACCTGGAGCCGGGCCGCGCCGTCGGCCCAGGTCAACAGTGTGTCCAGCTCGTCGAAAAACTCGGCCTCGACGGTAGGGACGTCGCCCAGGTAGATGTGACCGGCCGCCCCATCAATCGTGATGGTGTCGCCTTCCTTCACTACGACGTCACCGCTTATCGCCTGCGCACGATCCTCGTCGACCATGAGCCCCTCAGCTCCGACGACGCACGGCTTGCCCATTCCACGAGCGACAACCGCGGCATGGGAGGTACCGCCGCCACGGCTCGTCAGAATCCCCTGGGCTGCGAAAAAGCCATGAATGTCCTCCGGCTTCGTCTCTTGGCGCACCAGGATCACGTTCACACCCTGCCGCCCCAGCAACTGGGCCCGATCCGCGTCAAAGATGACCTGCCCGCAAGCTGCACCCGGCGAAGCGCCGAGCCCGCTGGTGAGGGGAGTACCGTCGAAGCTGGGATTGATTCTCGGGTAGAGGATCTGCTCGAGGTCGTCTGGGGTCACGCGCAACAGCGCGCCTTCCCGATCGATCAGACCCTCCTCGACCATCTCAACCGATGTCTTGACCCGTGCGACCGCATTCATCTTCCCGTTGCGCGTCTGTAGGCAGTAGAGAGTGCCGCGCTCGTTCGTGAACTCGAAGTCCTGTACCTCGCGGTAATGCTCCTCGAGCTTCCTGCGGAGCTCCAGCAGCTGCCTGTACATGTCAGGCATCTCCTCAGCCATCTCCCGAATCGGCTTCGGGGTTCGAATCCCGGCTACCACATCCTCGCCTTGAGCGTTCACCAGGTACTCGCCGTACAACACGTTCTCCCCGGTCCCGGGATCACGGGTGAAGGCAACCCCCGTGCTGCTGTCCGGCCCCATGTTGCCGAAGACCATCGCGACGACGTTGGCCGCCGTCCCGTGGGCCATCTCGGACGTGATCCCGAATTCGCGTCGGTACTCCACCGCCCGCCGCCCCATCCAGGAGCCAAAGACGGCTTTGATGGCGATCTCGAGTTGTTCATAGGGATCACTTGGGAATGAGTGACCCGTGTGCTTACGCACCACCTGCAGAAAGCGGCGGACTATTTCCTCGAGATCGTCGGCCTGGAGATCGACGTCGGACTCCACGCCCGCAAGCTCCTTCACGGACTCGAACTGTTCATCGAATTTTTCGTCCGGAATGCCAAAAGCGACCTTGCCAAACAGTTGGATGAGCCGGCGATACGCGTCGTAGCCGAACCGCCGATCGCCGGTTTGTGCGATCAGCCCGGCGAGGCTCTGCTCGTTGAGACCGAGATTGAGGATGGTGTCCATCATCCCCGGCATGGACAGGGCGGACCCAGAGCGCACCGAGACCAGCAACGGATCGTCGGGGTCTCCAAAACCCTTCCCGGTCGCCGCTTTGAGCCGTGCCAGCTCGTCCCGCGCCTGTTGCATGACTCCATGCGGCAGGTCACCCTGCGGAGATTCCAGGTATGCGAGGCAGGCCTCCGTGGTGACAACAAAGCCCGGCGGCACGTTGATGCCGATCTGGGTCATCTCGCAGAGGTTGGCGCCCTTCCCTCCTAGGAGACGCTTGTTCTTTCCGTCGCCCGCCGCAAAAGACCAGACCCATCTCGTGGTTCCGGTCTCCACTCCTTCATCCAACTTCACTATCGGTTTGGCTATCGGCTTGCTCATCGGCACCCCGCTTCGATTGTCACTCAGCACCCTCGTGAATGATACCACACCCAAGGCCCTCTCTCGGGCCCCCGCCAGCGTACCCACCCCTCATCGACACGCACTTCGGGTGGGTCCCAGCAATGATCGGACGGTTGCTTGACGCGAACACGCATCCAGTCGCCCCGTATCTCGAGCGGCTCGAGCAGGTACTCGTGTTTTGCGACCGGAATCCACAGCATGCGCTCGCTTTCGACGGCTGGCTCGGATCGTAGGGCGTGTCGAACATCGGTTCGAAAATAGAGTGGCCACCCGGCGCGCATGAACCAATCGGTCCACCGCACGTATTGAACCCGTAGCTTCCCGCCTGCCAGCTGGCAACCGTGCACCCACGCAGTCCCATCACGATCGTCGGTGGCCGCCGTATATCGGAAACGCAACCACCCGTCACCACGTTCTTCGAATACGACGAAACTCGGTATCTCATAGCCGGTCTCGACCATTCCCGAGGCATCGATCGCGAGCGGTTCCACCTCTGGCTTTCCGGTTTCGACCAACCACCCGTTTGCCAGCCACGCCCACGGCACCTCGCCGGGCTGCTCCGCAAGCGGAAGCCAAACGGCGTGGTGCCAGAGCCACCACTGCGGCAGCGTGTCGACCGCTAGCACGAGGTGCCCGACACCTAGGTTCGCGTCGCTAAACCCACGCATGGGCGAGTACGTCGTGTCAGCCGGAGGCTCTTCTGGGGCGTCGAGTGGGGGGCCCAGTACCGCGATCGATCGATCGGCGCACTCGAGTGCGCCCGGTGCCTGAACGGCGGCGGCGGGACCCGCCGTCACGACACTCACGACAGCAAAGGCGGCAAGGGCCCGCATGGACTTCATTCCGCTTCGCGTGCTAGGACCCCGCGTAGAATCGTCATCGCTCGCTGGGCATCCACCTCACTGAACGTCAGCGTCGGCCTGAACCGGAGCGACCTCGGGCCACACGCTAGCGTCGCCAACCCCGCCTCCCAACACGCTCTTCGCACTCGGCTTCGGTGTGCGGTATTCGGGAGGTCGATCGCCAGCAGGAAACCTCGACCGCGGGCATTGGTCACTATATCAAAGTCGGACTCGATCGCTTGGAGTCCCTCCAAGAACACCTTTCCGACCCAGGCCACATTCTCGACCAGCCGATCTTCCTTTATGATCTGCAGGTAGCGAGCACAGCGGACCATATCGACCAAGTTGCCACCCCACGTCGAGTTGATACGGGACGACACCTTGAAGACGTTGCTCTCAACATCGTCGATTCGACCGGTGCTCATCATTCCGCACACCTGACTCTTCTTACCGAATGCGACGATATCCGGGATCGGTCCGAGCTGCTCAAACGCCCACATCGTTCCGGTAATCCCAATCCCAGTCTGGACCTCGTCGTAGATCAGCAGCGCCTCATGGTGATCGGCTAGCCCTCGCAGGCGGTGGAGGAAATCCGGGCGGAGGTGATTGTCCCCGCCTTCGCTCTGAATGGGCTCGATCAGAATCGCCGCGATTCCGTGAGGATCGCGCTCAAACGCTGTCTCGATCTCGGCAACCGATCGGTCTTCAGCGGCGGCGACTTTCTGTTCGTCGATGGGGAACTCGATCTTGGGATTGGAAACGCGAGGCCAATCGAACTTCGGATAGTCGTCCGTCTTTTTCGGGTCGGTGTTTGTAACAGTGAGCGTGTAACCGCTGCGACCGTGGAATGCATCACGAAAGTGGAGGACCTTATCGGCACCGCCTTGGACGCCTTTATCGCGGTTTTTTTGCGCTTTCCAGTCAAACGCCGCCTTCATGGCGTTTTCGACCGCGAGCGCGCCACCCGCGATGAAGAACAAGTGTTCGAAGGTGTCCGGGACCGCAATCTCGCGGAACGTCTTGACGAATCCGGCGTACTCCGAGCTGTACACATCGCTGTTAGCGGGGTTGGCGAGCGCGGCCCTCAAGAGCGAGGCTTGAAAACCCTCGTCTTTCATCTTCGGGTGGTTGTGCCCGATTGGCAGAGTCGCGAAGTACGAGTAGCAATCGAGGTACTCTTCTCCCGTCACGGCATTCACCATCGTTGTCCCATACGATTTTTCGAGATCGATGACGAAGTGGAAACCGTCCACCAGGATGTTGCTTTTGAGAATCGGGAAGACTTGGTCCGCCGGGACTGTAATCTCTGGCATATCGCCCTCCGCTAGCTGAGTTGGAACAAACGCAACGATCGAACCGCGGCGGCCGGCCAGCGTAAGGGGTAGTCGAGCTACGCTGGCGTGCTCGTGGGCGCCGCGCCGTGGCCCACGTTCGGGGGCGCGAAAATCGCCGGGCGCGCTTCCGTGGGAAGGAAGGCGCGGCCTGAGGGGAGGGTCTTCTGCATGTTTTTCACCATAGAAAGCTATCATCGACCGGTCGAGATTGGTAGCCCCGTATCGGACCCGTTAAGTTCAGCGCTATCCGAGGGTCAGAACTACAAATGACGCAACAAGGAGCAGACATTGGGAATCTTTGACTTCGTAAAGGAAGCCGGTGAGGCGATCGGCGTCATCAAGGACAAGAAGAAGGAGGCGCGTGAAGAAGCGGCCGCAGAGCGCAGCATAGCCAGCAAACTCACGCAGGTGGTAGTTCGCCTGGGCCTCGAAATCAAGGATCTCCGGATTGATTTCGACGACGGCGTGGCGACGATTCACGGCACGACTGAGACGAACGCTGAACGCGAGAAGGTGATTCTGGCTGTCGGCAACAGCAGTGGCGTGGCGAAGGTCGATGACCGCATCCAGGTCGTCGCCCCCGAGCCAGAGGCCACGATGTATACGGTAGTCAAGGGAGACACGCTTTCCAAGATTTCCAAAGCACACTACGGTGATGCGATGCAGTACAGCAAGATCTTCGAAGCCAACAAGCCGATGCTGACTGACCCCGATCTCATTTATCCCGGTCAAGTGCTGCGAATCCCGCCTGCGTAGACAGCGAACGGTAGTAAAGTACCTTAGGGGCCTCTCGGGTTTCGGGGGGCCCCTTTGATCGACAGCGAATGCAGAACCGACTGATAACTCTCTTTGAGACCCACTTCGGCGCCCGGCCCAAGGCCGTGCTCCCGGTGGCAGCAGATGGTTCGGAGAGAACCTATCACCGGCTGGTGGCACCCGACGGACACACTGCGATCGGCGCGTTCGGGCCCGACCACGAGGAGAACCGGGCGTTCCTTTCATTCTCGCGAGCCTTCAACCGGGCTGACTTCCCGGTGCCCGAGCTCTATGGCGACGATGAGGAAGCCGGCGTCTGGCTGATCGAAGACCTGGGCGACACGACGCTCTTCCGAGCCAGGCAGGAAGCGCGAGAGGGCGGTCACGAGTTCGACCCTGCGATCCTCAATGCGTATCGCCGCGTGGTAGAGATCCTCCCGCGGTTCCAAGTCGAGGGTGATGACATCGTCGACTATTCGGTGGCCTACCCTCGGGCCGCATTCGACCGGCAATCGATCATCTGGGACCTCAACTATTTCAAGTATCACTTTCTGAAGTTGGCCCAGATACCATTCAACGAAGCCAAGCTCGAGAACGACTTTGACACGTTGGCCACATACCTGCTCACAGCCGACACCGAGCACTTTCTCTATCGCGACTTTCAATCGCGGAACATCATGCTGCGCGATGGCGAGCCGTGGTTTATCGACTACCAGGGAGGCCGTCGTGGCGCGCTGCAGTACGACATCGCCTCGCTGCTGTACGACGCCAAGGCCGACATCCCCGAGACCGCGCGGGCCGAGCTACTAGACCATTACCTATCGTCGTTGGGGCAGCACCTCGACTTCGATCGAGCGGCGTTCCTTGAGCTGTACCACGGGTACGTATTGGTACGGGTCCTCCAGGCGCTGGGCGCATACGGCTACCGCGGTTTCTTCGAACGCAAGCCGCGCTTTCTCCAGAGTGTCCCCTACGCAGCTCGAAACATCGAACGCATCCTGAACGACGGCATGCCGGTCCCACTACCGGAGATGGAGCGGGTCTTGCGCGCCATCATCGCCGAGTGGGGTGACGCCAGCAGCGAGCTGGACAGCTCGCGGCTCACTGTGTACGTGTACAGCTTCAGCTATCGACGCGGTTACCCCCAGGATCAAGGTGGTCACGGAGGAGGGTTCGTATTCGACTGCCGGGGATTGACGAACCCGGGTCGCTTGCCGGAGTACGTCGCGCTCACCGGGCGCGATTCAGAGGTCGTCGACTACATCGCCGGCCTCAGCGAGCTCGTGCCGTTCTGGGAGAACGCTCGCTCACTGACCGAAGCGCACGTCGAAGCTTACAAGCAGCGGGGCTTCACGAGCCTCAGCGTCTCTTTCGGGTGCACGGGCGGCCAACACCGCTCGGTGTATCTGGCTGAGAGAATGGCAGAACATCTCGAGGCTCGCTTCCCGGCTATTCGGGTTCGACTCCTTCATCGCGAAGAGCCGAGCTGGCCCCGGGTCGAAATGACCCCGGCGGGTTAGACGTCGTGGACGCCATGGTGCTCGCCGCCGGACTCGGCACCCGCCTGAGACCGTTCACCGACGACACGCCCAAGGCGCTGATCGAAATCGATGGCGTTCCGATACTCGAACGCATCATCCGCTACCTGACCGCGGCAGGGGTCGATCGGATCATCGTCAATACGCATCATCACGCCGACCAGATAGAGCGTTTCGTCGCTGACCGAGAAAACCCTGAAGTTGAGATCCTACTATCAAACGAACCCGTCCAACTGTTGGGGACAGGTGGTGGGTTGCTTAACGCCGCGCCCCTCTTTCGGCGTGACGAGCCGTTCGTGTTGTACAACGGCGATATCATCACCGATCTGGACCTCACGGCGATGAACCGTGCTCACCGAACCGATGATCGGTTGGCCACGTTGGCGGTCAACCACCGAGAGACGTCTCGATGTCTACTGTTCGATGATGACGGTCTGTATGGGTGGGCAAACCTGTCGACCGACGAGTCGAAAACGTCGCGTCCGGTGCGCGGCGAAAACAACGCAATCCCGTTCGCGGGGGTTCACGTCTTGTCTCCAAAGATCTTTGAGTTGATCAGTGAGCGCGGCGCGTTCTCAATAATCCCCGTCTACCTCCGACTCGCGCAAGCGGGGTACCGCATCCTGCCACACGATGTCAGTTCGGCGTTGTGGCTCGAGATCGGTAATCCAGAGCGGCTCGAAACAGCACGCCGCGTAGTCTCGACGCTCAAGGGTCGAAACGGTCTTTCTCCAGAATAACCGCGCCTGACTCGTCACCAAACGTAAACACCGATCTAAACGTTCCCTCAACACCGACCTCGGCGCCTTCACGCGGAGCTCCTAGCTGCCGACTCACCACGTTCATCGATCCGGTACCGTCGTCGATCCGGTAGGCACCCTGCCCCAGCGCGCCAAACGCACGCGTAACCTCGCCCTTCACACGTACGGTTTCACCTTCGTAGCGACCCGGATCGTCGAGCAAGGACTGAATCGACATCGTGCCGCGACAGGCCGAGGTGAGTGCCGCCCCCACGGCCACCGCACCGACCAGCAACAACGTGCGAGGTCGCATCAGAATGGACATCATAAACTCCTTCTTGGGGTTGATGTTTTGCCACGCTTCTGATGGAGGATAGCTTTTCACCGTGACCGATTCCACGATTGCCAGCGACCGCATTCAGATCGTCACCTACCGTGACGAGTTCCAACCGGCATTCGAGTCGCTCAACCTCGACTGGATCAAAGAGTACTTCTGGGTTGAAGACATTGACCGTCAAGTGTTGAGCGACCCCAAGGGCACGATCGTCGACCGCGGTGGGGAGATTTTCTTCGCCCTGCACGACGGCGACGCCGTCGGGACGTGCGCGCTCATCAAACATGAGGATCGAGTCTACGAGCTATCCAAGATGGCGGTTCACCCGTCAGCTCAAGGACGCGGCCTGGGCAACGTGTTGATGGATGCGATGATCGCCTGGGCCCGGGAGCGGCGCGCAAAGCAGATCTTCCTCGAATCCAACACTGTCCTCGGGAAAGCCATCAAGCTGTACGAGAAGTACGGTTTTGAGACCACCCGCCTGGGCGAAGGCGACGAGTACGAGCGCTCCAATATCCGGATGACGCTCGAGCTTTCCGAGCCGACTTAACATTTCCGCCCCTCCTTCGTCCGACTCAGTAGACGGAAGGTCTCGCACGACACGGCTAAAGGAGGCAAAATGTTTCGATTGAGAACGATGGTCCTGGCGGCTATGGCAACGCTACTGCTTGGCGCCCCCGTTCGCGCACAAAACGACGGCCAGGTCGTCATCGACAACCCCGGCGACAGATTCGAAGATTTCTGGGATCGACGCGAAGACGTGAGGGACCGGCGTGAGGACCGCCGGGACAGGGCCGAGGACGTAGTCGACCGGCGCGAGGACATTCGCGACCGACAACACGACGGCGGGGCGCGTGATCGCATCGAAGACCGGTTCGACCGACGCGAAGACCATTTCGATCGGCGTGAAGATCGTAGGGATCGACGAGAAGATGTTCGCGACCGGCGGGAAGATCGGCGCGATCGGCGCAGCTGATTATTGACTAGGAGCGGTTCGCGTCGGCTCCGTTTCCTCGAAAGGACGCGAACCACTCCGCGCGTGGAAAAGAAAACGCCATCCCGGCCAGCATCAGTACAACCGCGGCGACCAACATGCTCCGTTGTCCCGTCAGCAGCGCCACCGTGACGCCGAGAAGCGCCGCCCCTTCGAGCATCGCCCACGCTACGATGAGCAGACGAATCACTCGTTCAGGCCCTCCGGTCACCGGGCGCGACACGGGCGATTCGGTATGGCGCGTCGCCTTGCGCCACAACAGATACCAGCCCGCCACCAAGACCGCGGCCACGCCGTACCATGCCTTGACCAGAAACTGCCAGTCTCCCTCACCCCCGACGATCGCGGGACCGGACCCCGTCACTGCGTAGACGACCCCTGCGAACAAAAGCACGCCGAGCAAGAGTGACATCGCTAGTATCCGGGAAACGCGCAATGCCTGGTCGGCGTTCATTCAGGTACTAGCCACGCGCGTAGACCTCAGCACCCATAAAGTGAAGCGACACGTAGGGCTCATCGCCCTCGACCCAACTGTCGTGGCCGGGAGGAATGGCACACAGGAGCCCGGGGGTGATCTCAAACTCGGCACCATCGTCCATCCGAACCTTGGCACACCCACTGACACCCAACACCACGTGGGAAACATTGCAGGTTGTCTGACCCAAGCCGGGACCGACGTGTTTCGACCATCTCCACCCCGGCTCGTATGTCGCTCTACCAACCGTGAGCTCTCCAACCTTTACCAGCTCGAAGGTTCCTTTTTCAAATGTGCGTTTTTCGTCCGGCGCGTCCAAACTTTTGGTGATCAAATCCATATCTCTCTACTGGCCGCGATAGGCCCGCATGGCATTTGACATGATCATGACCAGCTCTGGGTCGGTCGAGATTCGCACCATCTCCTTGCCCAGCTCGGCGGTCAATTGGGTGACCTGAGAGTGTTGGTCCATGAACTCGCTTCGCAGCTCCGCCGGATCGATATCGCCCAGAGCGTCGCCAAGCTCGTTCAATTCCTTCGCCTTTTGCTCAAAAACCGGCGCGTTCTCTTTGGCCGTAGCTTCATCGGTCGTGGTCCTAGCGATTTCGACCAACTCTTCCAAGCTCTCGAGGTATCTCTCGATGGCCTCGCCGGCCGTCGACGACGACCCGTTGGTTTCATCTAGTTGGCGGTCGCTGATCTCGGTCTGATCGCCGTTCGAGGCGGTCGCGTTATTCTCGCTTTCGTTCCTTGAGCAAGCGACCGTGAGCACGACCGCCAGTCCCAGAACGAAGCGACTTTTCCACTTGCTCATAGGGCTCCCTCAGACAATTAGGGTACTACGCACCAGGGGCCGGCCGACGTTCCAAAGCTACCCTCATGAGGTTTGGACCGCGAGCAAAGTGTAAAGCACGGCTGCCACGCTGGTGGCGAGGTTTAGACTCGAGACGCCATCTCGCATGGGAATAGCGACGCGCTGGTCTGCTCGTCCGAGAAGTTCATCGCTCAGCCCGCTGCGCTCCGACCCAAAGGCCAGTATCGCGTCGTTTGGTATGGTGGCGGTACTCAATGATTGGCCGTCAGGGTCCAGAGCAACGATCAGTCGATCAACCGTCGGAAGTGCGTCCAACCGCGCGATGGGCAGTGCGAACTGGAGGCCCGCCCCACCGCGCAGTGCCTCCGGGTGCCAGGGGTCGTGGGGTCCGATCGCGATGACACCAGCCGCCCTCGCAGCCGCGGCAACCCGGATAGCGGCACCCAGGTTCCCCAGCCGGGAGGGGTTTTCGAGCAGCACGGCCCGACTCGGTTGAGCCAACACTTCGGCCGACGTGGCCACCCTACGGCGAGCGATAGCAACGATCGGCGTCGTAGGAGGTGTCGGCGCTAACCGGTTGAAGACGTCACTGTTGACCACTGTAGACTCCGCCATCAAGTAATCAGTGACGTCTGGTGCCAGCGCGGTCGCCAGCTTATCGACCGCGTCGGGATCACCGATCGCGATCGACATCAGCTCGGCCTCAAAACGAATGGCGTGCTTGACGGGATGAAACCCTTCGAGAACCGCAAGGCGCTGATCGCTGCGGGCGCGCCGGAACTGGTCTACCAAATCCTTCAATTGGCGCGCAATCGATTGAGTTCTCGGCGACGCTTGATTCGGCGATGCAGCGAGACGCCCAAATCGTCCCACACATCAGCCAAGTTGGCCTTACCTCCACCCTCACGTAACCGCTCTTCCAAAGTGGCGCCAAACTCGGTGCCACTGGGCCGCCCCTCAGCGTTGTGGACATCAAGCAACACCGTGCCGCCGTCCGGACCGTCGTTGTAAAGCCGCAGCGAGGCGACATCGAGCGCGTCGTTCATGAACAGGATCGCGGCCCCAATCTCTTCAAACGGACGCTCCGAATCGATTGTCCACCCACCGGTGTTGAAGACCTTTACCTCGCGCTCGACGCCCTGCGGGGACACGATACTCTCGAACGGTTTGTGTGTGTGGCCAAACACAACCGTTAGGTCGCCGGGAACGTGTCCGATCGCTTCCTCCAATTGTCGGAATGACGGCCCGAATACATATCTCTGCAGTCCTTCCATCGTGCTCTCGGAGTACGGTCCGTCGCGGACGAAACGCTCGGTGACAAACCGCCCCGCATACCAATCGAGACTCTTCTTGATCACCATGCGCTCGAGCCTTTCCGACGGCAACAATGGGAGATCGAGCGCCTTGGCTATGCGCGCTGCAAGCTCGCTCGCGCGAGCTCGAACGTGATCGGGATTCCGAAGCGTCAAGAACAAAGCTTCGAAATCTCGACCGGCTTCGCCCGAGCGCCCCAGCAACGACCAGACGAAGTCAACCCAGGCGTAGTTCTCGTTTTCGATCTCCTCAACCGTCGCCGGTTGGGGGCGCCCAGGGAAGAGCGCACGTCGCGCGATGCTGAAAAAGCGGTACACGTCCTCGGCATAGTGTCCGTGGTGAATCAGCACACATCGGTCGCTCGACTCCCGCACCAGTGCCAGATTCGGGTAGATCACATCGACACGTGCGACAGGCTCTCCCCCACCTCCGATTCGAGTGGCCAGACTGTTCAGCAAGTCAGAGGGCAATCCAGCGGTGGGCAGCGGGGACGTGACGTGCGCCGCTGGCGGAAGGGCGTGTCGCTTGTCGCTATCTCCGACCTGGCGCGCGTAGCCCGCTTCGCGCGCAATCTCCCAGATGTGATGATCGTGATTGCCGGGGATGTACACGATCGAGTCACAGACCTCCGCACCAGGCTCGAAAAGGCTCTCCATCAGGAAGCCAAAAAGCGTTAGCGTCTCCTGGTAGGACCCAAAGGCGAGCCCAAGTCCGTCACCCGCTACGATCAGCGTCGGGAGCTGGTCACCTTCGTTCTGCTCCACCAGGTGCCGCAAGCACGCAGCCAACCGCTCCAACATGGGTGCCGCGGTGGGTACGCCGTTCCCGGGGCCACGTGGCTTGAGCGGTGTGAGGACGCTCTCCTGCTCCCCCAAGTGCAGGTCCGACAGGCAGATGTAGCGAATGTCGTGGCCTGGGGGCGGCACTACTCGTGCTGTCGACAAACGGCTTCTACGTTATTGCCGTCGGGATCCAGAACGAATGCGCCATAGTAGTCGGGATGATACATCTCGCGAATCCCGGGCGGGCCGTTGTCCTCCCCACCGGCCGCCATTGCGGCCGCGTAAAACGCGTCCACTAGTTGCCGACTCGGACACCCAAAAGCGACATGGACTCTTGTGTGAAGCGGCTCGCGCTGAACGACCCAGAAGTCGGGTTTTCCCGTTTCCTTGTGCCCAAACCCGGCAGCCACGAGAAACTCTTTCACAACCTCGTACCCGAGCGGGGCTAAGGCCTGCTCGTAGAACAATCGACTTCGAGCCAAGTCAGTTACGTTCAGAGTTACATGATCGATCATATTACTGCTCCTTTTTCGCGCCCCCCCACGTGGGAATGAACGTCTCCGCCTCGACGCCCAACGCGTCTGCGATGCGGCTGATGTAGTTGAAGTAACCGATCACCTGAACCGCGTCGTGTATCGCATCATCACCAAGTCCGCACTCGCGCAGCGCATCCAGGTCAGCCGGTGCCATATCGTCTTGGTGGTGGGTCAGCTTGGTTGCAAACGCACAAAGCTTGCGATCAACCTCTGACAACGGAGCCGAGCGCCAATCGCTCACCACCGCGTGCACGTAGGCATCGGCCTCATCTTCCGCTGTGAACTGATCCGCGATCTCTTCCCGGAGATCGTTGGCATGGGCTTGCGTTCAATAGTGACAGTCGAGCTCGGAGGACACAACCGTCGCCAAGAGCTCTCGCTGTGCACGCGTTAGCGGCGACCGGCCGCGCATGATGTCGATGTACAACCGCAAGCTCGACTCCAATACGCGCGGGTTGAGGCTCATGATGTGAACGATTTTCCACACCCGACCAGCACGACGGATCGCGGCATCGAAATGCTCCCGCAGGCGACCGGTAGCGTCGTCGATCGGCACTTGGTGAATCCAGGGCATGTTTGTTCTCTACTTTCGCGGGTCGATCGGTGTCAGCACACCGAGCTCGTTCTCGATCGCCTCGGCGGCGTCCAAACACAAGTCATCCCGATAAAGCGACCCAATCACCTGAACACCCTGTGGAAGCCCGTTAGCGAGTCCCACGGGCACGGCGGCTGCCGGAAGCCCAAGCAAGCTCGCAGTCACGACGAGTCGCATCGAGCGAAGTATCCACAAGACCGCGTCCGTTCCCCTCAGATCATCACCGACGGCAAACGGTTGCTGGGTAGAAACGGGACCCAGGACCAACGGATACTCCTGCGCGAACTGCGTCCACTGGCGCGCGATCCCGTTTCGATCCGCTAACGCGCGCATGTAGCCGCGCAGACTTGGCTCGGGAAGCACCGAAAAGAAGTCGTTGAGCATCTTATACGAATCCCGGGCCAGGAGTTCCTGCACCGCGGGTACGAAATCCGTCCGCAGCTCGGCTGCCACCAAGCGTGCCCAAAGAGCAGCCGCTTCATCGACCGCAGGCAAAGCGACCTCTTCGACAGCATAGCCAGCGTTCGACAAGGCGTCAGCCGCCTTTTGCACACCCTCGGTGACGTCCGGATCGGTACCCTCCCCACTCGGATCCGGCGTCACCGCCACCCTGATCGGACGACCCACAGACGGACCCTCGAGCGGCGCCGGCACCCACCAGGGGTCGCGCGGATCTGGCCCGCTCATCGCGGCAAGAGCGACCCGCAGATCGCGAACATGGCGTGCCATCGGCCCGTTGGTCACAAACAACTGAATGGTGATCGAGAACTCGGCCGGCACCATCGCCGACCTGTCGGGAATACGCCCCCGCGAAGGCCGAATCGAGCACACGCCACAACATTGGGCGGGGTAGCGAAGCGAGCCGCCGTAGTCGTTTCCGACACCCAGCGGTGTCATCCCTAACGCGAGGGCTACGGCTTCGCCACCGCTCGATCCGCCAGGGGTCCGTGTGCGGTCCCAGGGGTTCGCCGTCGCACCACGCAGCGAGCTCTTGGTGTGCCACCGCAAGCCAAAGTCGGGCATGTTCGTGCGCCCCAGCGGGATCGCGCCGGCGGCCTTGAGCTGGGCCACGAGCGGCGCGTCAACCGGTGGGATCTCTCCTTCGAGTCCTAGAACGCCCATCGTCGTCGCTGACCCCGCGACATCGATATTCTCCTTGATCGTGAACGGAACACCGTGCAATGGACCGATCTCATTCCCAAAGTCGACGGCCCGATCGGCGTCTTCCGCGGCTCGCATCGCCGATTCCTCAAGCACCACCGTAATCGCGTTAACCGCCGAATTGACCTTCTCGATCCGCTCTAGGTGGGACTCCACAACGGCTCGGCTGGTGATCCGGCGATCGCGGATCGCAGCCGCTAAATCGGATGCCGACATTACCCACGGCTCATCACCCATCGTCGGCGTGGTCTGTGGAGCTCGAGCAGATTGCGTTGCAGTCGCCCACAGCTCATCTAACCGCATATCGGGGATGAGGGCCGCGGTCGATGATGCGAGGCCGTAACCGAGCAGCGCACGACGGGAGATCGGACGTTTAATATCCATGATGGCGCTCCAGTCTGCTGGATGATTCGAGATCGCGAGTACGGATTGACCAAACTCAATAATAGATGCGAAATGCCGGCTCGGCAGCGGACAAAAAACGCGCGCCCGACGAACGGTCAGGCGCGCGCCTGGAAGGAACCGCTGTTAGTACAGCTTTAGAAGAGAAGACCCAACAGAATTATCAATCCCACCGGGGCCGTGAGGTCGCCGAACAGCGTGAATAGATCCTCGGCCAGATCGTAGATCTGAAAGAGAACCAGAAACTCTTCCGGTGTCAGTGGTTCACCATCGGCGCCCAAAATCGAAGGATCATCGGGATCTCCACTGGCGGTCGCGAACAGCTCGCCATTGAGATAGAACTCCGCTTCCAGCGAGTCATCCGATCCCTCGATCTCGATCGTGACCGACTGGTCCCCATAGTGGACTTCAAGTCCGATCTCGCCCCCGTCGATCTCACCATCGATCGACGCATCGACGCGGAAATCGCTGGACGCGTTCTCCACCTGGACGTCGAGCTCGAATCCGTTGATATCACCCTCAGCCGATAGATCGAAGTCGAGCCGGTCGTCATCACCCTGAACAAAGCCGTCGATACCGATCGAGCCAGATCCATTATCGCCCTGGGCGCGAACCGCGTAATCGAGGAACGTCTGCCCCTCATTGACGACCTCGAACCTGAGATCGATGCCATCCACACCCGCACCGTTGTCGATCAAATCAGCGTGACCCGTTTCCTGCGTGACATCGGGCTCACCGATTGACGTCGTCGCGTAGAGAATCAACCGGATGCCGTTTGCGGGAGCACCGGTGCGCAACGGATCGGCGACGTACTTGTTCTGAGCTGGATCGTAAACAAACGTCATGCCGAGCGAACTATCGGAGATCAGTTGATCGGCTCGCATCCCACCGTCGATCAATCCACGGATCGCCCGAATCGTTCCGGCCCGAGCCTCGGACCGTGTCGGCGATCCGAGCAGTGCTTCCAACGTGCTGGGCTCGATCAAGAAACCAAAGTCGCCCAGGTCGATCGGAACGCTCAGCGCACGGAAGCTCGCCCAATCATCGTCGCTAAATACCGCATCGACGCGATCTAACTCTGCGCTGGCGGTCGCCACATCGAGCGCTTCCGACTCGGTCGTCCCAACGGGACCCGCTGGCCCATCGCTGTTCTCAGAGCAGGCCGCCAAAAACCCGACCAAGAGCACACCAACAACTACGCGTTCCATTAACGGCCTGACTCCAGGAATCTTCATGAATGACCCTCCCTCTCATCGTGATCGCAACCCATGGTCGGGTACTACCCCGAACCCATCGATGAGTGTCGCGAGGAGCGCACGTGTATGACAGTGAACGTGCCGAAGCGGGGCGACGCGAAACCTGGTGCGTGTCTACAGCACCTGCGGCAGGTTCTCCCAGAGGATGAAAATCGCGACGGGGATGAGGAAAACAGCAAACCCCTTTTTCAACACCAGCTGTGGTACGCGTGTCCCGATCGCGCGCCCGACGAACGTGCCCATGATTCCGAACACCAGAAACAGGCCGATGATCGACCAGTCGATGCTGAGGCCAAGTTCGGACAGGACACCTAAGTACTTGACAAAACCGCTGGCCGACTTGAGTGCGATGATCATCAGACTCGTCCCGACCGCCCGATGCATCGGCAATCCACCGAGCACTGCCAGCGCAGGCACGATCAAGAACCCTCCACCCACACCGACGAAACCGGTCACGACGCCGACAACCACGCCGTCGAGCCCGAGCTTCCAAACGTGACGCTCGCCATGATCCTTCTGGAAGCGGGCCGGCGTGCGAAACATCAACCCGGAGGCCAGCAACATGACAACGGCAAACACGGCGAGCTGTGCCGATCCGGACACGAACTTCGCCAGCCAAGCGCCCCCATACGTGCCGGCCATCCCTGGGAGTCCAAAGAAAAAAACGCTCCGCCAGTCGACCAACCTTCGGCGGGCATAGAGAAGGGCGCCGGACAGCGCGACCCCACCGACGATCGCGAGCGAACTGGCGATCGCGACTTTCTCGCCTTGGCCTACGAGATAGACCAACACCGGCACCGTCACGATTGAACCACCGGAACCCAAGAGGCCCAGGCTCAAGCCGATCGCCACGGCGCCGATCCAGGCTAAGAGCACGTCATCACCGAAATCAGCCGCTCGACGGACGCTTCTTGAGACGAGAAATCGCCCACGACGCGTCCATGGCGTAGAACGACGAACCGGTTCCCGACGGGTGCCGCGTGGCGCGGGTTGTGGGTGATCAACACGATACCGACGCCACCATCTCGAGCCCGCCGCACCTGCTCAAGCACGATCTCCGCTTGCCGTACACCCATCGCCGCCGTCGGCTCATCCAGCAACAGCACCTTGGCACCTATGTGCAGCGCTCGAGCGATCGCGACAGCCTGACGCTCACCGCCCGACAGCGTGCCCACCGATTGATCGGGATCGCGAACCGCGATGCCAAGCTGTTCGAGCTGCTCCGTAGCGACCGTGCGACACCGTTGGACGTCGATCCGGCGCAGCGGGCCACGTCCAACCGTCGGTTCACTCCCCAAAAAGAAATTGCGCCACACCGGCATGAGCGGAATCAACGCCAAATCCTGATATACAGTCGCGATTCCGTGCTCGCGAGCGTCGCGCGGGGATGAAAAAGTGATCGATCGACCGTCGACGCGGAGCTCGCCACCGGTGGGCGAATGAACGCCGGCCAGAATCTTGACTAGCGTCGACTTGCCAGCGCCATTGTCGCCTAGCAGACACGTCACCTCGCCCCGCTCGACCGCCAGCGACACATCGTCCAGCGCGGTCACCGCGCCAAACCGTTTCGATACATGATCGGCTTCGAGCAAGGGCGGGTGCACGGTAGTCACGCTGAGAGCGCCCGTTGCCTAAGTGTATGGTTGACGATAACCGCCGCCAGCAGGACGATGCCCAGGAAGACCTGAAACCAGTCCGCATCCACTCGGGTCATAACGATCCCCTGCTGTACCATGCCAAAAATGAGAGCCCCGAGCGCAGCTCCGACCGCTGACCCGTAACCACCTGTCAAGAGCGTTCCGCCGATCACCACCGCAGCGATGGCGCGAAACTCCTGCAGCTCCCCGCGCAAGACATCGGCTCCGGTAAAACGCACTGTCTGCAAAACAGCCACCAAACACGCTGCCAAAGCGGTGGTGACAAACAAGCCCAGCTTGACTCGGTCCACCGGAACGCCCGCGCTGCGCGCCGCTTGGGAGTCCCCACCGACCGCGAAGATCCAGTTTCCGAGTGGTGTTCTCAGCAGGACCCAAGTCGCGGCTGCGATCAGGAGCAGCCACCAGACGATCGAGACACGAAACACGTCGAACACGTCGCTCGCAAAGAGTTGACGCGCGGGATCATAGCCGGAGACCGAATCGAGTCCGCCGAGCTGCGTGCGACCTGTCCAATGGCGGCTCAGCGCGATCGTGAAACCGCGGAAGGCGAACAGCGTACCCAGCGTCACGATGAACGAAGGCAAACCAGTGCGAACGACCAACAGGCCGTTGAATAAGCCGACCACAGCGGACAGTACGAAGACGGCTCCGATGGCGGGCCACAGCGGCCAACCAAAATGAGTCGTCAAGAGCATCAGCGACATGGACGCGAAGCCGATGATCGAACCGACTGAGAGGTCGAACTCACCGCCGATCATGAGCAGCGAAACAGCAACGGCGAGGATGCCGAGTGGTGCCGCGGCGTTCAAGTAGGCGGCTGTTCCAAGCGTGCTGCGGAACGGTTCACCGGCGGCGAGCGCGAAAAAGGTCCACACGGCGAGCGTGGCTGCAACCGCGCCGAGCTCGGGCCGCCGGGCAAGCACGTGCTTCAACTGACTCGCGAGAGCCTAGCGAATGCCACGTGCAGATAGATCGATCACGTCGGCAGCCGTTTCCTGGGTCACGAAACCGGGCCCTGTCCGAATGACGTCACCACCACCGGGGATCGTCCCAGTCTCCAGATACTTCACCAGAAACACGACCGGTAGATAGCCTTGGAGATACTGCTGTTGGTCGACGGCGAAGTTCATCTCACCGTCGCGGATCGCCGCGAGGACTTCGGGTGAAAGATCAAACGTTGCCAGCGCCACTTCGCCGGTCCTGCCGGTTTGACGAAGCGCCGCCAGCGCCGGCGCGGCGCCGTTCGGTCCGAGCGTCAAGATGCCGTCGATCGCCGGACCGGTCGTGATCGCGCCAGCGATTCGCTGCTGAGTGTCGTCAGGGTCGGCCAGGTTCACCACCAGTGCGTAGGCGACTGCGCTGCGCTCGCCCAGAGCGTCTCGGAACCCCCTGCAACGTTCATCGAGGGCCGTATTCCCAACCTCGTGATTAACGCAAAGCGCCTGACGCACACCCGCACGCGCGAGTCTCACACCGCTCTCGTAGCCGGCCTCATACTCGGTCTGTCCGATATGAGCGAGCACGCCGAGATCGCGGTATACATCGCCACCCGAGTTGATCGAGACAACCGGTATACCCCCATCGATGGCGTCGCGAATCGCCGCGTCAAGCGCCGCGGCATCGGGGATCGAGACCACCAATCCGTCGGGTCGCGAGGCGACGGTGGCGGCGATTCGGTCGCTCATCTCGACCATGTCGAATTTGAGCGGTGCGTGGTACTCGACCGCTACACCCAAGTCAGCGGCAGCGTCACCCGCGCCGTTTATCACCACCGACCAGAATGGATCACTCGATTGACCGTGTGTGACGAAGACGATTCGGATCTCTTCGTCGGCTGAAATAGCGTCGGGCTCGGGTTCAGAACGTGATGTGTCGGGGGGCGACACTTCGCCGACGACTGCAGGGTCGGCTGAAACGTCGGAATCGTCGGGCGACTCCGCACACGATGATACCACCGTGATCGCGCCAAGCACGGCGATCGGTACAAGTCTCGTGATCGATTGCATCGATGCCGAGTCTAGCACGACGGCTGGCCAGGGCTAGCCGGCAGGTGCTGCCAGTTCGCCGTTTCCGCTGGGGATGATGACCCACAGCAGCAGGTATACCAGAATGCCTGGGAAGGCTACCGACAGCACCGACACTACCACGTAGACAATCCGGAGCAGGGTGACGTTGAGCTTGAAGTGCTCGGCGATGCCGCCTATAACGCCAGCGATCATGCGATGGTCACTGGAACGCCTGAGTGGTGCACTGCTTCTTTGCATCAATGGTTCCTCCTCAGTTTGCCCTACGCCTGAGATCCGCTTCCGGTTTCAATCGAGCGGCGCGTCGTCGAGGTAATCTTGGAAACGCCGGAAGAACTCACCCACATGCAATCCATCGACGAGAGCGTGATGGACCTCGACTGACAACGGCATGCGCTCAGCCCCGGGCTCACCGTGACGACGACCAAAGACGATCTTGGGCACCGACTCTTCGGTGCCCCAACGCCGAGCGTGGGAAAAGCTCGTAAACGCGATCCACGGAATCACTGAGTAGTGTATCATGTCATCCCGGTCGGGCTGGTCCTCGAGCGCACCGGAGCCCTTTCGAGCAACTTCGACCACTTCTTCCACCTGGCTCCGAAACGGGCCAAAATCCGAACTGTAATCAAAGTATCCAAACCCAAATGTTCCGTCGTCGCGTAGGATCGTGGAACCGGCATGAATCGTGTCGTACACCACCACGTCGTCACCACGGATTCGATACCGAAAGGGTTCGACATCGTTGACAGCCCGAAGCGACAGGTATAGCGACGCCGCGAAGAACGACGGCCCCTCGGCAGCACGGCAGGCTTCCGCCACCCTCGACACATCAACGTCCGCGCACAAATTGAAAAAAGGGTTGTCGTAACCGCGGAAAAAATGAAAGTGCTCTCGACGACTCCACGTGTCGAGGTCGAGCAGCGAATACGCGCTAGGCACCTTTGTCTTCCTCCAGCGACCGTTGCGCTCCGACCGAGTACGCACGTCGGATCCACCCCATAAACTCGTCGTCGAGCTCTTCCAGTTTCTCGAGTCGAAAACTGTGCGCGTGTGCACGCGGCCCAAAAGACTCGACTTTCGTGAACCGGTCGCTTTTGATCGGCTCGTCGAGGATCAACCCGCCTATCACATGCGATTTGTATGGCGTCAGAGTCGCGAACCGAGTGCGAACCTGAAACGCGATGCGTGTCTTTTGGGGAATGATACGAACCGGGCCGCACGACCGAACCATCCCGGCGAACTTCTGGTACATGAGTTCCACCTCTTCATCGACACCCTCGAAGTGGGTGTCCAAATCGAACTGCCCGCATGAGTGCCACTGATTCGGCGTGGTGAACGTGTTCCCACACTGGGGGCAGGTCCAGAGCTCTCGCGTCATGGTTTCTCTCGGCGACGAGCGAACTTGAGTCCGGACCAAGTCTCATCGACGGCGCAGATCTTATAGTCGACCAGTCCAGCCGCGAGACCGGTCTCGCGCACGACCTTTTCGCTTACATCGGTCACGACCCCAGAAGCTTTCTTGGGCCAAATGATCCACAATCCATCCTTGGCAAACGACCCCATCCTGTCGACACGCCGTTCGAGCTCGCTTCGGGACTTGGTGAACCATAGCGCCAGATCGCACTTACCGCGAGCGCTTTTCCGAAGCGTAACCCCCTCGGGGATCTCACCAAGCGTCTCATCGAAATCGGGCGGCGCGCCGACCAGGGCGACTACCGAGTTAGCTTTGATGCCGAGCTTCTTCAGTAGTGGCGTCCCAGAGTAAGCGGCCATCGTCGATTTCGGAACGATGGGATCCCCGGGTTGGTTGAAGATCGCGTGCGTGAGCGCGCTCACGATTTGGCCCCACGTTGTATAGGTAGCGTCAGGCAAGTGCTTCCTGGCGCCCGTCACTGCGTTGGCATCGCCGTCTACAAACACGATTGGAACGGAGCGCGTGGCTTTGGTCTTTCGCAGCCATATCCCAAAGTCTCTGCCCTGTGATGGGATCCGTGAGAGATCGATGACCGCAAGGTCGGGCGGATCGGACCGGAGAGACTTCATGCTCGCCGGATCGAGCGGCCCGAAATCGACCTCGTACCCGCTGCTCTCCAGTTTGGCCGCGCGTTCCTCCGCCTGGGCCGCGTTCCAATGAATCAGCCGAATCCGACTTCTTTTTTCCTTCGTCATGACCCGCGCCGTCGTACTGACAGGTAGTAGTGCCAGAGTATGCGCGCCGCGACGGCGCGCCAGGGCCGCCAGGCCTCACTCATCGACGCCAATTGTTCGTCGTCGGGGATATCGTTCAACCGTTTTAGGTCCCTTGCTGCTTTGGCCAGCGCCAAGTCGCCTGGGGGCCAGACGTCGGGCCGTCGCAGTCCCATCAGCAAGTAGATGTTCACCGTCCACTCACCGATCCCTTTGATCTGCGTCAGGCTTGCCGTGATCTCCGAATCGCTCATGCGCTTTAGGTCAAACGTCTTGAGCTGTCCGTCCCGGAACGCGCGTGCGAGCTCACGGCCGTAAAGTGTCTTTTGTCGACTGAAGCCAGCTTTCCGCAGCGCTCGATCATCGAGCTCGAGAAACGCCCGCGGTGTGACCCGCCCGATGCAGGTGCGTAACCGCCGGTAGGCCGCATCCGCTGACGCCAGCGAAACCTGTTGCTCGAGGATGATTCGCAACAGCGTCGCGAATCCAGGACTCCGACCCCACATGGGTGGCGGACCGTACTCGTTGACGACCCGCGCCAGGTCGCAATCGGCGGCCGAGAGCTGCTGCACTCCGGTAAGAAGTGTCTCGGGCGTGAGTTCGGCAGGGATCCCTCGCGATTTCACACCTATGTCTTTTTTGCCGGCACTCCGGCGACCTCCAGCAGTGCCGCATTGCGGGGATGAGCCAGAAACGTCGGTCTGAGCTCTGTCGGCAGCTTACGCTCCAGCGAGCGCATCGCTCGCAGCGCACGCGCCAAGGCGACCCTCTCCCGACGTCTGTCGTCCAACGCGCGGTGCACGTCCGCTAGCCGCTCCGCAGCAGCACGCTCGAGTGCGATCTCACCCAGATGGGCGGCATGATCTGCAACCTCATCGAGCGATCCCGCAGTCTCTGCGGCCAGTTCTAGCTCTGCTTCGGCATCCGCCTTGAGGAACTTGACCAGAGCTTCCAGCGATCGGTTGCCTGCCAGATCCGTATCACACGATTCGGGTCGGCCTCGTCGCGCGCGCACCTCCGCGCGGCATCGATGAGCTCGAGCGAGTGCCGTGGCGGCAACAAGGCCTGCTGAGCTCGTGGTTTGCTCGGTTTCTGTGAAAGCCTCCGCCGCTTTCGCCCACTCGCCGATCGCCACCAGCCACCGCCCTTTGCGCAGCTGCACTTCGTGGCGTTGCTCCTCGACCCCGAGGTCATCCACGAGCCGGTCAGCCTCGTCGAGCGCGGCCCGC
>JBFGIA010000024.1:0-25302 GCA_041577935.1 Gemmatimonadota bacterium | reverse complement strand
GGTCGTGGTCCGCGAAGCGGACGAAGCAGACGCCGCGCACATCAGCTCGATTTTTCGCGCGACCTACGGCGACGATTACGCCTACCCAGAGTTCTACGACGAGAAGCTGCTTAAGAAGATGATCTTCAGCGACGACACGATTGTGCTCGTCGCCGAGAGAACCGAGGACGGTCTGATCCTCGGAACCGCTTCGGTCGTGATGGACGTCGGTGCATTCAGCGACCTGCTGGGCGAGTTTGGTCGATTGGCGGTGCACCCCGAGGCGCGCGGGCACGGCGTCGGGAAGCTGCTGATGGAAGGCCGCCTCGACCGCATCCGTGACCGTCTCCACATCGGGATCACCGAAGCCCGCGTCGTCCACCCGTTCTCCCAGAAAATCGCCGAGAAGTACGGTTTCGCAGCGGTCGGGTTTCTGCCGATGAAGGTCCAGATAGCAGATCGCCGCGAGCACGTCGCCGTGATGTACAGACACTTCGGGCCGTCGATCGAGCTGCGCCGCAACAACCCGCGCATCGTTCCCGAGGTGTACCGGCTCGGGGTCATGGCGATGAACCACGCCGGCCTTCCCAACGATCTAATCGTGGACGAAGCGTCGGCACCCTATCCGTATGGCGAAGATTTCGAGATCGTGGAGATGACCGCCGATGGGTACTCGGACCTGCTGCGGATCGAACGCGGCCGGGTGCGCAACCGGGAGATATTCGGGCCGCTCCAACTCCACTACGGCGTGTTTATGCTACAGGCCAAACAGTCGAACTATCTGGTCGCGCGTGACAACGGACGGATCGTGGGCGCGATTGGGTTCACGCTCGACAAGTTCGATCGCGATATTCGGGTCTTCGAGTTGATCACGTTGGACGACCATGTGGTGCGGTTCCTGTTCGACGAGTTGGTGCGATACGGTCGCGACGAGCACGGGATCGTGGTGATCGAAGTCGATGCCGCCGCGGACGCGACGCGGATGCAACGGACCTTGATGGAGTTGGGCTTCGTGCCATGTGCCTACGTGCCGGCGATGGCATTCCAGCGAACCGAGCGCAGGGATGTTGTCAAGTTCGTCCGATTGTTGGAACCACTGGTGCTTGGCGAGGTTGCGTTGATCGACACGACCCAGGAGATCGCCGACGCGGTGCTGGCGGCGTTTTCGCAGCGCCAAGTGATACCCCGGATCAGCGAGGTCGTCGATCGGGTCGCACTGTTTGATGGGTTGAATGACGAGCAAGTGCAGCGGGTGGCGGGATACGCCAGCTACCAGAAGTACGAAGCCGGCGAGAGCATCCTAGAGGAGGGCACGCGGGGCGAGGAGATGTACCTGATCCTGAGCGGTGAGGTCGACATCATGATGTCCGGTTCTGATTCGCCCATCGGGCGTGTCGGACCCGGGGAGTGTCTGGGGGAGGTCGCGATGCTGACGCGTGCGGATCACATGGCGAAGGGCATCGCCCGGACACCGGTCGAGGCCGGTGTGCTGACGTGTGAGCGTATCGGAAAGCTGGTTCGACTCAGGCCCGATATCGGGGTGGTTCTCTACCGCAACGTCGCGCGTGGGCTCGGCGACAAGTTGCGACGCGCGGACTTCGAGATCATCGAGGAAGCGAAGTAAGAACGACGGGTTGACTACCCGCCGCCATCCTTTACCCCCCGGTAGAACCGAGAAGTCTCCTCGATGGCTTGCTTCATCAGGTCGGCGCGAGGCGTTGCCGCGTCGGCCTTGACATCGGACAACTTGTAGCTGCGGACATGCATCGGGTAGACGGCATACACGTTGTCATCGAGCACGAACGCATGGCTGACGTAACCCCCGATCACGATCGGCCGTGGTTCACTCTGCGGTCCGAGGAGATTCCTCCCGTTGCTGTAGCTGCGCACGTCCTCGCCGCACCGCAAAGCCTCCTGCAGTAGGGTGATCGGCAGATCTGTGTGAGAAGTGACGCTGGTGACAGTCCGCGGCTCTTCCCCCGGAAGGAAAATGAACATCGGCACCTGCGTCTGGTAGCGCGAGAAATTGCTGGTGTGGCCCCAGTAGTTTTCCCCGTTGTCATCGAACTCCTCGCCATGATCAGAAGTGACGATCACGATCGTCTCGTCCAAGATGTCGAGGGTCTCCAATCGGTCTACGATATGTCCGACCAGTTGATCCACGTGTCGGACGGCATTGCGGTAGTCGTTCAAGTACGGTGTCGGATCGGCATCACTACCTAGTAAGGCGACATTCAAGTTCCGTGCCGGAAGAAAGTGCGCACTCTCCTTAGGATAGTGATAGCTGTAGTGCGTCGATTTGTAGAAGGCGAAACCCATGAACGGTCGTTCGGCTCGCGCCTGTTCCTCGATGAAACTGATAAGCCGTCGTGTTAGGTCTTCATCTCTGGTGTCGTGGTTTTGACCGATGAAGGACTCATGGACTTCGATTCCAGAAAAGACGGTTTCTTTGATCTTGTGCCTGTCAAAGTTTGAGTCCGCATAAATGCCGAAGGCGTAGCCATTTGCCTCTAATGCGTCAATCAGGACCGGGTTGTCAATGGCAGTGCTGTGCCCCTTTACGGCTTCCCAATAGGTCGGATGAATTCCATAGAACAGGCTGAAGATCCCATGAGGGGTCGCGTTACCAGAGCTGAAATGATTCTGGAACACAATCGATCTCTTGGAGAGCGCATGCATCCTTGGCGACACAACTTGGTCCATCGTATCGTAGCGCCAGCTCTCCAGAACGATCATTAGGATGTTGGTCGCTTGCTTGCCGGCGGGAACGGAACACGCGAAATCGCGCAGTGGATAGCGGATGGAAGCCCCTGCACTAGGCGCCGACGCGTCACTTGGGACTAGCAGCGGTAACAAGTGACCGTACTTCTTTGCATGTTTGCTTGACGTCACCGGATAGTAAAAGGGGAGTTGTGGCGTAATGCTCGTGATCCGACTGTCGCTGTTGTAGTACGCGGCTATATGAATGCTCTGACTGAGCGTTAGCGCCATGAGGGCCGCCAGTACAAACGCCACGGGTAACAGTCTTTGACGCTTGATGTGGCGGGCGACCCAGAACAAGCCCACCTCTAGCACGACAATGAGGATCAGGATGACGACGGCTGTAAATACTACCGTTGGGGGAATCCCGAACCCCTGAAAGTGCGTCGCCGCGTACGCCAGCCAGAAAGCGTCGACATGAAATCGATAGATGCTGTAAACGACGCTGTTCACGACGAAATAGAACAGCGTAGCGGTCAGTATTGCACCGCTCGCAATGATCGCAAGACGTTTGGAAAATGACAGTATAAAGAAAGTAATCGTGGAGAGAACAAACACGATTAGCGCATAATAGCCTAGAAAAACCGTTCCTATATAAACGCTCGTGAGCCCCGTGAGTGTGACCTCGTTTAGATGTCGCCACAGAACGATGAAAAGAAAGGGTAGATTCAGAACAAACGCTGTGACGACATACGAGTGGGACTCGGTGCGCGCCTTGAGCCAGCGGCCAAGCGCGAGAGAGTCTAGCGGGGATCGATTGGGGGTCATTTGTCCTCGTTGTTGTCGCCAGGACGTTCTTTCACCGGTTGGACCAAGCTAATTAGCTTCTGGAGCGAGGCGAGGCCGTCTCTGGCGCACGCGCGAGAAGTACACTAGCAGCAGACCCGCCAGAATCGTGACTCCACCGAGCACCAACCGCCACGTGAGCGTTTCGTCGAGCACCCACCACCCGAGGATGATCGCGACGACCGGATTCACGTACGTGTACGTGCCGACTTTGCTGCTGGACATGTGGGCGGTGATAAACGCGAAGGCGGTAAAACCGATCAGCGAGCCGACGAGCGCCAAGTACAGGATCGAGACCCAAGCTTGCTGGTTCCACACCGCTGGTTGACCGCGCTCGAGGACGAGATGAACGCCGAACATCAACGGTCCGGCGATGCCGTTCTCGATAGCGCTGAGGGCGAGCGCGTCGACATGTGCCAGCCGTCGCCGCGCATGCACCGTTCCGAGTGACCATGACAATGCGGCCAGCAAGACGACGATCACGCCAAACCAGGACGACTCGATCGACTCGAACGGTTTGACCAGAATCGCGACGCCAACCAGCCCTACGATGAGGCCAACCCAACCGATGGGCGCCAACCGCTCGTGCTGGTGCCCGAGCATCGCGATCAACGTGTTCCACATCGGTACCGTCGTCAGGAGCAGTGCTGCCAAACCCGTCGAAAGATGTTGCTGAGCAGTATTCAGAAACCCGTTGCCGAGCACCAGCAACAAGATCCCGACCAAGATGGCGTGTCCGATCACGGCCCGATCCCGCGGGAGGCGCCGGCCCGTAGCCAAAGCGACCGCCATCATCACTGCGCCGGCGATCGTGAAGCGAGCGGCTCCCAGCAGGTACGGTGGAAGCACCGCGACGCCAAGCTTGATGAACAGGTAAGTAGAGCCCCAAACCACGCACACCGCAGTGTAGGCGGCGGCTACGGCGACCGGGTTGGCGGGGGTCACGGCGCGCATCGGCGGAAGGTAGCGCGCGCTCGAATGGCGACTAGGTAGTCGACGACGATAGCTTGACGCCGTGCCTGACTTAGAGATCTCGGAGCTGATCTACGACTGGAACCGTGAGGCCGGCGATCTCGTTCGGCCTACCCAGCCGGTCGAGTTCGATGACGAAACCTTGCGCGATGGATTGCAGTCGCCATCGGTCGTGGACCCGCCGATCGACACCAAGATCGAGATCCTCCACTTGATGGACCGGCTCGGCATCCATACCGCCAACATCGGTCTGCCCGGAGCGGGACCGCGGGCGGTTGCCGATGTCACCCGACTGGCGCGAGAGATCGTTGACGCCAAGCTGTCGATCGGCGCCAACTGTGCTGCGCGGACGCTCCAGCAGGACATCGATCCGGTCGCCGAGATCTCGCAGCAGGTTGGCCTGTCGATCGAGTGCTGCACGTTTATCGGCTCGTCGCCGATCCGGCAATATGCCGAGGGGTGGGAACTCGACTGGGTGCTGAAGACGAGCCAGAAGGCGGTTGACTACGCGGTCAAGCAGGGCCTCCAGGTGATGTACGTGACCGAGGATACGACCCGCGCTCGACCCGAGGCTTTAGAAAAACTCTACACGACCGCTATCGAGGCCGGTGCGAGCCGGATTTGTTTGGCCGACACGGTCGGTCACGCGACTCCCGATGGCGCTCGCAATCTCGTACGGTGGGCCAAACAGCTCGTTGCAAAGACGGGTGCAGACGTCAAGGTCGATTGGCACGGCCACCGCGATCGCGGGTTCGGGCTCGCCAACGCGCTGTCGGCGATGGTCGCCGGCGTCGATCGAGTGCATGGAACGGGGCTCGGAATCGGCGAGCGAGTGGGGAACACCGAGATGGATCTCCTGCTCGTCAACCTTAACCTGCTGGGGTGGATCGATACCGATCTCAGCCCGCTCCCCGCGTACTGCCAGCGAATCGCCGATTCGACCGGTGTGCCGTTACCGGTCAACTATCCGGTGGTCGGAGCAGACGCTTTCCGGACCGGCACCGGCGTCCACGCGGCGGCGGTCATCAAAGCCGAGAAGAAGGGCGAAGAGTGGCTCGCCGACCGCGTCTACTCGGGTGTCCCGGCGGGGATGGTGGGACGCCATCAGCGGATCGAGATCGGCCACATGTCGGGCCGCTCCAACGTCGAGTACTGGCTCACATCGCGAGGGCACGATTCCTACCCAGAGCTGGTCGATCAGATTTTTGAGCTAGCAAAAAGCTCCGATCACACCCTCACCGATCAGGAGATCGAAGGTGTGATCGAGGGCGCCCGTGCCGGCCGCACCGGCTAGAAAACACCCCACAAGGCCTCCTATCGAACAATTGGCCCGCAGGTTGCGTATTAGCTGACACATGAGTCGGTTGGGCCACTATACGCTGCTGGCGGCCGTGATCGTCAGCTTGGTCACCACCCTGCCGGGCGAAGTGCCGTGCTGCGAGCTCAATTACGAAGTGCGGCCCGATCCAACGGCGGGGGTCGTCGACGTGTCGTTGGCGGTGTACGGATTCGACGGCGACTCGTTGGTCCTGGCGCGTCCGAGCGCCCGTCCGCTGGTCGGATTGCTGGCCCAGGATCCCGAGGTCAAGGGGGCCCGCAGCGGCCGTTGGGACGTGGTCGATGGCGCGCCACGGTGGACATTTGCGCAGCCCGAGCGCGGGTGGAGCGACCCGATTCGGATCCAGTATCGATTGGCGATCACCGCTGATGAACCGGTCAACGCGTGGAGCGTTGGTCTCGGCCCCGATCTCCTATATGCTCCAGCCGAAGCGTTGTTTTTGACCCCGGAGATGCCGACCCAAGCCGCAATGCACGCCCGGGTCAAGGTCCGCTGGCGGCTACCGCGGGATTGGGAAGTCGTCGCCGGCTGGGACGAGTACGCGTTTCATGGCGTGCGGTCGTTGTTGCGGACCAACGTGCTGGCCGGTTCCATTGAGCATCATCGGCGGGAAGCATGTGGCATGACCGTCGAGTTCGCGGCGCAGGGACAGTGGACGTTCGACCGGCGCGAGCTAGCGGACGATATGGCGGCGTTGACTTGCGCAGCTCGTCACCGCTTGGGAAACCCCGGCATCGACCGCTTGGCGGTCACGCTGGTGCCGGCGCGATTTCCGATGACGAGCGGCAACCGGAACGGCCCGCACGCGATCGGGTTGGTGCACCGGTTGCCCGACGGTTCGCGCCCCAGCATTCGGTTGCTGGCCCACGAGCTGGTGCATCTGTGGCAACAATACGACGCGCCGCTTTGGTTTCAGGAGGGGGTGAACGACTACCTGGCACTGCGGATCGCGCACGAGGCTGAGTTGTTGGATGGCGACGAATATGTCGACCATCTGGCGGCGATCGATGCCACGTACCGTGCCAATCCGCATCGCCGACGGTGGTCGTTTGACGACGAAACGCGCGAATCGCCGGCATTCGGTCCCAGTGACGAGTACCTGGCGTACCGCAAGGGGGCGATCGTCGGATTGGCGCTCGACCGCGAGCTGCGGTTGCGGACCGAGGGCGAGATCGACGTGGCCGTGTTGTGGCGGGAGATGAACGACCTGGCGGCTTGGGGCCACGTGAGTTGGACGGCGGACGAGATCTCCGATCGCGCCGCGGCGCTCATCGACGGCAACCTCAATCCATTCTTCGGTCGGTTCGTGCACGGAACCGCTGATCTTCCACGGCCGGGAACCCTCCTCGCCGGCCTCCCACCGCTGCCCGAACCGCGGGCTGAGCGCGGTGGTCTTGGACGAGTAGCGGCTTTCATCCAGGCGACGCTGGACTAAGCGACAAAATTCGTTCCCGATCGTGGGCTTCTGCGATGACGGTCGCACCGAGCGGGCGTAGATTGGTGTAATGCCCACAGTCACTCTCATCAAAGGCGACGGCATCGGGCCCGAAGTCGTCGATGCGGCGATCCGCGTCATCGAGGCGGCCGGAGCGGCGATCGATTGGGACGAGCAAGTCGCCGGTGTGACCGCGGTCGAGAGGGGTCTGGAGACCCTGCCGCCGGTCACGCTCGACTCCTTCCGTGACAGCGCGGTATGCCTAAAGGGGCCACTCACGACCCCCGTCGGGTCCGGGTTTCGAAGCGTCAACGTCGCCCTGCGCAAGGAGTTCGAGCTCTACGCCAACGTGCGGCCGTCAAAATCACTGGTGCCTGGCGGGCGCTACGATGACGTCGACCTGGTGGTCATCCGCGAGAACACCGAAGGGCTCTACGCTGGCATTGAGCACTATATCGATACCAAGCGCAGCGCCGCCGAGTCGATCACGATCGTCACCCAGGATGCATCGCGTCGGGTCATCCAGTTCGCGTTTGACTACGTCGCTCGGCGTCCGAAACAGCATCTCACGTTGGTCCACAAGGCCAACATCCTGAAGTACACCAGCGGTCTGTTCCTCGAGGTCGGCAAAGAGCTTGCGAACGACCACCCGGAGATCGAGTTCAACGATCGGATCATCGACAACATGGCGATGCAGCTGGTGCTCGACCCACACCAGTTCGACACGATCGTGACGACAAACATGTTCGGTGACATCCTGTCCGACTTGTGCGCGGGTCTTGTCGGTGGGTTGGGCATGGCCCCAGCCGCAAACGTGGGTGAAGAGATGGCGATGTTCGAAGCCGTCCACGGATCGGCGCCGGATATCGCGGGCAAGCAGATCGCGAATCCAACGGCCCTGATCCTGGCTGCGGCGATGCTGTGCGAGCACATCGATCAAGCCGAAGCCGGTGATCGCTCGCGCGCCGCGGTCGAGCAGGTTTTGCTCGAGGGCCAGGTTCGAACCCCAGATCTCGGCGGCTCGGCGACCACCGGTGAGTTCTGCGATGCGGTCGTCAGAGCGGTCGAGCGAATCCCGACCGCGGAGGCTGTGGGCTAATGGCTTTCAAAGGTGTTGATTATCTCGATCTCGATTCCGAGCTGACATCCGAGGAACGAATGACTCGCGACACGGTGCGCCGGTTTGTCGACGAGCAGGTTATGCCGATCATCGAGGAGGCGTATCTCGAAGGGCACTTTCCGCTGGAGTTGATCCCAGGTCTAGGAGAGTTGGGCGTCCTGGGCGCCAATCTGCCTGAAGAGTACGGCTGTGCGGGCATGAACAACGTCGCCTACGGCTTGATCATGCAGGAGCTCGAGCGTGGTGACAGCGGTTTGCGCTCCTTCGTCTCGGTTCAGGGTGCGCTGGTCATGTACCCGATCTTCACGTTTGGTTCGGAGGAGCAAAAGCGGCGCTGGCTACCAGCGATGGCGAGCGGCGAGGCGATCGGCTGTTTCGGCCTGACCGAGGCCGACTATGGGTCGAATCCAGGCGGGATGACGACGCGCGCCGAACCCGACGGCGACGGGTGGGTGCTAAACGGATCCAAGATGTGGATCACCAACGGTTCGATGGCCCATGTTGCTGTTGTCTGGGCCCAAACGCCGGACGGGATCCGAGGTTTTCTGGTCGAGCGCGGGACCGACGGGTTCGACACCGTGGAGATGCACGGCAAGCACTCGCTTCGCGCATCGGATACGTCGGAGCTGGTGTTCAACGACGTGCGACTCGATGGCGGCGCACTGCTGCCCGGCTCCGACGGCCTCAAGAGCCCGCTCATGTGTTTGACACAGGCTCGTTACGGGATCGCCTGGGGCGCGGTGGGTTCGGCAATGGCGTGCTACGAGGAGGCGCTGCGGTACACCAAGGAGCGGGTGCAGTTCGACCGTCCGATCGCGGGTTTTCAGCTCATGCAGGAGAAGCTCGTCGAGATACTCGATCGCGTGACGATCGGCCAGCTACTGGCGTACCGTGTGGGTCGGCTAAAGGACGCCGGCAAGCTAAAGCACACACACGTATCGTTGGCGAAGCGACACAACGTCATGATGGCACGCGAGGTGGCCAGCACCGCCCGTTGGGCGTTAGGCGCCAATGGAATTCACTCGGAGTACCAGGTTATGCGTCACATGTGCAACCTCGAGACGGTGTTCACGTACGAGGGGACGCACGACATTCATACGTTGGTCATCGGTCAGGACATTACCGGCCTGAACGCTTTTACTTGATCGTACCGCGCTGTACCGAAATGGAGGATTTGATGGCTGAAAAGAAGCTCATTAGCGTCGAGAAGAAGAACGGAATCGCGATCTTCACCCTCGACGATCCGCCCGCGAACACTTACACGCACGAGATGATGAAGCAGCTCGACGCGGCCATCATCGATGCGCGCTTCGACACCGGCGTGCACGTGATCGTATTGACCGGATCGGGCGAGAAGTTCTTTTGTGCGGGCGCCAACATCGAGATGCTGTCCCAGTCAGACCCGACGTGGAAGTACTTTTTCTGCCTGCACGCCAACGAAACGCTGTCACGGCTCGAGCACACGCCGAAGCTCGTTATCGCCGCGCTCAACGGGCACACCGTGGGTGGTGGCCTCGAGGTGGCGATGGCCGCCGACCTGCGGTTCGCTCGCAGTGGTGCGGGCAAGATTGGCCTGCCCGAGGTGACGCTCGGTGTCCTTCCTGGCACTGGGGGCACGCAGCGGCTAACGCGGTTGGTCGGCAAGTCAAGGGCGATCGAGTTGATGGCGACGGGGCGCAACTTTGAGATGCAGGAAGCCGCCGAGCTCGGGATCATCAACGCTGCCTGGGAGGCGGAGTCGAACGACGCGTTCATCGAGAAAGTGAAAGAGTACGCGATGCAGTTCACGACCCCCGCCAAGGCGTCAATGGCGGTCGGGCACATCAAGCGCGCCTGTCAATCGGGTGCCGAGCTGCCGATGGAGCAAGGGTTGGCGATCGAGCGCGAGCTGCAGGCCAAGCTGTTCGCTTCCGACGACGCGAAGGAAGGGCTGAACGCGTTTGTCGAAAAGCGGAAGCCCGAGTTCGCGGGGCGCTAGATGACGACCGCGACGGCGCCCGCGCTGCCCGACGTGCTGCTCCCGGGTCGGCTGTTTATCGACGGTGAGTGGCAGGACGCCAAAAGCACCGAGACGTTCGAGGTCATCAATCCGGCGCTGGCTGAGCCGTGCACCGAGGTGGCCGCTGCCGATCAGGCGGACGTCGATCGGGCCGTCAAAGCAGCGCGAGCGGCGTTCGAGTCTGGCCCCTGGCCCGACATGACGCCCCGCAATCGCGGTCGCCTGTTGTGGGCGCTCGCGCAGCGGCTCGAGGAGCGGAAGAAGGAGATCGCGCTCGTCGAGACGCTCAACAACGGCAAGCCGTTGTTCGAGAGCGGGATCGACGTCAACATGACGATCGAGACGTTTGAGTACTACGCCGGTTGGACAACCAAGATCGAGGGGGCCACGATTCCGGTCTCCGTGCCCGGTCAGTTCGCCTACACTCGTCACGAGCCGGTCGGGGTCGTAGGTGCGATCGTCCCCTGGAATTTCCCGCTCAACTTGGCATCGTGGAAGGTCGCGCCGGCTCTGGCGGCGGGGTGCACAGTGGTCTTGAAACCGGCCAGCGAGACGCCGCTCACCGCGCTCCTTCTAGCCGATGTCGCTCGGGAGGTCGGCGTCCCGGCTGGCGTGCTGAACGTCGTTCCGGGTGGTGGGTCGACCGCCGGCGAGGCGCTGGTCAAGCATCCCGGTGTCGACAAGATCGCATTCACGGGATCGACCGCGGTTGGAATTCGGATCGCCAAGACGGCAGCCGATACCGTCAAACGGGTGTCGCTCGAGCTGGGAGGCAAGAGCCCCAACATCGTCTTCGCCGACGCCGACCTGCCGGCGGCTGTCAAGGGAGCGATCGGTGGGATCTTCTACGGCAAAGGCGAGGTGTGTGCCGCCGGCAGCCGGCTCTTTGTCGAGAGCAGCGCGCACGATCAAGTTGTCGACGGCGTCGCGGCCGGCACAGCAAAGCTCACCGTCGGCGACCCGCTCGAAAAGTCGACCCGGATCGGCGCGATCGTTTCCGAGAAGCAGATGGAGACCGAGCTGGGCTATATCGAGCGTGGCAAGGAAGAGGGCGCCAAGGTCGTCGCCGGAGGCGGCCGGGCCGACATCGAGCCCGGGTACTTCGTGGAGCCGACGGTTTTCGACGAGGTGACCAACGACATGACGATCGCCCGCGAGGAGATCTTTGGGCCGGTGCTGGCGACGATCACGTTCGACGACGTCGACGAAGCGATCGAACAAGCCAACGCGTCGCCGTACGGATTGGCGGCCGCGGTATGGACGAGCGACGTCAAGAAAGCGCACTACGTAGCCCATCGCCTAAAGGCGGGGACGGTGTGGATCAACACTTACAATCTGTACGACGCGGCCAACCCGTTTGGCGGCTATAAACAGAGCGGCTACGGGCGCGATCTGGGGAAGTACGCACTCGAGCAATACACTGAGACGAAGTCGGTTTGGGTCAACCTGAGGTGACAGGCAGTTCGGCGTGAGCAAGCGCTTCCTACTCGACACTAACGTCTTGCTGCACGACCCGAAGGCGTTGCTCGCGTTCGAGGACAACGCGGTCTTGCTGCCGATCTACGTCATCGAGGAGATCGACCGCTTCAAGCGACAGCTTACCGGACTGGGCGAGAATGCGCGCTGGATCAGCCGCTTTCTGGATGGCCTGCGCCGCCAAGGTCGGCTGTCGGAGGGCGTTCCCCTCGAGACCGGCGGGTCGTTGAAGGTCGTTTTCGACCCCGACAACCCGCAGCAGCCGATCGCTCACGGCAACGGCACGGTCGACAACGAGATCCTCAAGATCGCGCGTCACATTCGCGACGAGGATCCCGACGTTCCGCTGATCCTGGTGACCAAGGACGTCAACCTTCGGATAAAGGCCGACGCGCTCGGGCTGGCGGCCGAGGACTACGAAACTGACCGCGTTCGGCTCGACGATCTCTACTCGGGTCAGACCGAGCTCGAGCTGCCGGCCGAGCAGCTGGACCTGTTTCGGGAAAAGGCTGAGCTGCCCCTACTGGACGGCGAGTTCTTCCCCAACGAATACGCGCTTCTTCGCGATCCCACCGATCCGTCGAACACGGCGCTGGCTCGAATTGACGTCTTCGGCGGACGGCTGCTGGCGCTGACGACGAGCAGCGAAGGCGTGCAAGGCATCCGGCCGCGCAACAAGGAGCAGTACTTCGCGCTGGACGCGCTACTCGACCCCTCGATCGTGTTGGTCACTCTGATGGGCAAGGCGGGCACCGGGAAGACATTGCTGGCGCTGGCGGCGGGCCTCGAACAAGTGCTTTCGGACGGACCCTACCGTCACCTGCTCGTCTCGCGACCGACGTTCCCGATGGGCAAGGACATCGGCTACCTGCCGGGCAACGTGGCCGAGAAGCTGAACCCTTGGATGCAACCGATCTTCGACAATTTGGCGCTGCTGTTGGAGGGCCGGCGCAGCCGCAACGGCGATCGATCGGTGAGCGAGCTCATCCGCAGCGGACTGGTCGCGGTCGAGCCGCTGACCCACATCCGTGGCCGGTCGATCCCGCAGCAGTTCATGCTGGTCGACGAAGCGCAGAACCTGACCCCGCTCGAGGTGAAGACGATCTTGACCCGCGTCGGCGATCACACCAAGCTCGTGCTGACCGGCGATCCGTGGCAGATCGACACTCCGTACATCGATTCATCGACCAACGGCTTCAACCACGTGGTACAGCACTTCCGCGATGTCCCGCTGGCGGCCCACGTAGAGCTCCGCAAGGGCGAGCGGTCAAAGCTCGCCGAGTACGCCGCCAACCTGCTGTAGCCGCGCTCTACCGAACGCCTACCAACTCAATCGGGTCGACGCGCGGGTGTAGATGTACCGACCGTTGTACCCGAACGGTGACGCCGCAGCCCACGGGAACGTTCCGAAGTTGTCGTTGAAATCCTTCGACGTGCTGCCGTCGTCGTCGACGACGACGAGCGAGCTGGGACTGTCCGGGTAGACGTCGAACAGGTTGCGGACACCGACCGACAGATCCACCTGAGCGAAGCGGTACCCCACCTCGGCGTCGAACAGCGTTTTGCCTCCGTAGCTCTCGCGACAGAGATCGCAGAAGCCCGGCTGCGCGGACTCGAATCCGCCGAAGTACGATAAGCGGCCCAGGGTGTGGAGTGGGCCCAACGAATACGCGGCCGTCGCCGTAAACCGGGCATCGGGTCGCTCGTCTTCGATTGCGATCGACGTCACGGGGTCGATGATCCCCGTCTCGTCGGAGCCGCTAAGAACCGCCGGCAGTGGATCGACGCGGGTGATCTCGTTTTTGGTCCAGTTGAAGACGCCGGTCAGGTCGAGCACGCCGGCCTCTCCCACCGGGACCTCGTACACCGCCGTCAGATCGATTCCCTGGGTCTCCGTGTCGAGCCCGTTGGTGAAGTACTGAACCCCGCCGACGTTGTCGATGCCGCCGTCGGCCAAGATCTCGAGCGTCGTATCATCGTCGAACGTCGCCCCGAGCAAGATCCGGTCGTCGATCTTGACGTAGAAGTAATCGATAGTGAGCGTGAGGTTCTCCTGCGGGCTGACTGCCAGCCCGGCGCTCAGGTTCAACGAGCGCTCTTCATCAAGATCGCGCGATCCGAGTAACCGAGAAGCGGGATGGCCAACCGGGAAGACTCCGATCTCCACGAACTCGCCCTCGATGACGTTCGTGACGACCTTGCTGAAGTGGACCTGCGACAGCCCCGGCGCGCGGAACCCCGTGCTGCCGGCGGCGCGTAGCGTGAGTTGCTCCGACGGCTGGTAACGAACCGCCAGCTTGCCGGTGAGGACCTCCCCGAAGTCGTTGTAACTCTCGAATCGAGCCGCAACGTTGGCCAAAACCCGCGGGGTCAGGTTCGTCTCGAGGTCGGCGTAGAGGCCGAAGTTTGTGCGATCGGCGTCGACTTCGTCACCGGGCTCGAAGCCGGGGAACACCTGTGACCCGCCGGGTGCCTCGTCGCCGAACTGATCGGGGTGCCCGCCGTTGATCCAGGAGGCGGTTTCACCTCGAATTATCTGGTACCGTTCCCGACGGAACAACGCGCCGACCGCCAGGTTCACCGGTGCCGGGAGCCCGAGCTCAACCTCGGTTGCCGCATTCGCCCCGATCGAGAATTCCTCACGCTCCAGCCCGCCGGCGAAGAACGAGGTTTGATTCACGAGGTCATCCGCGGTACCGGTCAAACCGTCGGGGCCGGGTGCCGGCGAGTCGCAGCCGACGAAGTCGAGGCACGGGCCTAGCGACGCGTTGAGCGTGTTCCGCATGTTGTACTCGAAGTCGTTGTGCCCAAACGCGAAGCCGACGTCGGTGGACCACTCTCCCAGGAGAGCGCGGACACCGCCGGCGACGGAGTAGTCGACGACGTCCGGATTGAACTCGGGCAAGAACCCCAGCGGGTAGATCTGCGGCCAGTTTCGCCCGCTGTCGAAGTAGCGCCGATACCCGTTCCCGGTTCCGTCGCGGAAGCTGTACCCGCCAAAGGCGTAGACCTCGCTCGTCAGCTCATCGGTGAGCGGCAGCCGAAAGTTGAGCATCGTGAGGATGTCTCTTTCCAGCCCGTCACCCCAGTGGTGGTTTGGCTGATCCACCGGGTTGCGCTTGACGGCGACCTGTCCGTTGCTGTCGATCGAGTCGGCGACACCCGTGCCGGCGACCTCGAACGGGTCCGCCCACGCTCGGTTCGTCGGCTCGCGGTCCAGGTACTCGGCGAAGAGCCCCAACGAGCCGCGGCCCAGACCGATCCCCCAACCGCCGTTGATGTTGACCGCCGTGCCGTCGTTGTCGTAGTCGTCGGTCACGAACTCACCGACCGACACGTTCACGAACGGCGAGTATTCGCCTTCCTTCAGGACCAGGTTGACGACGCCCGCGATGGCGTCAGAGCCGTATTGTGCAGAGGCCCCGTCACGCAGGACCTCGACGCGATCGATCGCGCTCGACGGGATCGCGTTCAGGTCGACCCCGCTCGAGCCCGCTCCGGTACCGTAGGCGAAGGTGTTGACCAGCGCCGTCTGGTGGCGCCGGTGGCCATTGATGAGCACCAGCGTGTGGTCGGGGCTCAGCCCCCGGAGGGTGAAGGGGCGCACGATGTCGGTGCCGTCGGTGACGGTCTGGCGCGGGAAGTTGACCGAGGGCGAGAGCCCCTGCAGGATCTGGCTGGTCTCGGTGGTGCCCTGCAAAACCAGGTCCTCAGAGGTGTAGACGTCCACCGGAACCGCCAGCTCGTCTGCCGCCGTATGTCGGGCGCGCGATCCGACGACCGCATGGATCGGCGAGAGCGGGATCGGTGCCAGCCGCAGAGTGAAATCGGCTTCCGGCGTTTCGCCGGGGCCGACGGTGACTTCGCGCCTCAACTCCTGATAGCCGAGCAAGCGCACGCGCAGCGTGTGGGTGCCGGCCGGAAGACCGGTCAACCGGTAGCTCCCGCTGGCATCGCTGAGCGCACTGCGAAAGAGGTCCTCGGCGTCGATCGCGACGCCGGGCAGAGGGGCGCCCGTCGAGTCGGCGACGGAGCCAGAGACAGTCCAGGTCTGGGCGGTCAAGGGAAAGACGCTGCTGAGCGCGAAGACCGGAACGGCGACCAAAACGCGGAACACGAGTTTCATCGTGCCCTCCTAGTCGTTGCCGTCGGCGAGACGGGGCGAAAAGAAAAGCGCAGCGGATTGGCGAGTATTTGGCCTATTAGATCATCTTGCGACTGGAGTTGTCAAGCGGGGGCCGCTGCCTGGCTGTGAATAACGCGTGGATAAGTGGTGGAGAAAGAGACGCCGTCTGTGGACATTCTGTGAAGCTTCTGTACAGATCGCGGGAACCGATTTGGCGCCTTTAGCTTACCGTTGTGATGTAGTAAATAGCTTGACGTAAGGATCGCCAACTACCCGTTTGGGAAGCACTTGTCCGGCTCTCACAGTAATCTTGTAACTCTTTATAGCGCAATAAGTTGACAGTGTTCAGGGGGGTCCGTATAATCGATTGCGAGGGTCGGATTACGACCTGAAGCCTGGCACCGACACTCACTCCATGGGCCCTCAGGGAGGGCCGTGGACGTTCCATAGGCGAGTCACCCGAGCAGCGATGCCACAGGGCTCGTCGGCGTAAGCCCGGAACGACGCGGTTCAAAGCCCACGGAGCAGAGACGAGGTGCAAAAAGCGCATAAGGGTTGTGGTTCCCGACGGGGGGCCGACCACGTTGCGGATAGAGACCCTGAGAGGCCGGCGCGACGCCGTTTGGCGTCGCAAGCTAAGCCTGCGAGGGGAGCACGCGGGACGCTGCGCGCAACGCAACAGCGGAATGCCCTAGAGCGCGGAAACCCCAAGGGAGTAACGAGTGGGCGCACGGCTAACCCCCGTTCGCTCGCGACGGATTCTCGCGGGGAGCGAGGCCCTGAAGTCGGGCCGGTGATGATTTGGGCTGTGGCTCCTGCGGGCTACACCTGCTTTCAGAGACCGGTAAACGACAAGAGGGCACAGGGCGCCGAGAGGCGCTACGGCTCCGCGGGAGGGGAAAGCTCCGAAGGGGAAAACCCCATGAGCGTTACCGGCCTGAAAAGGCTGGCAGGACGCGGGAGACGGAACGCGGCAAGAGGGTGGAAAACCCTGTAGTCGCACCAAAACCGGGACGAGGCAACTCCCGGGTGAGTGGGTTCCCGTATCCGCATGCGCTGAAGGGGAAGGAACTCCATGGGAGGCGCTGGCTTCTGAGAGGAAGTCGGCAGGCCGCCCCGGTAACACTCTGCAGGGGAGTCAACCCTCAGAGAGGCGGTGTGCGGACGTCTTTGACTTTTGCACGCCATCGGTGAGCCAGGAAAACCCCAAGGTCGGGGCGCAAGCTAACGACGAAGGGGGAGCGCGAAACCAATGTCCGCGCTACTTGCTCACCGGGATGACCTCTGAAAGGGAGGCGAAACCCAGGAGAGGAGGCGCTGGCCACGGGACCTTGGTCGAGTGGCGGGGCGCAGCTGGGAACGGCTCGGACTCCGGAGGAGGAAACAGGCCTCAGGCTTGTCCGGCCCTCACTTTTTTTGCTGTCTCGTGCAGCGCGTCGAGAGCCGCCCGGTCTATGCCGGGCGGCTTTTTTTGTACCTGATTGACACGCTCCAGCGCGGGGTGATATTCGACTCAATGAGGTTTCGGTACGATCGTCCGGTGTTTTTGTGTGCCGCCGTGCGGACGCCGATCGGCAAGTTCGGTGGCGCGCTAGCCGACAAGACCGCCGCTGACCTCGGTACCCACGCCGCTCGCGCTTGTCTCGACCGTGCCGATGTCGACCCGGAAGCGATCGATCTCACGATCTTTGGCAACGCGCGTCAAGCCGGTGTGGGTCCGAACGTGGCCCGCCAGATCGCATACCGTGCCGGCATACCCGAGAGCGCGCCGGCCTACACCGTCAACCAGGCATGTGCCTCGAGCTTGATCGGCATCATCCAGGCGTGGCAATCGATCGCTCTCGGCGACACCGATCTGGTGCTCGCCGGCGGGACCGAAGTGATGTCGCAAACGCCCTACATGCTCCCCCGCGCGCGGTGGGGGTACCGGCTTGGCCACGGCGAGCTGGTCGACGGCATGTACCGGGACGGTTTTTTGTGCCCGTTGTGCGGTGATCTGATGGGCGAGACGGCGGAGACACTGGCCGATCGGTACGAGATATCGCGTGAGGAGCAGGATCGCTACGCGATGGAAAGCCAGCATCGGTGCCAGGCGGCCCGGGAGGCCAGCCGGTGGGGGAGCGAGATCGCGCCTTTCCCGGACGGGCTCGATCACGACGAGCACCCGCGTGACGAGGTGACGCTCGACAAGCTCGCCAAGCTGCCGACCGTGTTCCGCGATGCGGGGACGGTTCACGCCGGCAACGCGTCGGGGATCACCGATGGCGCCGCCGCGGTGCTGGTGGCAGCCGAGGATGCCGTGGAAAAGCAGGGGCTCGAGCCAATGGCGCGGCTTGTCGACTGGACCAACGTCGGCGTCGACCCGGCGGTAATGGGCATTGGCCCGGTGCCGGCGGTGCTCGAGCTGCTTCAGCACCAGGACATGACGATCGACGACATCGACTTGATCGAGTTAAACGAGGCGTTCGCGGTGCAGGTCCTGGCGGTGGCCCAGGACCTCGATCTCGACCTGAGCCGCGTCAACGTCAACGGCGGGGCGATCGCCCTGGGCCATCCGATCGGCTGCACCGGCGCGCGGATCGTCGTGTCGCTGCTCCACGAGATGGCTCGCCGGGAGAGCCGGCTGGGGATCGCGACGCTATGTGTCAGTGGCGGCATGGGGACCTCGCTGCTCGTCGAGCGCAGCGGCGATGGATAGGAGTGAACCGGTGACCGCAAGCGAGCCCGTGGTGCTCGTCGAGCGCGACGACTCGGTCGGGATCGTGCGACTCAACCGCCCCGAGAAGCTGAACGCCTTTGCTGGTGACATGCGCGACCTGGTCGGCGAGGCGATCACCGAGCTGGGTGACGATCCAGCGGTCCGCGCGATCGTGGTAACCGGTGCCGGCCGCGGGTTCTGCGCCGGCGCCGATGTCGATTACCTGCGCGAGCTGATCGAATCCCAGAACAGCGCCGATTTCGAAAAGCTGCTCCGCGCCGGTGAGCGGGTGGTGACGGCGATCCGCGCGCTCGACCAGCCGGTGCTGGCGGCGATCAACGGTCCGGCGGCCGGGGGCGGAGCGAACCTGGCGCTGGCGTGCGATATCAGGATCATGGCCGACACGGCCTCGATCGGACAGACGTTCTCGCGCATCGGGCTCCATCCCGACTGGGGCGGGACATTTCTGCTGCCGCGGTTGGTCGGCGCGGCGCGCTCGCTCGAGCTCATGTGGTCAGGACGCATGGTCGGCGCCGAAGAGGCGTTGGCGATGGGGATGGTCAACCGAGTCGTGGGGGTCGACTCGCTGTGGGACGAGGCACTCGCCTGGGCCAAACGGCTCGCCGCTGCCCCGCCGATCGCGGTCGCGCGCATCAAGCACGCTGTCTACCGGAGCGAGGTGGAGAGCCTGGAGACCATGCTCGCGCTCGAGCTCGAAAACCAGCTGGCGTGCTTTGGCTCGAGCGACGCCGCCCGCGGCCTGGCCGCCTTCCGGGCCAGGAAAACGCCTCGCTTCGAGGGCGATTGAGGACGTCATGCAGGATCCGCTGCTAGCCTGGCGCGACCAATTCCCGATCGTCGATCGGACTACGTATTTGATCTCGAACTCGTTGGGCGCGATGCCGGAGTGCGCTTCCAAAGCGCTCGCCGAGTACGCCGAGATGTGGGACACGAGTGGGATCAAGGCCTGGGAGGAAGGGTGGTGGGACATCGTGACCGAGATCGGTGATTTGGCGGCGCCGCTGCTCGGTGCTTCTGCCGGGACAGTCGTGATGCAGCCCAGCGTCACCGTGGCGTCGGCGATCGTGCGATCGTGTTTCGATTGGGCCGGACACCGCAATCGCATCGTCCACACCGAGCTCGAGTTCCCATCCGTCATGTATCTCTATGCCGGCGCCCAGGCGGAGGGGGCCGAGGTGGTTGTCGTCCCGACTCGCGGCGATGGGATCACCGTCGATCTCGACCAATTGCTCGATGCGATTGACGAGCGAACCGCGCTGGTGCCCATCAGCCACGTCGCGTTCAAGAGCGCGTTCGTCCAGGACGCGGCGGCGATCTGTGAGAAAGCCCATCGGGTCGGAGCGCGGGTCTGTCTCGACGTCTACCAGTCAGCCGGGGTGATGCCGCTGGAGATCGAGGCGTGGAACGCGGATTTCGCGGTTGGCGGGTGTCTCAAGTGGCTGTGCGGCGGTCCCGGCAACGCGTTTCTGTACGCGCGCCGCGATCTGCAGGAGCGGTTGGAGCCCCAGGTGACGGGTTGGATGGCGGCCGATGAGCCGTTCGCGTTCGAGCCCGAGCAGACGCGAGCCGACTCTATCCGTCGTTTTCTAACCGGTACGCCGGCTGTACCGGCACACATGGTTGCCCGGCCGGGACTCGAGATCGTGAATCGGATCGGGCCCGCGGCGATTCGCGAGAAGTCGGTCGCGCTGACGGAGCGGATCATCGAGCGCGCCGACCGTTACGGGATCGACGTCGCTACGCCGCGCGAGAGCCAGCGCCGCGGCGGAACGGTGACGCTGGCGCCGCCAGAGGCCGAGTCGATTGCGCGCCAGCTGCTCGACGAAGACATCTTGATCGATCATCGGCCCGGCGCGGGGATCCGGCTGGCGCCACACTTCTATAACTCGGGTGACGAGTGTGATCGGGCGGTCGACCGGATCGCCGAGCTGGCGCCTGCGCCGGTTGCGATCTCTCGCGGAGACGACACGTGAGCGCGGGCGTGCCCAGGCCGCACGGATTTGAAACGGTAGCCGTCATCGGGGCCGGCACGATGGGTCGTGGTATCGCGCAGGTAACCGCCCAGGCGGGCTACGCGACGCGGCTCTATGACGCCGATGGCGGTGCTCTCGAGCGTGCACTTGGCGCGATCGATGCGACGCTCGCTAAAGGCATCGAGCTCGGCAAGATCAAGCCCAACGACAAGACAGCCGCATTGGGGCGGATCACGAGCGAGTCGGATCTCGGGGTCGCGGTCGAAAACGCAGATCTGGTTGTCGAGGCGATTCCCGAGGATCTCGACGCCAAGCGCGAGATCTTTGGTGTGCTCGACCGGCGGTGCGGCGAGAAGACGGTGCTCGCCAGCAATACGTCGTCGCTGTCGATCGGTGCGTTGGCGTCGGCGACCGGCCGGCCCGAGCGCGTGGTCGGGATCCACTTCTTCAACCCGGTTCACATTATGCGCTTGGTCGAGGTGGTGGTGACGCCCGATACGGATCCCGATGTGCGAGCGATTGTGGTCAACGTCGTGCGCTCGCTCGGGAAAGAACCGATCGTCGTCCGCGACGTCCCAGGGTTTGCGTCGAGCCGTCTCGGGATCGCGCTGGGGCTCGAGGCGATGCGGATGTTCGAGGATGGCGTAGCGTCGGCGCGCCACATCGACGCGGCGATGGAGCTCGGCTACAACCATCCGATGGGTCCGCTCAAGTTGACCGACCTGGTCGGGCTCGACGTGCGGTTGGCGATCGCCGAACACCTCGCGCGCACGATCGACGAACAGCGGTTCGCGGTCCCGGCGATCCTGCGCGAGTTGGTGGCGGCCGGCAAGCTGGGTCGCAAGACCGGCGAAGGGTTCTACATATGGAAGGGCGGCGAACCGATACCGAAGGAGGAACCATGAGCAGCGCCCAACCCGTCGTGCGGGTCGAGAACATGGATCGAGGAGTTCGGCTCGTCACGATCGATCGGCCGCAGAAGATGAACGCACTCAACGCGGCTGTGCGCGATTCGCTGACCGCTGCCGCTGCCGACGCGGCAGAAGACCCGGACGTTCGGGTACTGGTCATCACCGGCGCGGGCGAGAAAGCGTTTATCGCCGGCGCGGACATCGGTGAGTTCGCCGATCGGACACCGCTCGAGCAGCGGGAAGCGATGGCGACGCCAACGATATTCGATCGCATCTGGCACTTCCCGTTGCCCACGATCGCGATGATCAATGGGTTCTGTCTGGGCGGTGGGTGCGAGCTGGCGCTGGCATGCGACGTTCGGATCGGGGCCGACACCGCGCGCATCGGACAACCTGAGGTCAACTTGGGGATCATTCCCGGTGGTGGAGGAACCCAACGTTTGACGCGGCTGGTCGGTTACGGCAAGGCGCATCAACTGATCCTGACTGGCGAGATCATCGACGCGGTCAAAGCGTACGAGATCGGGTTGCTGGATGAGATCGTGCCCGCCATCGAGCTCAGAGAAAAGACGCTCGAAGTGGCGCGAGCGATGGCCAGCAAGAGCCCGGTCACGCTAAAGCTCGCCAAGCGTGCCCTGCGGGCCGCCTACGAGATGCAGCTGTCAGCCGGCCTCGAGCAGGAGCGCGATCTCTTCGCGCTGGCGTTTTCTACCGACGACAAGGTCGAGGGCGTCAAAGCGTTTCTCGAAAAACGGAAGCCCGAATGGAAGGGATGCTGAGCCGCTCGGTCGCGGACAACTTCCGCGACATCGTCTTCGCGCCGCGCGCCACGTTTGAAGATGTCGCCGAGCGGCCACGCTGGGTCGTCCCGCTGGTCATTATGGCGGCGATCTTGCTCGTAATGACGTTCTTCAACCTGCCGATGGTGGAAGAGCTACAGCGGATCGCGATCGCGGAGGATTCGCGCTTGAGCGAGAGCCAACGCGAGCAAGCGTACGGACAACTCGCGATGTGGAAGTGGATTGGGGTGGTGGCGGCGCCGATCGTTTACGGCATTGTGACCGCCTTCATGGGGCTGCTGCTCTGGGGCTGGTCGGCGATCGCGGGAGCCAAAAACGCTGAGTACCCGATCGCTTTCACGGCGTTGGTGTACGCCAGCGGGGTGACGGTCCTTCAGGTCGTTCTGCAGGCTTTTGTCATCGCCATCAAGGGCGCGGAAACGGTCGCCCGGGAGGGTGGACCACCGTTGTTCGGGCTGTCGCTCTTCCTCGATCGCGGCGACATGCCTGCCCTGCTCTGGGGCCAAGTCGCGAACATCAACTTCTTCTCGATCTGGTACTCGGTGCTGGTGGCGCTGGCTGCGGTATACGCGTTGAAGGCGTCGAGAGGGGCCGCGTACGCGCTCGGCGTCGCGGTCTTCGTAATCAGCGGTTTCTTGACCGCGCTTGGACCCAGCTAGGGAGCGCCGTGAACCTGAGGATCACCGACGCCCACGTCCATATCCAACCGTGGCACGAGCTCAAGCCCGGCGCCCGCGCGACAATGGCCAAGGGCCGCCATGAATTCGACGCGCTCGAGCGGATGATGAACGATCCCGAGCTCGTGCTGCGCGCGATGGATACGGCAGGGATCGCGCGGATCGGGGTCATCAACTACGTCAGTCCGACGCTGATGGGCTTCACAGAGAACGTGAACCCGTGGGTCGCGGAGCTCGCCCGTCACGCGCCGGAGCGGATGATCCCGTTTGGAGGGGTCGATCCAGAAGCAGCCGGGGATCAGGTCGATCGGTTGGTCGACCTCGGCGTCCGGGCGATCAAGCTCCACCCACCGCATCAGGAGGTCGCCGCCAATGCCTACCGTGACGGCGCGACGCGGTTGGACGAGATCTACGCGCGCGCGGAAGAGCTTGGCGTACCGATCATGGTGCACACCGGAACATCGGTCTTCCCCGGTGCCCGCAACGTGTACGCCGACCCGATCGTGCTCGACGACGTCGGCGTCGACTTTCCCGAACTGCAGATTATCATGGCCCATCTGGGACGTCCGTTGTGGGCCGACACGTCGTTTTTTCTGTTACGCCGGCATCCGAACTTCTGGGGTGATGTGTCGGGAATCCCACCAAAAGGACTGCTCAAGTACTTCCCGCGTCTGGCCGTTGTCGCCGACAAGCTCCTGTGGGGTACCGATTGGCCGGGACCGATGGTGCCAGGCATGAAAGAGAACCTCGACGCTTTTCTCGCACTCGATCTTCCACCCGACGTGCAGGTCAAGCTGCTGCAAGACAACGCCGATCGTTTGTTCGGTCCGTCGCCGCCGTTCGGTTCGTAGAACCCGCGCGCCCGCCCGGGGGTATTCAATCATTATGCAGTCGACATCGAATCGCGCTCGCGTTCTCGCGGCGCTGGCTCTTCTGGCGCTGTTCGGGACCACACCGGCTGTCGCCCAGACACCGCTCGGTTCTCAAGACTTGGCGGCTTGGATGGGGCTGGAAACCGGCGACGAGCTGGCGTACGAAACGTCGGACGGCGACACCCTACGCGTGCAGGTCGGTGCGACGCGCACGATCGGTGAGCGATCGTACGCCACGCTGCATGAGTTGTCGTGGCCCGGCCTGGCCTCCGACAGTCAGATCCTGATTCCGCTCGACGGAGCGATCGAGATCGACGTCATCCGCACGCCGGGACCGCGTCCCAATGTCGCGCCACTTTACGTCCCGGGTGAGAACGGGTTCGAGTTTCTAACTGATATGACGCCCGAGATGCTGCTCGGCGGGCCGATCCGTGACGGATGGTATGCGTTCGGTGGTTCCGCCGATGATCCGGATACGATTCTCTACGTCTGGTGCAGCGCCTGTTTCGATGCCGGAACGGTTGTGCGGTTCGAGCGCGGCCGTGGGATCGTCCGGGTCGACGATATCACGATCGCCGGACCGCAGTGGATCCGGCGCCTGGCTACACGCTGCCGCGACGAAGTCGGGAAGTCGACCGGGAAACAACGCTGTCGTTCGTAGCGTACGAGGTCGGGTCGTCGATCCCGGCGTGACGAAATCCCTGCTGCCGCTCCGCGCACTTGTTGCAAGCGCCGCAATGTCGGTGCTTTGGTGTCGGATCCAGACAAGAGAACGTGAGGTCGAGCCGGTACTCCGCTCCCCGTCGCACGACCTCCGGCTTCGTGAGACCGACCAGCGGGGTCTCGATCGGCAGCCGATCATCCAGACCCATGCCGTGACCGAGGGCCGCCGCCATCGCCTCGAAGAAGGTCGGCGTGGCATCGGGAAACGGATTCGCTGCCAGTGGACCGAGAACGATCGCTCGACAGCCGTTGGTGGCCGCGAATACACCGGCTTTGGCGAGCAACAAGATGTTTCTGCCCGGCAAGTACGTCGCATCATCGGCCGAATGGTCGTCGGGAGGATCGACGCCGGTTACGCTCCAGTGTTCACCGTAGAGATCGGCGATCGGCAGATCCAGGATCTCGAGCGGCGCGACGTCGCGGTCGTCGAGCGTTTGCAGCCACCGTTTGAGCCAATAGATTTCCGCCCGCTCCCAGACGAGTCCCGAGCGTACGTAGATCGGAATCACGGACGCAGCGCCCTGGGCGGCTTCGGCCAGCGCCACCGCGCTGTCGATACCACCGGACGCGAGCACGCACAGGCTCCCCGGCTTGACCACGCGCACAACCTAGCGAGGGGTTGATGGACACAAAAG
>JBFGIA010000023.1:0-25382 GCA_041577935.1 Gemmatimonadota bacterium | reverse complement strand
GGGTAGGGTCGACCAAAGTGAGGGGAGCCGCCCCACACGCGATGCAACCTCTTCCCGACAGACGCCTGTGTCTGCGCCGACCTATGGTAGGGAATACGAGAGAACCCTCCTCACACCACGCGTGACTACGATTCGAGGACGAAAATGATGAAGACGCTGATCACCATGTTGTTGATCTCGATCGGATGGGCGGGTTTGTTACCGGCCCAGGAAGTCGAGCTCGTCAGTACGGACATGTTCGCCAAGCACCGCGCGGCGTTCATGGAACAGATGAATGGCGGAATCGCCATCTTCACCGGCCAGCCGGAAATCCCCCGCAACGACGACGCGGGTTATCCGTATCGTCAAGATTCGGACTTCTACTATTTGACCGGTTTTGAAGAGCCGGGTTCGGCCGCGATCCTCGCGCCGCACGCCGCCGACGGAGCACAGTTCATTCTCTTTGTGCGGCCACGCGACCCACTGCGTGAAACATGGGACGGTCATCGTGCGGGGGTGGCGGGTGCGCTCGAACTGTATGGCGCCGATGAAGCGTACCCGATCGATTCGCTGCCAGCGGTTCTCTCACGCTACCTGTCGGATGCGACACGCGTTTTCTTCGACATCTCCAACGACCATCCGTGGGCCCAAACCCAGACAGCGGCGACGCTGCATGAGTGGGCTCTCGCCAATAGCACCGAGGTCATGCCGACCGCTGGTATCTTGGATGAAATGCGACTCGTCAAGTCGCCGGCGGAGGTCGCGCTGTTGGAGCGCGCGATCAACATCACGACCGACGCGCATCGAGCAGCAATGGCGGCGATCAAGCCGGGGATGTACGAGTACGAGGTCAAGGCCCTGATCGAGTACGTGTTCAAGGTTTCTGGAAGTCCCAGGCTGGGGTTCGGCTCGATCGTGGGGGCCGGTCCCAATTCGACGATCCTCCATTACGTGGGTGGGGATCGGCAGCTCGAGGCCGACGACATGATGGTGATCGATATAGGGGCTGAATGGCGCTATTACACTGCGGATGTCACACGTACTGTCCCGGTCGATGGCCACTTCGATGTCGAGGAGGCGACGGTCTACCAGATCGTGCTCGACGCGCAGAAAGCGGCCATGGACGTCATTCGACCCGGTGCCAGCGTGGCAGAGATCAATCGCCGTGCCGTAGAGGTAGTGACGGCGGGGCTCGTGGATGCGGGACTGTTGCACGGTACAGTTGAGGAGAACATCGAGTCGCACGCTTACCGGCGGTTCTTCATGCACGGACCTGGCCATTGGCTGGGGCTCGACGTCCACGACGTTGGCGCGTACATGGTGTCGACGGAGTCGGACTCAGTGCAGCCAAGGACATTCGAGCCCGGAATGGTGCTGACGATTGAGCCCGGGGTCTACATCGCCGAGGGCAGTGAAGGCGTTGATCCCAAGTGGTGGAACATCGGGGTCCGGATCGAGGACGACGTCGTCGTTACCGAGAGCGGATACGAGATTCTCTCGGCCGGTGCACCACGCGAGATCGCAGAGATCGAGGCACTCATGACCGGTCGCGGGATTCCCAGTGTGGTCCCGGATGCGGTTGGTGGAGGGAGCCATTAGGTAGCCCGTTGAGACTGCTTGAAGCGAGGTGATCAGCGAGTAAGATTCTGAACGGGTACCGACGGTGAGTTCGACGCGCCCCGGGCCATCTGGCTGCGGGGCGCTGTTTCTTATCGAGGATCGAATCTATTGATCGACACTGCGATTTCGTTTTCGGTGGTTGTTGCGACGCACAATCGGCCAGCCTCGTTGGAACGGTGTCTGCGCTCGCTGGCGCAGCTCGATTATCCGCGCGACGCGCTGGAGGTGATCGTCGTCGACGACGGCAGCGACACGCCGCTTGAATCGATCGTCGATGGCGTGTCGGACGGGCTTGACGTGGAGCTGGTGACCCAATCCCCAGCGGGACCGGCAACCGCGCGCAACACGGGCGTGGCCAGATCGAGTGGGACATACGTCGCTTTTACCGATGACGACTGCACGCCCGCACCAGATTGGCTGGCGAAGTTGGCGGCACGCCTCACCGAGAAGCCGGATCTGCTGGTCGGTGGTTTGACGATCAACGCGCTGGTCCGAAATACGTACGCCACCGCCAGTCAGACGTTGATCGGGTACCTCTACTCTTATTACAACACGCCCACCGATCAGGCGAGCTTCCTGACTTCGAACAACATGGCGTTTTCACGCCGGCGGTTTGATGAGATTGGCGGTTTTGACACCAGCATTCCGCGTCCGGCGGCCGAGGATCGGGAGCTATGCGATCGGTGGTTGTATAACGATTTGCCGATGCTTTACGCGCCTGAGGCGATCGTCTATCACTATCACGATCTGACTGCACGCAGGTTCTGGCGCCAGCAGTTCGGTTACGGTCGTGGTGCGTATTACTTTCATTTGACTCGCGCGCAACGCGGACAGACTCCTCTGAGAATCGAGCCGCCCGCGTTCTATGTGAATCTCTTTCGGTACCCCTTCATGCAATTACCCACTGGTATAGCACTCAGGGTTGCGCCACTGCTGGCGATCGGTCAGCTCGCGAACGCGGTGGGGTTTTTCTGGGAGCGCAAATCTCGTGGCAAAGACGACGTTGTCGGGGGCTCGTCAGGGTGACGGCTTCGACACCAGCCCTATCGGTGGTTTTAGCAACACCTGGCGACTACGATATGATTCGCCGTACGATCGGTTTTCTGAGCGCCCAGACCGTTGTCGATCGGCTAGAGCTCGTGGTCGTGGTACCGTCGGCGATGACTCTCGATCAGGATGAGCTTGAAAGGTTCTCAAACGTCGAAGCGGTCTACCTCGGTTCGTTCGAATCTTGCGGCAGTGCTAACGCCGCCGGTGTGCGCGCCGCGAACGCACCAATCGTCGTGCTGGCCGAAGATCATGCCTTTCCTGACCCGGACTGGGCCGAGGTTTTGATCGAGGCGCACGAGCGTGAGTGGGCGGCGGTCGGACCCGCGGTGCGAAACGGCAACCCGCGCACGCGGATGAGTCGCGCCGATATGCTCATCGGCTACGGGCCATGGATCGAGCCGGTGAGCGGCGGCGAGGTCGACTTTCTGCCCGGACATAACACCAGCTACAAACGCTCGCTGTTGCTCGATTATGGGGAGGATCTTGATACCATAATGGAGGCCGAGACGATCCTGCACTGGAGCCTACGAGCCGCTGGGCATCGTTTGCTGCTCGAGCCCCGGGCGAGAATCACACATCTAAACTTCGCGCAGTTCATGCCGTTCACAGAAACTCACTTCAATGGCGGCAGAATCTTTGCCACGGCTCGCGCTCGCTACCAAAACTGGTCTGCGCTTGACCGGTGGTTGTTTGCGGTAGGCTCCCCGTTGGTACCGTTCGTTCGGCTATGGCGCACCGTGCGTGACCACCCACGGGCGTCGCTCGTAGTCTTGCCGAACCTCGTTTACGGGTTGATGATGGACGCGGTCGGACAGTTCTGTGGTTGTCTCTTTGGTGCCGGCGACGCGCGCGCTAAGCTCAGCCAATACGAGTTTGATCGCGTGCGGTACGTGGAGCCAGACTGGGATGCCGCTTCTGTGTCGTCGAGCGACACCCAGAGCGCGATGGAGATCCAGTGACTCAGCAGGGGAAGCCGGCGCTCTCCGTCATCGTTATCACGTTGGGCGGGTTCGATCTGATTCAGCGCACCGTCCGCCACTTGCACGATCAAACAGCGCGCAATCAGATCGAGCTGTTGATCGTGACGCCGTCCTCGTATGGTCTGGAGTACGATCCTGAACGAGTCGTTGGGTTCCACAGCGTGCGGATCATCGAGACCGAACCGATCAACTATACAGGCGAGGCACACGCCGCAGGGGTACGAGCGGCAAGTGCGCCGGTCGTCATCTACGTCGAGGAGCACTCTTATCCAGAGCCGGGGTGGGCGGAAGCGTTGATCAAGGCCCATGACGGCCCGTGGGACGCTGTCGGTGGCGCCATCCTGAACGCCAATCCGGGCAACATGGTGAGCTGGGCCAGCATGCTGACCGATTTCGGGCCGTGGGTCGCGCCGGTTAGCGGTGGAAAGGTCAAGCGACTGCCACCGCATCACACTTCGTACAAGAAGTCAGTCTTGGAAGAGTACGGATCGCGACTGGCCCCTTTGCTCGAAGCGGAGACGGTTTTGATCGCCAACTTGAACAAGGAGGGCAGCGGGCTATATCTCGAACCTGGGGCTGTGTCCCGCCACGTGAATGTGTCTTCAATTAGGTCGTACTTGAAAAGCGAGTTCTTCGGCGGTCGCCTGTATGGGTCGGGGCGAGCGCGCTCGCATCGGTGGCACGTGCGTCGCGTGGCATATGCCGTCGGGGCACCGGCGATCTTGTTGGTACGATTGCAGCGTGTGTTGGCGCAGATCCAGCGCTGTGGACGGCAGCGCGAGCTCATACCGAAGGTTCTGCCCCCGCTCTTGCTCGGGCTGGTTTCGCACACTGTTGGTGAAATGGCTGGCTACCTGTTCGGTGAGGGACGAGCGGCCGCACGTCGGCGCAGCGTCGAGTTAAACCGGTTTCAGCACGTCGCGGAGCGTGATCGGCCTATGACTGACACAATGGGTTCTGATGGCTCACCAGGTTGAGCCGATCCGGTTGGGCATCGTGGGCTGCGGAGAAGCCACCACCGGGCTCCACCTTCGAGCAATTGAAGCACACGCGGATATCGACGTTGTCGCGCTCGCTGATGTTGATGCTACGCGACTCGAGCAAGCAGCAGACAAGTTCTCGGTTCCAGGGCGGTACCCCGATCCGGAGGCGTTGATCGCCGACCCAAACGTCGACGGGGTGGCGATCTGTGTCCCGCCCGAGCATCACGTGCCACTCGCGATGGCGGTTTTGGACGCCGACAAGCATCTGTTTGTCGAGAAGCCGCTGACGCTTGATCTCGGTGATGCCCAGCGTCTGATCGCCCGCGCGGATCGATCCGACCGCACGGTGCTGGTCGGTCACAACCTGCGTCACCACCATCATGCGATCGAGGCTCGAAAGAGGATTCGACGCGGTGATCTCGGATCGATCGAGTTCGTACACGCAGTTTGGAGCAGCCGCTATCGGATCGATCGCGATTTTCCCGATTGGCGCCGTTCTCGCGCGACCGGTGGCAGCGCGTTAGTCGAGTTAGCGGTTCACTACCTGGATCTGTGGCGCTACCTGTTTGGCAGCGAGATCGAAGAGATCTCAGCGTCGAGTCGGTCCGGCGAGGCGGATGACTTGACGGCGACGGTGATCGCGCGCATGGCCGATGGGGTGCTCGCCTCGTCAGCGTTTTCGCAGTTCGCCGCGACCGGTCATGACATCGAGGTATTTGGACAGGATGGCCGGCTTCGACTTTCGCTGTGTCGATTTGACGGTCTCGAGTTCGCTCCGATCGCGCAGTTTCCAGGGTCGCCCGGTGACCGGTTGCAAAGCCTTTTGCACACGATCACGGAGTTACCACGGGGAGTAGTCAGTGCGACTCGGGGTGGCGGGTTCGCCGAATCGTATCGTGATCAATGGCGGCACTTCGCCGATTGTGTACAGCGCGGGGAACCTGTGATGTGCACCCTCGAGGATGGGATGCGTGCCGTGCAGGCGGCGTTGGCCTGTATCGCGTCGGCGCAATCGGGTCGGCTCGTGCGGGTCGCCGACGCGCCCTCGAGTATGGCGGTGGTTTGACACCGAGCGCGCGCGCTCGTGTCGCACTGGAAACGGCGTTCTTGACGAGCGGTTTGCCAGCCGATGTACGACTTGGAGTGGCCGAGGCGATGGCGACCGCTGCTCGGGAGGCGGGCGCGAGTCCAGCATTTGTCGGCGTGCTCGAGGGCGAGCCAGTCGTGGCGCTCGAATCTGAACAGCTGGCATCGCTCGCCGATTCGGGTACGAAGCTCAGCACGCGAGAGTTGTCGTTTGCGATCGCCACCGGCCAAAGCGGGGGCACGACGGTGTCGGCGACACTGTTTCTCGCGCACCGCGCCGGGATCGCTGTGATGGCGACGGGAGGAATCGGTGGGGTTCACCGGACCACCGGACCGCCTGATGTTTCGACCGATTTGCTCGGGCTGTCTCGAACGCCCATGGTCGTCGTGTGCTCGGGCGCGAAAGCGATTCTCGACCTGCCGGCGACGGTCGAGAGGCTCGAGACCCTGGGCGTCGCTTGTATCGGTTTCGGAACCGATGAGTGGCCCGCTTTCTGGACCGCGGCTAGCGGTCTCGGGTTGGGACAATCGGTTGACCAGGCGGGTCAGGTGGCAGCGGTGTGGCATGAGCACGTTCGGTTGTCACAACCGGGAGCGCTGCTGGTCTGCGTCCCGCCGCCGGCCGACCAAGCGTTGACCGAGAGCGATTCGGCGCATGCCATCGAACGGGCTTTGGCCGAGGCGCAAACGCAAGGCGTTGCCGGCCCGAGCTTGACGCCCTTTCTGCTCGACCGGGTCGTGGCGCACACCGAGGGTCGATCGTTGGTCGCCAACCGGGCCCTGCTGGTCAACAATGCGCGCGTCGCGGCGTCGATTGCACGCGCGATCGACGACCGGGCCTGATGACACGGGTCAAGGTGTGCTGCATAGCCAGCGTGGCGGAAGCCGAGCTCGCCGTCCGGCATGGCGCTGCAGCGCTCGGGCTGGTATCCGCCATGCCGAGCGGCCCGGGCCCGATCGACGAGGCCGAGATCGCCGCCATCACGCCGCACGTGCCATCCGAGGTGACGACGCTCTTGCTGACCGCCCTCACCGATCCAGCGGCGATCATCGATCAGCAACGACGGTGTGGAGTCACCGGGATCCAGCTCGTCGACCGGCTCGAGTCGGCGGCCCGTCGTGAACTCCGTCGGGTGCTGCCCACGATTCAGTTGGTGCAGGTGGTTCACGTTCTGGGTCGGGAGTCGATCGACGAGGCGTTATCGGTAGCGTCCGAGGTCGATGCGTTGTTGCTCGACTCGGGCCGCCCCGACGCGTCGGTCAAAGAATTGGGGGGGACTGGTCGGGTTCATGACTGGGCCATCAGTCGCGCGATCCGCGATGCGGCACCGGTACCGGTGTTTTTGGCGGGCGGATTGAACCCCGAGAACGTCGGTGAGGCGATCGCCGCGGTCCAACCCTACGCGGTTGATCTGTGCACGGGAATCCGAATCGATGGTCAACTCGACGAAGCCAGGCTACTCGCCTTCATGCGGGCCGTCGAGCGAGCGGCGGCGTAGCCGCTCGAGCTCTCGTCGCTCCTTCTTGGTTGGCCGTCCCTTGCCTTCATAACCCTGTACGAGTGATTGCTTCATCTGCGCGCGGCGGGCGTCGCGCTCCGCGATGCTATCGGCCGTCTCGGTGTAGAGCTTCGTTGCCTCGCGGGCTGGACCGCGCCGTTCAGAGAGCGCCTTTACGATGAGTCGATATTCGTAGGGACCCTTGCGAATTTTCACTCTGTCGCCGACGTGTATCGCGGCGCCGGGTTTTGTGCGCTGGTCGTTGAGCCGGACTTTGCCGCCGCCGACCGCTTTTGAGGCCAGCGAACGCGTTTTGTATTGCCGGGCCGCCCAGAGCCAGCGATCGAGTCGGACTCGTTCGTCGGCCGCGTCTTCTTGTATTGGCGCGTGCAAGATCGATCTCCGTTTTAGATTGGCGCCATGAGCCGTATTACGAAAAAGGTAGTGACGTGAACGAACCGCGGCTTGTCGTCCGGGGTCACCGGGTCGTACTTCCAGGTGGGATCCGCTCGGCGGCGGTGAGGGTCCATGGGGGTGCGATCGTGTCAGTGGACGATTACGACGCGGACGCTGGTGGCGCAGTGGTCATCGACGCCGGTGATCGCGTCGTCATGCCGGGAGTTGTCGACACCCACGTTCACGTGAACGAGCCGGGGCGAGCCGATTGGGAAGGGTTCGAGACCGCGACGCGTGCCGCCGCGGCCGGAGGCGTGACGACGATCGTCGACATGCCGCTCAACTCGATTCCGGCGACAACCACGGTTGGTGCGTTGCGCGAGAAGATCGCGGCAGCGCATGGAAAGTGCGCCGTGGACGTCGGGTTCTGGGGTGGGGTCGTGCCTGGTAACGGAAATCAGCTCGAGCCACTGTTCGACGCCGGCGCGCTCGGGTTCAAAGCGTTCCTCGTGGGGTCGGGTGTGCCGGAGTTCGAGGCTATCGGTGACGCGGAGCTGGGCCACGCGATGGAGACGTTAGCCCGGCGCGATGCGGTGCTTCTCGTCCACGCCGAGCACGAGCCCGCGCTGACCCCGGTTCGAGGCCGCCCACAACAACCCTACGAGGAGTACCTGGTGTCGCGACCGCCGGTGTGCGAGGAACGAGCGATCGAACGGATGATCGATCTAAGCCGCGCGACTGGGTGCCGGGTGCACATCGTGCACCTGGCCAGCGGAACGGCGCTCGATGCGATACGTGCCGCAAAACAAGAAGGGATTCCCATCACCGCGGAAACGTGTCCCCACTACTTGATGCTTGCTGCCGACGAGATCGATGATGGTGACACGGCGTGTAAGTGCGCGCCACCGATCCGTGAAGGCGTTCATCGGGAGTGGCTTTGGGCCGGTCTAACCGACGGGACGATCGATCTGGTGGCTTCCGATCACTCACCGTGCCCGCCCGACCTCAAACAGAGCGCGGGCGGTAACTTTGTGGCCGCCTGGGGCGGGATCGCGTCGCTCGAGCTGAGTCTGGCAGTGGTCTGGACAGCCGCCCGAAGTCGCGGTTTTGATGTCGATGCCATCGCGCGGTGGATGTGCGATCAGCCGACACGGCTGGCCAGGCTCGACTCCAAAAAGGGAGCGATCGCGGTCGGCCGCGACGCCGATCTCGTGATATGGGATCCCGACCGGGCCTTCAAAGTTGATGGCGAGAAGCTGCACCATCGTCACCCGTTGACGCCGTATCAGGGTCGAACGCTGCACGGCGTTGTCGAGCAGACGTACGTGCGCGGTCGGTGGGTCTACGACCGCGGTGCTTTTGCCGCGCCGTCGGGAGAGTTGCTCGAGCCGAGGGAATGATGGACCACGAGTCACGACATTTTGGGTTCGAGCGCTACTGCGATCTTGCAGCCGAGCGGTTGGGCGGTCATGTGGTGGCGTTCAACGACGAGTTCTTTGCGCCGGCAGAGAACCTGCTCAAGCCCGGCCCGCCGATATTCGATCCCGGCCGCTACACCGATCGCGGCAAGTGGATGGATGGGTGGGAGACTCGACGCCGCCGCGATCCGGGTAACGACTGGTGTGTCGTGCGGTTTGGCGCTCCCGGCGAACCGCGCGGTGTGGTGATCGACACGACTCATTTTCGCGGTAATCACCCAGCCCGGGCTTCGCTCGAAGGGTGCGGTTTGGAGACGGATGCGCTTGAGAACGCCGATTGGACGACGTTGCTGAGCGAAGTCGACCTCGAGCCTGATATGCCCAACCCGTTTGAGCTCGACGCGACCGAGCGGTACACGCACGTGCGGCTCAATATCTACCCCGACGGCGGTGTAGCGCGGTTGCGCGTGCACGGGCTCGTGCGACCCGACTGGCAGCACATCAGCGGCGAGATCGATCTGCTAGCCGGGCATCATGGGGGTCGAGCGATCGACTGCTCGGATGCGTTCTTTAGTCACCCGGGGAATTTGCTGCTACCCGGAAAGTCGCTCGGCATGTTCGATGGTTGGGAGACCCGCCGGCGCCGCGGTCCGGGACACGACTGGGTCGTCGTTCGGCTGGGTCGGCGTGGCGTGATCTCCACCGTCCAGGTCGACACTCACCACTTCAAGGGAAACTACCCGGCAGCTTGCTCGGTCGAGGTGTTGGACGTCGACTCCGACGCGGATGAGTTGGATGTACCCGACGGCGAGTGGACCGAGCTCGTGCCACGCACTGAACTGCAGGCCGACAGCGAGCATCGATTCGAGCCGCCGGAGAGCGCACCTCACGTAGCGACCCACCTGCGACTGAACATTTATCCAGACGGGGGCGTGGCCCGCTTTCGGGCCTATGGGACGTTGGCCGAGGCCGATGTCTCGTGACTGGCCTGGAACGGTTTAACGAGCTTTCGCTCGCTCAGGCATGTGCCGAGTTACGACGTTGCTGTGCAGCCGAACGATGGGCGAACCGGGTTGCCCACGGTCGACCGTACGACACCATTGAGGAGTTGCAACAGGCAGCTGACGTGGCATGGCGGGAGTTGGAGGAAGACGACTGGTGCGAGGCGATCGAGCACCACCCACGCATCGGGGAGCGTACTCGCGGGTGGTCGCGTGAGGAGCAATCGGAGGTGGCTACGACGAGCGATGAAACGCGCGATCGGCTGGCGGTTGGGCAGCGGGCGTACGAGGAGAAGTTCGGCTATATCTTTCTGATCTCCGCTACCGGCAAGAGCGGTGACGAGATGGCGACCGAGCTCGAGAGACGGTTGGGCAACAGCCTGGAGACGGAGTTAGGGGTCGCGGCCGAAGAGCTCCGGAAGATAACGATCCTGCGATTGGAGAAGCTGCTCGTTGACGAGCCCGATCACGACCCACGTACTTGATACGACCGCAGGTCGCCCGGCGGTGGGCGTCGAAGTTCGACTCTCGAACCGCGATGCGAGCGGAGCCTGGAGTGAGATCGGGAGCGGTGCCACGGATGTCGACGGCCGGGTGGTCGACCTGTTTGTAACTACGCTCGAATCGGGAGAGTACCGGCTGCGGTTTGAAACCGGCGCCTACTTTGATCGTTTGGGCGTAACCGCCTTCTACCCGTACGTCGAAGTCACTTTCTCGGTTGCTCACCCGACCGAGCACTACCACGTGCCGATCTTGATCAATCCGTTTGGCTATTCGACCTATCGCGGGAGTTGATTCGCTAGGTCGATTGACGAGTAGTGACGATATCCCCAAAGGAGCGGGCTTCGATCTCGGCTAACGTGAGGCCAGTTCGATCGATGTCGCTCACATCGAACGCGCCACAGTTGACGCCCCGCAAAAAGAAGTTGAGCAACGCCTGACCGGTGGCGGCGTCGTCAAAGACGTCGCCGGTCAACGTGGCTCGAGCAGCCTGCCCGACGAATTGACTCAGGCGCTCGATGGCGGCGTCGCGTTCCTGAAGGAAAAAGGAATAGAGCGCGGCATAACGGGTCGGCAGCTGAGCTGGATGCAAGTCCCACCCCTGGAAATAGGCGTGCCGCAAGCTGTGCATGACGTGGCGGAAATGGAGTCGCCAGGCGCGGTGGACCGCGGCCCGGTTCTCGTGCTCCTGCTGGAGCGTCAGCGTAGATCCCGGAGAGGGGCGATGGACTCGCGCCGGCAAAACGTTCGTAGCGCCATCGGAAAGCCATATGTCGGTACCGCTTAGGGCTACTTGCATCATGTGTCGCGCGAAATCACAGGCGGGGTGATCGAGGTCCTGGTGATGGGCCGTGATCTCGATGCTGGCGGTGTAGTCGTAGACGCCGAAATGGGCCGCGATGCAGCGTCCGCGACCGGCAGCTACCAGGCCCGGAACGGCGCAGCGGCCATCGGGACCGATGATCGACTGCGGCGTCTCGACCATGATCTCCATTTTGAGTGATCTGGACGGTAGCGAGAGGCCCGCCTCGAGCTGGTCGAAGAGGTCAGCCAGTGCAGCCACCTGCCCAGGCACGACCACCTTTGGGTTTGTAACCACGAAGCCAGGCGGGAGTGTTCCGCCGGTGGCGTCGAGCAGTGTCGTGACAAAGATGTCGAGTGTGCTGATCGCGCGATCGGCGAGCGCATCGGTGAGCGGTTTTATCCGAATGCCGACAAACGGGGGTAAGGATCCATGCTCTAGGCCGGCGGCTAGCTCACGGGCGGCGCTGGCTGCGCAGGTGTCTTCTTCGTCGTCGGGACGGTGGCCGTAGCCGTCCTCAAAATCGATGCGGAAGTCCTCGACCGGCTCTTGTTCGAGCTTGTCGGCGACTTTCAGGTAGACGCGCTCAGCCAACTCGGCCGGCTCGGCCGGGATTCCGACCACCTCGGCGAACGTTTCGAAGTCTGGCGCATAGCGGTTCAACGCCTGGCGTGCGAGGGCTCCCAGCTTGGCCGCGGAGTCGGCGCGAAAGAGGTCGGCCCCCCCATAGATGGTATGTACCGGCTGCCGGCCTGTACGTGGGCCGGGATAGGCGGCCCCGAAGTTCCGATTGGCGGACGCCAGCCCGTCGAGAGCCGCAGCCACGGCCGCGTCTTTGAGCGTTCGTGGTATGTCGTTCATTGGTAGCTCATTTCCTTAATCGCGTAATAGAGAATGCGGCTCATCACCCGTTCGCGGTACGCCGCGGTCGATCGCAGATCATCGATCGGTGAGACGTCGGCCCGAATAGCTGGTAGCAGATCATCGGGGGAACCGAGCAGCTCGCCATCTGAAATCTGGGCTTCGATCGTTGGACAGCGCCGAATCGTCGGTGCGACGCTGCTCGCTACCACACGCCACCCCGAGCCGTTCGATACGATCGCCGCGCCCACTTTGGCGATCGCCTGGGCGCGACGCGACCCGACTTTGATAAACCGTTCGTGCCGATAGGTCCGGTTCGGTATCCGGATCGCCACGATCAGCTCGTCTGGTGCGAGGTCCATCTCCTTGTAGCCGTAGTAGAATCGCTCGAGTGGGACCTGGCGGTGCTTGTCGTGTGAAGCGATCACCACCGATGCACCGTACACCATCAAGACCGAGACGCCGTCGGCAGCCGGGGAGCCGTTGGCGATGTTGCCAGCCCACGTGCCGCGCGCCTGGATCTGCACGGCGCCGATTTGGCGGGCAGCGTCGACCAACAATGGATAGGCGGCACCGACTTTGGCGTCGGTGATGACGTCCCAATACGTGGTGAGCGCGCCGAGCTCGAGCGTGTCGTCCGACCACTCGATGTGACGCAGCTCGTCGATGCCCCATAAATCCAAGTAGTCGCGATCGTGAAGCTTGAGCTGCTCGGGCCAGTGAACGAGCAGGTCGGTCCCACCGGCCATCGGAATAGCGTCGTGATCGCGTCGAACCTCGAGCGCCTCGGCGAGCGTCGTCGGCATGAAGACAGTCACTGGGGGCCCTCCTTGAGCGACTGACGCACACCATCGATGATCCCATCGTAGCCGGTGCACCGGCACAGGTTCCCGGCCATGAGCTCGCGTAGCGTATGCGTCACGAGCAACTCCGGGTGTTCCCGGACCCACATCGCGGTCATGACGACACCCGGCGTGCACGCACCGCATTGGGTGGCACCAGACGCGAGCAGGGCGCCGACGTCACTCGGGTCGATCGACTCGATCGTGCGTACCTCCGCGTTGCGTACCTGATACGTCGGGATCAAGCACGAGTTCACTGGTATGTCGTCCACGTGCACAGTGCACGCACCGCACTCGCCTTCGCCACACCCTTCCTTGCTGCCGGTCATGCCCAGTCGGTAGCGCAGCGTGTCAAGCAGGCGCTCGGCCGGATCGATCGACACCGTGATTTCCATCCCGTTGAGCGTGAACGGTACTTTGATCGGTGGCCGGTTCATCGGTGGCGTGGTTGCGTCAGCGCCCATTGGAGAGAAGATCCATCAGGTGTTCGGGTGTCAGTGGGATCTCGTGCGGATCGGCATCGATGGCGCGCGCGACGGCGTTAGCGATCGCTGGGGCGGGGCCATCCATTGGCAACTCGCCGAGCCCCTTGGCGCCACGCGGACCATGAGCGAACGGGTTCTCGACAAAGCTCACCCGGATCGGGGGTACGTCGTCGCTGGTCGGTATGATGTAGTTCGTGAGCTGATTGTTCTGCATGACGCCGTTGTTCCAAGCGCACTCTTCGGTCAGCGCCCAGCCGATCGCCTGAACGACGCCGCCCTGTATCTGACCGCGGGCTAGCGTCTCGTGCAGCACTGTACCGACGTCCTGGACGGCGACGAAGTCAGTTACCCGCGCGGTGTAGGTGCGCAAATCGACCTCGACTTCGGCCACGTAGGTCGCCCAGCCGTAGGTCGCGTAGGCGTCACCGGTGTACGTCGCCTCGTCCCACTCGATCCCGGGTGGCGGTTTGTACTTGGCGTGACCGACGAGCGGTTTGTTGTGTTCGATGTGCCAGTCGATGATCGCCCGCGTCACTCGATCACCAGAATCGGAATCGTCAAGTCCGAGCTGGCGGCGCAGGTCGTCGCATGCACGCTCGACCAAACGGCCAACGACCATCGTGGTTCGCGAGGCGACGGTCGGACCGCTGTCGGGAACGCGACCCGTATCCGCATCGGCGATGACCACCTGTTCGGGAGCTAACCCGAGGCGGTCACAGACCAGCTTGGTGAACACCGTCAAGGTGCCCTGGCCCATCTCGATGTTGGCGCTCAGTACTTCGATCCGCCCGTCCGCTAACCCCGCCAACTCGAGCTCGGACGCCAACATGACCTCACCGCTGCCGGTGAACCCGGCGCCGTGATGAAAAGCGGCCATCCCGATCCCGCGCCGCAGGTAGGGGTGCGACGCGTTGAGCGCCTGATGCTCGCTTTGCCGTTCCCGATAACTCGATAGCTCGAGCGCGTGGTCGAGCAATGCCACGCGGTCGGTACCATCGGTGATTGTTTGCCCGGTGGCGGTCGTCTGGCCGTCCACGATCAAGTTGCGACGTCTGAACTCGTCGGGGTCGATGCCGATTGTCGCCGCGACGACGTCCATGTGGCGCTCGTTGGCGAAGTGTGTCTGCGGCGCGCCGAACCCTCGAAACGCGCCGTGAGGTGGGGAGTTGGTCAGCATCGCGCGCCCGCGAATCCGAACGTTGGCGCAGGCGTACGGTCCGGCGGCGTGGATCACGCCGCGGCTGAGCACGACCGGGGACAGGGTGACGTAGGCACCGCCGTCAAGCGCGACGTCGATGTCCTGGGCCACCAACCGGCCGTCGCTGTCGACGCCGGTTCGGTGCCGAACCAGCGATGGGTGGCGCTTGGTCGTGGCGCGCATGTCTTCGCCGCGATCGTAAATGATTCTGACCGGTTGCTCGGCCTTGAGTGCGAGCAACGCCGCGTGGAGCGCGATCATCGACGGGTACTCTTCCTTCCCGCCGAAGCCACCACCGGTGGGCGCCTGGACGATTCTCACGCGGTCGCTTTCCCTGGCCAGCGCACGCACGGCGGCCTTCAGCACATAGAACGGGCACTGGAGGCTGCCCTTGATCATCAACACGCCGTCCTCTTCCCAGGCGATCATGCCCTGGTTCTCCAAGTAGACGTGCTCCTGCGATCCGGTGCGATACTCGCCCTCGACAACGTGTGCCGCCCCTGCCAGGGCCGCGTCGACATCGCCCTTGATGACATCGATTCGCTTGAGGGCGTTGTCCGAGCCGTGTTGGATTTGGTCGTCGGTCGGTTCGGCGGTGAAGTCGAAGATTGGTGGGTCGGGGTCGACTGTGACCTCGATCTCGCGAATCGCCCGCCGGACCATCTCGCGCGATCGATGCGCGATCAGCGCGACCGGCTCTTCCACGTGGCGAACGTAATCACCGGCCAGTAGCGGCTGGTCGGTTTCGATCAGGAGCACCGTGTTGTCGCCGGGAATGTCATGGTGATCGACGACAACGAACTCATTCCAGTCTACGCCCGAGCCAAAATGGACACCGGTTATGCGCCCACGCGGCACCGGACTGCGGACGGTCATTCCCCAAAGCGTCCCGTCGAGTGGCAAATCGTCCACGTAGCGCTCAGCGCCGGTCAACTTTGCGAGTCCCTCGATGCGATCCACCGGCCCCCTCAGGCAAAACGACATACCGCAGAATGCGAGAGTCGGCGCTGGGTGTCCCTGGCGCCGATCGGGTGATCAAGTTGCCGTGCGGTGGGGAGGGGAAGCAACCCGTCTGGCGCGATCCAGCCGGGCATCGGCCCACATCGTGCAACTGGGAAAGAGCCTGCGACCGCTCGTAATGGCTGCCGAGACGGGAGACACGATGACCCGCACCGCCGTTATCCTGACCTTTCTGCAGGCCCTCAGCTGGGCCCCATTGTAGCCTGAGAGCATATCCCGATCGGGATACGCTGAACCACGTAAGTAGTTGCAATAAAAACAATAACTGGCATTCACATCAACCGGTGGTTGATCGTGAACTACGCTCGGTAGGATCGGTCTCTAGCGCTGCTGGGGAGCTTCCGCCCGCGCTTTCCGAGCCTGTTCTCGACTGGGCTTGAGCCCGGCCAGGATCGACGTGCCGATCAGGATCGCGAGAATCTCCAACATCTCCCTCTAACCTCTCGTTCGGGGGTCATCTATCGTCTAATACGGACGACAGGCGCGGATTGTTTCCGCGGGTTGCGCGGAAGGCTGCCCCGGTACACCATTCGGGTCCGGCAGAACGTTTATCCGTACCTATGGAAGACCCATGCCACCCGCCTCTGTATGGGGCCCAGCGAGGAGCGATTTGATGCACAAAGAGCTTGAGAAGGCGCTGAACGATCAGATCAAGAACGAGCTATACGCAGCCTATCTGTATCTATCGATGTCGGCGTATTTCAACGCCGAGAACCTGGAGGGGTTTGCACACTGGATGCGGATGCAGCGCGAAGAGGAGATCGCTCACGCGATGAAGATCTTCGATTTCGTGCAGGACCGAGATGGTCGCATCGACCTTCAGGCGCTCGACAAGTCGCCAGCCGATTTTGGATCCCCGCTGGCGGTCATGGAAGAGGCGCTGGGTCACGAGCAGAAGGTAACCCAACGCATCAACGAGCTGTACGAGCTGGCGGTCAAGCACAAGGACTACCCGACCCAAACGTTGCTGCAGTGGTTTGTGACCGAGCAGGTGGAGGAAGAGGCGACCGCCAAGCAACTCGTCGATCAGCTGAAGTTGGTTGGCGACAATAGCGCCGCCTTGTTGATGCTGGATCGTGAGTTGGGAGCGCGGACGACCGCTGAATAGCTAGGCCGCGACGCGAGCCGAGCCGCGGATAACCCAGCCCACGATGCGTGGCGCTTTTGTGAGCCAGTAGCGATCGATGGAGGTGACCTCGAAGCCGGCGTCGGAGAACTTCGACTCCGTGTCGCGGGTCAGGTGACACCCGCACCCGATGCGCTTCCAGAGCGGCTCCAACCGCCGCTGCCAGCGTCGGACCCCAGGCTCCGGGGCTGAGACGTGCTCCAAGAACAGCAAGCTTCCGCCGGGCTTCAGGACCCGTCGGGCCTCGCTCAGCGTTCGATCCGGGTCGGCGATCGTGCACAGAACGAACAACGCCAGCACGGTGTCGAACGACCCGTTGGCAAACGGGAGCGACTGGCCATCACCGGCGATCAACCGGACTGGTACCGCCGCCTGGGCTCGCGCTCGTCGAGCACGAGCATTCATGCCGTTCGATGGTTCGACCGTCGTGACGGCTGCTACGGACGACGGGTAGTGCGCGAAGTTGGCACCCGTGCCGACGCCGATCTCGAGCGTTTCGCCGGTGGCGTCGCTAATCGTCGCGTACCGCTCGGCCTGGAGCTCATCGGTGTCGGATCGCTCCATGATCCAGGGGAAGATGCGTTCCGCGTACAGGCCCACGAAACCGAGCTAGGGACTACGACTCACGGGAGAGGCTCGTCGAAGTCGTCGGGCTCGCTGTCGAGCAGCTCGTCGACTGCGCTCGCTCCCGGATTGCGCTCGATCATCAGGATCGCGCCCTGCGGGACGATCAAGTACGTGCGACCCTCGAACTTGACCTCGACCGACGCCTTGCGAAGAAAGATCGCGTAGTCGCCGACCTGGGCTTGCATGGGAACGTGGCGGATCGAGCCCTCGGCGACTTTCCACGGCTCGTCTTCGACGTCGCCGGGGTCGGGTAGCGGAATGCCGGGTCCGCAGGCGACGATCCGGCCAGCCTGGACTGACTCCTTTTCGACCGCCCACCGCGGCAGGTAGAGGCCAACTTCCGTCCGGTGCTCACCTTCGTCGGGCTCGATAAGGACGCGATCGCCGACGACGATCAGACGCCGATCGATGGGCTCACTGGAATCGGGCATAGCGCCAAGTTCGCGGTGCAGCTGGCGTTGAGCAACCCGCGTGCGGGGCGCGTCTCAGATGCGACACCCCTACCCGGTCGATAGATTGGGTTTCATGGCACCGTCTAGCAACGCGATCGAAGCAGGCGCCTACGTTTCACTCGAGCTGCGCGTCAACGGCGAGCTACAGGCGGTCTCTGTGCCCGTCCACAAGACGCTGCTCGAAGTGCTGCGTGAAGACATCGGGTTGACCGGCACCAAGCATGGCTGTGAGCTCGGCGAGTGCGGCACCTGCACGGTGCTTGTTGACGGCCAACCGGTTCTGTCGTGCCTCGCTCTGCCGGCGGCGTTGGAGGGCCGCGACGTGACGACCGTCGAGGGCCTCGAGTCGGCCGATGGCCTACACCCGCTCCAGCAGACGTTCGTCGAGCTCGGAGCCGCCCAGTGTGGCTACTGCACACCCGGGTTCGTGTTGACGGCGAAGGCCCTGTTGGACGACAACCCGCGACCTTCCCGGGCCGACATCGAGACCGCTCTTGGCGGCAACTTGTGTCGCTGTACCGGCTATCTGAAGATCTACGAGGCGGTCGAGCTGGCGGCCGCCCGCATGCGCGGTGAGCCCGGCGAGCCAACCCGAGAGATGCTCTATGGCGCCGGTTGAGTCCCCGCCTCGAAAGGCGCAGACCGACGACCGATTGCGCGTCGTCGGCACCTCGCTGCCGAAGGTCGATGCGGTCGCCAAGGTTACCGGTCGCACCAAGTTCGCCGACGATCTCTTTCTGCCCCGGATGCTCCACTGCCGAATGCTGCGCTCCACGACCCCGCACGCCGAGATCGTCTCGATCGACACTCAGCGAGCCGAAGAGCATCCCGGCGTGGTGGCCGTGCTGGTGGGCCGCGACCTGCCGACTCCTTACGGTATCCTGCCGGTCAGCCAGGATGAGCACGCGCTGTGCATCGACAAGGTTCGGTTTATCGGCGATCCGGTGGCGGCAGTGGCCGCGATCGACGAGGCGACTGCGTTTGAAGCGTGCGAGTTGATCGAGGTCGAATACGCACCGCTCGATTCGGTGGCCGACATCGAGGATGCGCTCGATGGCGACGATCCGGCGATCCACGCGTACGGTGATGCGCACAACGTGCACAAAGTGGTCGCGCTCGAGTTCGGCGATGTCGAGGCTGGATTGGCCGACGCCCACCTCGTCCAGGAAGACCTGTTGTTCTACGAAGGCAACACCCATTTGCCGATGGAGCAGCACGCCGCGTTGGGCGACTACCGGCCGGATGACCGACTGACGCTCTGGTCGTCGAGCCAGACGCCGCACTACGTCCACCGAGCGTTGGCCACGGTGCTCGAAATGGCACCCAGCCGGATCCGGGTCATCGCCACACCCAACGGCGGTGGGTTCGGTGGGAAGTCGGATCCTTTCAACCACGAGATCGTCGTGGCGGAGCTTTCTCGCCGCACCGGCCGGCCGGTGAAGATCTGTCTGAACCGCGAAGAGGTCTTTTACTGTCACCGCGGCCGACATCCGACCCTGATGTGGATCAAGACCGGTTTCAAGCAGGACGGGTCGATCACCGGAATGCACTTTCGATCGTTTTTGGATGGCGGGGCGTACGGTTCGTACGGCGTCGCGTCTACGTACTATACAGGCGCGCTGCAAACCGTCACCTATCCAGTGGCGGCCTACAAATTCGAAGGCTTGCGCGTCTTCACCAACAAACCACCCTGTGGTCCCAAACGCGGACACGGAACGCCACAGCCACGATTCGCGCTCGAGGTTCACATCGACAAGGCGGCCGAGAAGCTGGGCCTCGACCCAGCTCGGATGCGACTCGATCACTTGGTCGAGCCGGATTCGGTAACCGCCAACTACTTGAAAATCGGATCGATGGGACTCGGTGCCTGTATCGAGAAAGTCGTCGCCGAGTCGGGTTGGAACGATCGCTACGGCAAGCTGCCCGAGGGGAAGGGGTTGGGTCTCGCCTGTGGCTCGTACATCTCGGGCGCGGGATTACCGATCTACTGGAACAACATGCCGCACTCGGGCGTGCAGCTAAAGCTTGATCGCGGCGGAGGGGTGACGGTTTTCTGCGGGTCGACCGAGATCGGTCAGGGGTCGGACTCGGTGCTCGCCTACGTCGTGGCCGAGGTGCTCGGCATCAATCCGTTCGAGATCGATATCATCACCGCCGACACTTCGCTGACCCCGGTTGACCTCGGTTCGTATTCGAGCCGGGTCACATTGATGACTGGAAACGCGGCGCTGCAAGCTGCCGAACGAGCGCGCGAGCTGCTCGTGCGGTCGGTCGCCGAGAAGTGGGACGTGCCAGGAGTCCGGGTCGCGATGGCCGACCGTCAAGTGTTCGACGTTCAAGATCCCGAGTGCACGATGACATTTGCTGAAGCGGTCGTACTGGCGGAGTCGAAGTTCGGGACGATCGGCACCGTCGGCTCGTACACGCCGCCACGCTCGCCGGGGCGCTATCGAGGCGCCGGCGTCGGGCCGAGCCCGGCCTACTCGTATTCGGCGACGGTAGCCGAGGTTTCCGTCGATGTCGACACCGGCGAGACTCACGTCGACGACGTGTGGATCGCACACGATATCGGACAGGCGATCAACCCGGTGGTTGCGATCGGCCAGGTCGAGGGATCGGTCTACATGGGGCTCGGCGAAGCGCTGATGGAGGAGATGACGTACCGCGGGAACCGCAACATCGTCCACCACCACCCGTCGATGTTGGAGTACAAGAGTCCGACCACCCACGAGATGTGTCGGGTGCACACGTACCTGATCGAGGATCCCGATCCTAACGGGCCGTTTGGCGCCAAGGAGGTCGGTCAGGGGCCATTGTTGCCGATCCCACCGGCGATCGTGAACGGTGTTTACGACGCGGTCGGCGCCCGGGTCGACGAAGTCCCGGTGACGCCGCAGAAGGTGTTGGCGGCCCTGAAGCGAAAGGCGAAGCAGGAGGAGCCGCGCGAGGGTCCGAAGAAAGCTCCACAGTTTGTTTGGCCGGAGGCGATTCAGGTGCCGCCTCCGTGGGCCGGCGGGGATGGCCGCGCGCGCGACGAGCGACGCGAGATCGGTGGGGGAGGCGTGCGCAAATGATGCGGCTGCCAAAATTCCGGTTCCAGGTGCCGGCGACGGTCGATGATGCGATCGCTCAAAAGCGCGAAGCGCCACCCGGTGCGGCGTATGTGGCCGGCGGCACGGATCTGTACCCAAACATGAAGCGTCGCCACCAGGAGCCATCTGTCGTGATCGCGCTCCACGCGATTGATGAGCTGCGGCGCATCGTGACGGGCGCGGACGGCGCGGTTTCGATCGGTGCCACCGCCACGTTGACCGAGGTCGCGACGCACCCGGATGTGCGGGTCGCGTATCCGGCATTGGCCGAGACGATGCACCTCATTTCGACACCGATCCTCCAGAACATGGGAACGATCGGTGGCAATGTGCTGCTCGACACGCGGTGCAACTATTACGACCAGAACTACGAATGGCGGAAGTCGATCGATTTCTGCATGAAAAAAGACGGCGAGGTGTGCTGGGTTGCGCCGCAATCGCCTCGGTGTTGGGCCGTGCAGTCGGCCGACTCCGTGCCACTGCTGGTGGCGATGGGGGCGACCGTCGATCTCGTCGGGCCGGATGGCGATCGCTCGATCCCGATCGAGGGTCTCTACCGGGATGACGGGATCCTCTATCTGTCCAAGCAGCAGGACGAGCTGCTGACGCGGATCCACTTGCCGAGCCCCAACGGTTGGCGATCGAGCTACCGAAAGGTGCGCCGGCGTGGCGCGTTCGACTTCCCGGTGCTCGGAGTCGGTGCGTGGGCCGAGCTGGATGCGGACGGTGTCGTCCAAGGCGCGCGAATCGTTCTCGGTGGGGTCGCTTCATCGCCGGTAGTGGTCGAGACCGCGGCGCAGGCGCTGGTCGGCTCATCGCTATCGGCGGAAGCGATCGACGAAGCTGCCGAGCTGGCGTGGAAGACCGGGAGACCGCTCGACAACACCGATTTCACGCTGTATTGGCGGAAGGAGATGATCCGCCCGACCGTCCGGCGCGCGCTCGAGGATCTCGCGAGCCACCGATGACCAGCCGGTCGCGGTCGGTGGTCGGGATCGTTCTTGCCGCCGGGCGTTCGCAGCGAATGGGCGAGCCCAAAGCGCTCCTCGAAATCGACGGCCAGACGTTTCTCGAGCGTGCGATCACGACATTGCTGAGCGGAGGCTGCGCTTCGGTGATCGTCGTGCTCCCGCCATCCGAGGCTGCGCGCACAATGTCGAGAATTGCGGAATCGACCGGCGCTCGCGTCGTTGAGAATCCGAACCCGGATTCCGAGCCGATCGACTCGCTGCGGATCGGTCTGGATGGTGTACCCACGGACGCTCATGCGGCGGTGGTGCTGCCGGTAGACCATCCCGTGGTGCGAGAGTCGACGGTGGCGGCATTGCTCGGTGCCTTTGAATCGCGCGGCTCGATCATCGTGCGGCCGGTATTCGAGGACCGGCCGGGCCATCCGATCGTATTGGACCGCTCGGTATGGAGCGAGTTGGCCGAGCCCGATCTGCCAGAGGGAACGCGCACGGTGGTCCGCCGCCATGCCGCCGAGATCGAACACGTGGTGGTCGACGATCCCGGGGTGCGAGCGAACATCGATACGCCGGACGATTACAAGCGAGAGCTACAGAAGCCACGATGCGAAGATTGAAGAAGGGGTCCTACAAGACGGTTCCCGGAGAGTTCTACGGAACGCCAAAGGAGCTTTGGGGGTTTCGCTCACCGCCGGGGAAGGGCCGGCCGGCCGACATCGCAAAGACGTTTCTGAGTGCCAACGCAGAGCTGTTAGGGTTGACCGAAGACATTTCGGGCCTCGAGCTCCAGAAGGTCATTCCGAGTCTCGGCGCGCATCACGTCATCTTTCAGCAGATTCACTTTGGCCGACGGGTTCACCGAGCCTACGTCACAGTACACATCGGGAACGACGATCGTGTCTATCTCACCAAGAACCGAGCTGTGCCGCGTGATCTCTTGCCGCTCAAGGCGGAATTTCGACTCGCGGAAGAAGACCTGATCCGCCGCGCACGGTGTTGCTTGAGCCGCAACCGACGTCGGGTTCGAGTTCAGGATTTCGAAGAAATGTGGTTTCCCAAAGGGGCGCGCCTCATCCCGGCTGGCCGCGTGCGGTTGGAACGCAGCCGGCCGGTTGAGGAGTGGATCGTTTACGTCAATGCCAAGACCGGTAGGATGTTGAGCAAATGCGACAATCTCGCGGCCGCTGTTCGCGGTCGGGCGCGCGTCTTCGAACCCAGTCCCGTGACTACCATCAATGGTCATGAGACCTTGTTGACGGAGAAGCTGCGCCCGCGTCGACCGCCGAGAGCAGCGTACAAGACCGTCTCTCTCTGGGGCCTCGCTGGAAACGGGTATCTGGAGGGGAAGCGAGTCACGACTCGGCCGACTGGTTTTAAGCGCCGGGTGCGGCGCACCAGTCACCGGTTCCTGTTCGATTCGACCGATAAGGGCTTTGAAGAGGTGATGGTCTACCATCACATAGACAGCGCCATCCGCTACCTTGAGCGGCTTGGATTTCGCGGGAAGCGCGCCATCTTTCGAGCACCAGTGCAGGTGAATGTCAATGGTACGCGCGACGACGACTCCTGGTACAGCCCCTGGTACAAGTTGTTGACGTTTGGAATCGGCAGCATCGATGACGCCGAGGACGGGGAGACGATCGTGCACGAGCTTGGTCACGCATTGCAGGACGCGATCATACCGGATTTCGGGCAATCGGAGGAAGCGGCCGCGATGGGTGAAGGCTTCGGGGACTATTTCGCGGCCAGCATTTTCGCCGATGAAAAGCCGGAGCGGTACAAGCCTTGTGTCATCACGTGGGATGGATTGCTGATCGGCCTCGCGGACGGTCTGGATCCGCCCTGCTTGCGACGCGTGGACAATGATTGGACGTACGCCGACTTCATAAAGAAAGATGACGAGCACAACAACGGCGAGATTTGGTCGGCGACATTGTGGCAGGCGCGAAGCAAGCTCGGCGGCGAAGAGGCCGATCGTCTGATCGTAGAGAGCCACTTTCAGCAGGACGGATTCACGACCTTCGCCAGAGGTGCAAGGGCTATCATCGATGCAGACCAGAACCTCAATGGCGGCGTCAATCGCACCGCGCTGCGGAAGATCTTCAAAGATCGCGAGATCGGACCGGTATGAAGACGCTGGGGCTGGCTGAGGCCGCTCGACTGGCGACAGAGGCGCTCGATGACGGTCGAGTGACCGTCCACGGCGTTGTGGTCGAGGCGCCGGGGCGAGTGGAGCTGGTGGGTCAGCGTGTGGTTTGGGATGGCGTGCAGCTCCACGGCGACTTTGGAGACGCGACGCTGACGTTAGCCGCGCAGGCGCTTTTGGCGAGTGGTTCCGAGAGCCCGATGTGCGTCACGATTCCGGGCTCGGACGTCGAGTTGTACGTGGAGACGCTGGCGCCCGAACCGGAGTTGGTGATCATCGGCGCCGGCCACATCGCGGTTCCGCTCTCCAAGCTCGGCGCGCTGCTCGGGTTCCGCGTGACAGTGCTCGACGACCGACCGGATTTTGCCAAGACGGAGCGTTTTCCAGAGGCAGATCGGGTGATCGTCGCCGACTTCGACGATCCGTTCGCGGGAGTAGCCATCAACGACCAAACTCATATCGTCATGGTCACCCGCGGTCATCGATACGATTATGATTGCATGTTGATGTTGGCGAAAGCCGACGTTCAGCCGGCATACGTGGGGATGATCGGTAGCAGGCGGCGGGTCAAAGCGACTTACGAGCAGCTCGCCGGCGAGGGCATTGACGCCGAGTGGCTGGGTCGGGTTCACGCTCCGCTGGGACTCGACCTGGGTGCCGAGACGCCGGCCGAGATCGCGGTTGCGGTGGCTGCCGAGATCGTGCTCCGAGCGCGCGGCGGGACTGGCAAACCGCTGCGCGACGTCGCCGACGTCGTCAAGTACGTTCAGGCGTTGTCGGACTCTGACGCGAGGCGATCATGAGTGAATCGAGAACCATCCTGGCGGCGCTGGATGATGCCGAGCGCAGAAGACACTCGGTGGCGTTGGCGACGATCGTCCGGGCGCGCGGATCTACACCCCGGGGGGTAGGGAGCAAGATGGTGATCGATCCCGAGTCGGGGTCGATCGGTACGATCGGTGGCGGGTGCGGCGAGGCCGAGGTGATCACCGAGGCGTCTGCCGCGTTGGCGGACGGTCGACCACGACTGGTACGCGTCGATCTGACCGCGGATCTCTTTTCATGGAGCCCGGCCATCTGTGGCGGCGTGTTCGATGTATTGATCGAGCCGCTCCGCCCCGCCTAGCGCAGCGGGACCGCCATTCCTACGTTCGGGCAGATGCTATTTCTCGTCACCAACGATGACGGTTACCTCGCTCCGGGCATCAAAGCCCTGACTCGGGCGCTCGATCGCGTCGGGGATGTGGTCG
>JBFGIA010000022.1:0-27499 GCA_041577935.1 Gemmatimonadota bacterium | reverse complement strand
CGCGCGTTCAGCGTCGTCGCTGCTTGCCACGCGCTTCGCCGGGGTCTTCCTCTTGCCCCCGGTCTCGCGCTTGACGAGACGTTCGACCTGCCGTACCGAATACCCGCCCTTGACAGCCTTCCGCGCGAGCGGGGTGATGCGCCGGGGGTCCTTTATCCCGAGCAGGGCCCGACCATGCCCCGCCGACAGCCTGCCTTCTCTGATCATCGACTGCACCGCGTCCGGCAGCTCGAGTAGTCGAAGAGCGTTTGTCACCGCCGGCCGGCTCCGGCCAACCTGCTCGCCAACCTCGGCCTGGGTCAGCCCGAACCCTTCCATCAATTGCTGATAACCCACGGCTTCCTCTATCGCGTCCAGATCCTCTCGCTGGAGATTCTCGATCAGCGCGATCTCCAGCAGCTCTCGATCCCCGACGTCGCGAACCAGCACCGGTACGGCCGAGAGCCCGGCTTGCCGCGCGGCCCGCAGGCGCCGCTCTCCCGACACCAGCATGTAGTCCCCCTCGGCGCGCGGGGTAACGATCAGCGGCTGGAGCACACCCTTCTGAGCGATCGACTCCGCCAGCTCGGTGATCGAGCTGTCATCGAATGTCTGTCGTGGTTGGTAGCGGTTGGGCACGATGCGGCCAACGTCGACCTCCAGCGTCCCACCGAGCTGTTCGGCGCGCGTCGCCTCCAGCGCTGACTCTCCGAGCAGAGCCCCAAGACCTTTGCCCAGTCGTCGCTGCTGGGTCACCGTGCGATCAACTCCTCTGCGAGCTTCATGTAACTCTCCGCACCGACCGACAGAATGTCATAGAGAATCACGGGCTTGCCGAAGCTTGGTGCCTCCGACAACCGCACGTTACGCGGGATGACTGTATCGTACACGCTTTTACCGAAGTACTCAACCGCCTCATCTTGAACTTGCCGCGCTAGGTTTAGCCGCGAGTCGTACATCGTCAACAGCACGCCCTCGATCGTGAGATCCCGGTTGAGCCGCTTCTGGACGATCCGGATCGTGCCCAGCAGTTGCGATAGCCCTTCCAGCGCATAGTACTCGCATTGGATCGGGATCAGGACCGAATCGACCGCCGTCAGCGCATTCACCGTCAGCAGTCCGAGCGAGGGAGGACAATCGACGAAGATGAACTCGTAGTCGGCCCGCAGATCGGCGAGTGCATCTCTGAGCCGATGCTCGCGCCCGATGGCGCTTACCAACTCGACCTCGGCCCCGAACAGATCGACCGTGGCCGGCGCCACGTCGAGGTACTCCATCGAAGTTTGAACCACCACGTCTCGCATCGCGGCGTCGTTGACGATCACGTCGTAGACGCTCGAGCGCAGCGTCTCCTTGGCGATACCCAGACCGCTGGACGCGTTGCCCTGGGGGTCGAGGTCGACCAGCAGCGTTCGTCGCTCGGCGACCGCCAACGAGGCAGCGAGGTTTACGGCGGTCGTCGTCTTGCCGACCCCGCCTTTTTGATTGGCGATCGCGATCAGCCGGGCGGTGCGGTGCTGCCCCTCAGGCTCGCCCGACGCCTCGCCGGCGCGGGCGGTTTTCGCGGCGCTGGAAACCGGGCTGGGTTCCGCGACGGCCGACGTTTCACGTGAAACATGGGCCCGCGTATCGGCCCTGGTCACCGGCGGATCGTCGGCGAAGACCCGATCGAGCTCCTCCTCCAGTCGGGCGCGTGCCTGTTCCGCGCTCGGCGGCCGGTCGTTTGTCGCCCGACTCATCGATATCCCGGCCTGCAGCATGTTTCCAGCCGCTTGACGGCGATTGTTCGGCCTCGTACTATCCTTCGAATGGCGGACGGATTGTCCATTTCAGACACCAATCTGTCGCCGGCTTGGTCGCGACGCAACTTCACCCGGCCGCCTCTGCCGCCTCACCGTCCATGTGTCCCATACTATACTTTAGCCACCATTGCTGACCAAATGTAAGCAGATTGGACAGTGCGTAGTACAGCACCAGTCCCGCCGCCAGGTTCAGGAACACAAACGTCAACACGACCGGCATCACGTACGTCATGGCGGCCATCTTCGGGTCCGTGGTGGTCAACTTCGACGATGCGTAGATCGTCGCTCCCATGAATACGGGCAGGATGTACAGCGGGTCCGGTTGCGAAAGATCTCCCAACCACAAGAATGGTTGACCCCGGAACTCGATCGTCGATTGGAATACGAAGAAGAGCGCAAACAGAATCGGCATCGGGATCAGGTTCGGGAGACATCCGCCCAGCGGGTTGACCTTGTTCTCTCGGTAGAGCGCCATCGTCTCCTGCTGCATCCTCTGCGGGTCTGCCTTGTATTGCTCACGGAGTCGTTGGAGCTCCGGCTGCAGCTTCTGCATCGCCCGAATTGATTGATAGGATTTGGTTGTTAACGGCCAGGTTACCACCCGAACCAAGAGCGCAAACACGATCAGCACCAGGCCGTAGCTCGGGATAAAGTTGTGCAGCCACAGCATGATGATGACGCACAGCTTGGCGAACGGGGTGATCATCCAGCGGATCCAAGACCACCCGTACTGGCTCACATCGTCCAACCCCTCGTTGAGCCGCGACAGACGCTGGTACTCCTGCGGCCCCACATAGAGTCGATACGCCGCCCGCCCGTCCCGAATCCGCGCCCCTATGGCCACGTCAACCAGCGGCAAGCTGTCGCTCGCCTCACCCTCCATGGTGGCGGCGCTCAGCGGCTCGTCCTCGGAAGAAGCCATCACCACCGCCAAGAAGTACTTGTTCCGAATCCCGGCCCAATCCACGTCTCCGGCCAGGGCGAGAGTCTCGCCCTCGTCGACCTCCTTGGCTTGTCGGCTGACGACCTCTCCGTCGACCCGCGCCACCGCCCGCAACTGGCCATAGTCATCGCGAACATTCTTTTCGTTTGACTCCAACCGCGGACCCATACTCGTCACCAACAGCCCGTTGGCCGGGGAGCCGACGTCCAGCTCGTACTCGATGACGTACCCCGACGAATCAAAGCGGTATGTCTGCGTTATCGCGCGTTGCCCTGACTTGTAGCGCAGCGTCAGATCTCGACTCTCGTCACCGGGACCGAGTTGCAGCAGGGTATCGCTGACCGCGAAGCGCATATCGCCCAGGGCTACGCGGTGGGTCCCCAAATCCGCGGCCCGCCGGAGGAAGCTCGCCGCCTCTGGAACCAGCTGGACCGGCCCCGAGCCGGTAAACGAGGGGTACCGGGTCAGCTCGATCGCTTCCAGCGAGCCGCCCCTGGGGTCGATCGCGGCGCGGTAGAAAGGCGTCTCAACGATCACCAACGCTGGCGACGGTTGCCCGGCCAGCAGTTCGTTATCGAGCGCGGCGGGGGCCGCTGGCACGGGGGCCGGCGGCGGGGTCTCTATCGGTGCAGCTGGAGGCGGCGGGGCGGCCACTTCTGACGGTGCGCCCTCCGTCGGGAGCACCTCCTCCGGTGGGCTCATCCGGGAATACCACCACTGCGAAAAAGCCAACACCACGGCCATCAGCAAAAACGCCAGCAGAACTCTTCGTTGGTCGTTCACCGACGGCTCATCTCCTCGCCCCCGGGGCGCGGCGGCACCGGGTCAACCCCGCCAGCCCGCCACGGATGGCACCTAACGATCCGGCGCACCGCCAGCCACACGCCGCGGGCCACGCCGTGGGTCTCGATCGCTTCGATAGCATAGGCTGAGCAGCTGGGGTAATAGCGACACGAGGAAGGGGTCCAGGCGAACAACACCTGATAAGCCCGTATCGGTAGGACTACCAACGACTTCACGATCACTCTCCGATCTCGTCGAGCAACTCTTTCAAGGCCGCATCCAGTGCCTCGAAGTCGAGCTCGTAGGCTGTCGGCCGGGCACGAACGAGGTAGTCGCGCGCTTGCGGGCTGGCCAAAGCAGTGGCCCGCATCAGCTCCTTGAGCCGACGTCGCAGACGGTTTCGCTCAACGCTGGTGTGACCGAATTTTGGCGTGATACAAGCCCCGCGAGGGCTATCCTGCGCAGCTGGCTGCCAGAACAATTCCAGTGCCCTGCCTCGCACGCGCGGACCTCTCAGCAACGATAGGATCTCGCGGCGCGTGGTAATCCGACGACCCCGCGGGATCTGGCCCACCAAGTTCCCCACGCTGTGAAGGATTCTTGACGCCGCCTAGCGCCGCTTCCGGCCAAACTCCGTTGACACGCTGAGTTTAGCGCGACCCCTCCGCCGCCGCCGGGCGAGGATCTTGCGGCCGTTTCGCGATTTCATGCGGGCGCGAAAACCGTGCTTATTGCGACGCTTTCTGCGGCTTGGCTGATACGTTCGCTTCATGGAAAATCCGCCTCGAAATGGCGACCGCTTCGACGGTCGCAATGAATCATTGAAAAGGGCCAGGAAATATAGATCGCTGGTTGGAAGCGTCAACAGAAACTGAAACGTCAAAAGTTTTTTCTCGCCGCTGTTGACACCCGACATGCGCCCGGCTACTATGAAATTCCTCTCGACGCCGCAGCATTGTTGTTTTTGACATACCCTTCCAATTCCCGATGAGCGGAGACGTTGCAGTCGAGCGAACTCACCGCGCCTGAGGTTTGGTCACAGATACTCGGCCAGGCTTCCAAGGTCATCAACCCGCAGACCTTCCGCACGTGGTTTGAGCCCACCGAAGCGGTGGCGCTCTCTGGTGATGAGCTTTTCGTAATCGTCAAGAACCAATTCGCTGTCGATTACATCGGTGGCCAATACGGAAGTGTGCTCTCGGAGATCGCCGGGTCGCTCTTTGACCGCAAGCTCAAGATGTCTTTCAAATCGCTCGAGGACGAAGCCGTGCCTCAGGCAGCGAATAGACCACGGCCCGTTGATGCCAGTGGGCAACCCGATCGCCGAGTTGCAACCAAGCCAGCCCGTGGGTCGGTCAACTTGGGTTTGCCACTCAACCCGCGCTACACGTTCGATACATTCGTGGTTGGCAACTCCAATCAGTGGGCCCATGCGGCCTCGTTGGCCGTGGCCGAGAAGCCAGCGCAGACGTACAACCCGTTGTTTATCTACGGGGGCGTAGGACTCGGTAAGACCCACCTCATGCAGGCGATTGGGAACACGTCGCTGGCGTTCGAGAGGCTCGAACGGGTTTGTTACCTTTCGGCCGAGACATTCATGAACCAGATGATCGAGGCTCTACAGTTCGGAAAGACGCTTGATTTCCGCAACAAGTACCGGAAGATGGATCTGCTGCTCATCGACGATGTCCAGTTTCTTCAGGGCAAGGACGCCACCCAGGAAGAGTTCTTTCACACGTTTAATGCGCTGTACGACGCTCACAAACAGATCGTCGTCACCAGCGATCGGCCGCCAAAGGAAATTCCAACGCTCGAGGAGCGTTTGGTCTCTCGCTTCGAGTGGGGCTTGGTAGTCGATATTCAGCCACCAGACCTCGAAACCCGAATCGCGATTCTGCAGCACAAGGCGGATCGCAGTGGCCTCGAAATTCCTCAGGACGTCATCTTGTTCATCGCTAAGAACGTCAAGTCAAACGTGCGCGAGTTGGAAGGCTCGTTGATTCGTTTAATGGCACACTCGAGCCTCAACGGCTCCGACATAACGATCGAGTTGGCCGAGGAAGTTCTAAAGAACATTCTGACCACGGAGACTGTTCGCGTTACGGTGGATCGGATTCAAACCGAGGTCGCCTCTGAATACGGTGTCACTGTGGAAGGGTTAAAGTCTCGAAAGCGAACAAAGAACCTCACCGTACCGAGGCAGATTGCTATGCTCTTGTGTCGTCAGCTCACCGATCTTCCGCTCGTTGAAATTGGTCAAGCGTTCGGTGGGCGCGATCATACGACCGTTATTCATGCCTGCGACAAAGTGGAAAACGAGATCAAGGATAGTCGGATCATTAGAATGCGAATCGAGCAACTGCGTGAACGAATCGCATCGTGATCCGCGATCTTGGAACACTGGTGGAAAGAGTGGGGATGCTCTGGGGGCTATAGCGAGTTTTTGAAAACTTCCCCAGCGACCACGACTCTGTCCACACCAGAGTCAGATAAGTGATTCATCGATCAGAACCGTCAAACACCTGATTCTCTCTGAGGTTTCAAGCTATAGTGATACGCCGTTCCACAAGTCAAGCGTCCCTATTTCTACTACTTGGTGAAGTTATAAGTAGAGTAAGAACAGAATCTCTTCGGGGATAATTATCACCGGTTGGAGGTAGCAATATGCAATTTACGATTGGCCAGGCAGAGTTTCTCGACACACTGAGTGCCGTTTCGAATATCGTTCCAACTCGGACACCGCTTCCGATTATTGGCAACTTGATGCTTGGAGCGGATAACGACGAGCTTCAAGTTTCGGCTACTGATCTTGATCTATCGGTTACCATGAATGTCGCTGCGAGCGTTGATAAACCGGGAACCGTAACGCTACCAGCAAAGAAATTGACCGATATGATCCGGGCGTTGCCCGCAAGCCCGGTGCGTGTCAAAGGCAAGAATGAACACGTCACAATCGAATGCGAGAGCAGCCACTTCAAAGTTCATGGACTACCGGCGGATGATTTTCCGAGCTTTCCGGAATTGAATTTTGATGCAGGTCTGACGGTCACGGCGGGAACAGTTGAAAAACTGGCGGCACATACGCGATTTGCCGCTTCGACTGAGGATACGCGACCTATTCTCAACGGTGTTCTGTGGGAGCTCGAGGATGAGAAGATGCAGATGGTAGCTACCAACGGTCACCGATTGGCGCGATACATCCTACCGGCATCGAATGGCAGTAGCGGTACGTCGCAGAGTGTGATCGTCGCACCGAAGGCTCTGGCACAGGTGGGTCGGATCTTTGCCCCCGATGATGAGCTGAAGGTCGCGATGGATGAGCGGCAGATCGGTTTCAAGGGCGATCGCGGTGTTGTTTTCAGCCGTCTCATCGAAGGCCCTTACCCGAATTACGAACAAGTCATTCCGGTAGACAACGACAAGCTTGCGCGTGCCGACAAGGAAAGACTCATGGCGGCGCTGCGGAGAATGGCCGTTATGGCGAGCGATCAGACGCACCGCGTGCGCCTGTCAATCGATGAAGACACGATGCGGTTTCACGTCTCTACGCCGGATGTTGGAGAGGCGAGCGACGAGATTCCCTGCACGTACGAGGGCGACCCGATCGATATCGGGTTCAACGCGAACTACTTGTTAGAAGTCCTCCGCTACGTCGATACCGACGAAGTCGAGATCACCTTCAAGGCCCCCGAGAGGGCCGCTATCTTGCGCCCGACAGGCGATGATCAAGACACCTATTTGTGTCTCGTGATGCCCCTCCGGCTGCAAGAATAATAGCTCGTCACGTATTGCTCGAAGTCCTTATGAGAGTTAATTTTAAGGGTGTTTCAGGGTAACCGTGACGGAGCCGCCCGGTGCGGCTGACTGAGGTCGGTCTCGACCACTTCCGAAACTTGGCTTCCGTGACCCTCGAGGTATCCCCCGCCGGAGCTGTTTTGGTGGGCTCAAACGGGCAGGGGAAGAGCAATTTTCTCGAGGCTATCCACTACCTCGCGCGTTTCCGGTCGTTTCGCGGTACGAGGCACGCGGACTCGATCGCCTTTGGTGCCCAGCATTTTCGGGTTGAAGGTCACGTGGTCTGTGGAACGGGTCAAAGCCGGAGGGTGGCTGTCGCAGCCGATCGTCGGAAACGGCGTGTTTCGCTTGACGGGCAACCGGTCGCCCGCTCGGCGGATGCGGTCGGTTCCGTCCTCGCAGTGCTCCTGGCGCCGGCCGACCTGGCGATCATCGGGGGCGGCCCGGACCAGCGGCGGCGGTATCTCGACGGTTTATTGACCTCGACGTCGCGGCGGTACGCGCGGGCTCTTCCGGTGTATGAACGGGCACTGCGGCAGCGCAACGAGCTATTGCGGAAGTGGCCCCCGGTCGCCGGGCCCGAGCTTGCATCGTGGGACGAGACGCTCATCGAGACCGGCATGCCGATCGTCCTTGCGAGGGCTGTTATCGCTGAGCGGTTGGCGCGCCGGTTCACCAGCGTTGGCGCGCAAGTCGCGGGAGCCGTCGATCGGCTCGGTTACGAGCTCGAGTATCGACCTTCGGTTCCGGGTTCCGCCGAGTCGGCGTCGAACGCCGAGAACATCGCAACCAGCTGGAGGCGCGCACTGACCGACAGCCAGCAGCGGGATCAACGGCAGGGCTGGACCACTGTCGGTCCGCATCGGGACGAGCTCCTCATCCAGTTGGGCGGCCATCGGCTGGCCCAGTTTGGGTCACAGGGGGAGCAGCGGACGGCGGCGATCGCCCTGCGGCTTGCAGAGGCGGAACTGCTTGAGAGAGAGTGTGAACACATACCGGTCTTGTTGCTCGACGACGTCTTCTCAGAGCTCGATGAGGACCGGGCTGGCCGCCTGCTAAAGTGGCTCGGTAATCGTCATCAGAAGTTCGTGACGACACCGCGGCCGCTGCCACAGCTTGGGAACGGCTTGGTGCAGTGGCGCGTGGATGATGGACGAATCGCGCCTCGTCTGGCCGCCGCGTGAGATGAGCAAGGGGAAGCGACGCGTGCGTCGTATCGGCGGTGTCTTGGATACCGTCTTAGACGACTTGGGCGTCGCGTCAGCGATCGAGCAGCACACTGTTTTTCGTGAATGGGAGTCCCGGGTGGGACGGGAGATCGCGCGTGCGGCCAAGCCGCACCGCGTGGACGGAGAGACGTTGCTTGTGAACGTCAGCAGCTCCGCCTGGATGAGCGAATTGTCGCTGCGTCAGAACGAGCTGTTGGAGCGACTGAATCGGGGTCGCAGAAGGACCTGCGTGAAGCGATTGATCTTTCGAATGGATCCGAGAGCGAAGGGATAACGCCGATGGCGAAAACCAAGGTAAAACCGGGGACTGCGAAAACGGACCGCAAGCAAAACAGCCGAAACACCGATGCCGCGCGCGACTACGGTGCCGACAAGATCCAGGTGCTGCAGGGCTTGGTGGCGGTTCGCAAGCGGCCCGGGATGTATATCGGCTCCACTGGGGCGCGTGGCCTTCATCACCTCGTGTACGAGGTCGTCGACAACGCGGTTGACGAGGCGATGGCCGGTTTCTGCGACGAGATCTCGGTAACGATCAAGGGCGATAGCGAAGTACAGGTCGTGGACAACGGTCGCGGCTTCCCGGTTGATATCCATCCGACCGAGAAAAAACCCGGCGTCGAGGTCGCCATGACGACGCTCCACGCGGGAGGGAAGTTCGATCACAGCTCATACAAGGTCTCCGGTGGTCTTCACGGCGTAGGGGTGTCGGTAGTCAACGCCCTGAGCGAGTGGCTGGAAGTCGAAGTCATGCGCGACGGCAAGCGGTATCACCAGCGTTACGAACGTGGGAACAAGGCCAGCGAGCTGAACATCGTCGGTGATACGGAGGACACCGGGACGATCGTCAGCTTTCGACCCGACCCCCAGATCTTCCCGGATCTGGATTATCAGTACGACACCCTGGTTTCGCGTCTCCGCGAGCTGGCGTTTCTAAACGCCGGCGTTCGGATCTCGATTACCGATGAACGGGGCGATAAACCAAAGCACGGCGAGTTCCAGTACCAGGGGGGGTTGGTAGAGTTTGTCAAGTACCTGAACAGGAACAAGAAGGCGATTCACAAGAAACCGATGACCGTCAGCACAACGCGGGAAGAGGTGGAGGTGGAGTGCGCGATTCAGTACAACGAATCGTATACGGAGACCTTGCTTACGTTTGTAAACAACATCAACACGCACGAAGGTGGAACCCACCTCTCCGGTTTCAAAGCCGCGCTGACGCGAACGCTGAACGCGTACGCGAACGATCGAAACCTGTTCAAGAGGGCTGACTTCACGCTCAGCGGTGACGACGTTCGGGAAGGGCTGACCGCGGTTCTGTCAGTAAAAGTGATGGAGCCGCAATTCGAGGGGCAGACCAAGACAAAGCTCGGCAACTCCGAGGTGCGGGGTATCGTCGAAGCGGCGATGAACGAAGCGCTGGGCACATGGCTCGAGGAGAATCCGTCGTCCGCCCGGTCGCTCATTACAAAGGCGATCCAGGCCGCGCGGGCACGCGAGGCGGCACGCAAGGCTCGGGACCTGACGCGGAAAAAGTCCGCGCTCGATACAGGTGTTCTGCCGGGCAAGCTTGCGGATTGTTCGATCGACGACCCAAGCCTGTCCGAGCTGTACCTCGTAGAGGGTGATAGCGCCGGCGGTAGCGCCAAGATGGGCCGCGACCGCAACTACCAGGCGATCCTGCCGCTCAGGGGCAAGATCCTCAACACGATCAAGGCGCGCGTCGACAAGGTTCTGTCGAATGAGGAGATCCGGACCATTATCACGGCTATCGGGACCGGCTTCGGCGAGGACGAGTTCAAGCTCGATGACGCTCGGTACAACAAGATCATCATCATGTGCGACGCGGATGTCGACGGGGCGCACATCCGGACCTTGCTGCTGACGTTCTTCTTTCAATGGATGCGAGAGTTGATCGAGGCGGAGCGCGTGTACATCGCCCAACCACCGCTGTATCGCGTGTGGAAGGGCAAAAAGGAGTTCTACGCCTACGACGACGTCGAACGGGACCGCGCGGTCGAGAGGCTCGGTGGTAACGGGGTCAATGTCCAGCGCTACAAGGGACTGGGCGAGATGAACCCGGATCAGCTGTGGAAGACGACGATGGACCCCGCATCAAGGACGATTCAGAGAGTCACGATGGAGGATGAAACTCAAGTCGTCGAGTTGTTCACCAAGCTTATGGGTGAGGAAGTAGAGCCGCGGAAGGCATTCATAAAGGAACACGCGCGTTTTGTCCGCAACTTGGACGTGTAGGCCGGTGGTGGACCCTACGACGATCACAAACGATAAGGATGAGGTAAGCGCAAATGGTCGTTGAACCGAGAGAGAGGATCGTAACACGATACATCGCCGACGAGCTAAAGGAGTCGTTCATCGATTATTCGATGAGCGTGATCGTCGCGCGCGCGTTGCCCGATGTGCGCGACGGGCTGAAGCCGGTCCACCGTCGCATCCTGTACTCGATGTCAGAGCTCGGCCTGGCGCCCAACCGGCCGTATAAAAAGAGCGCGACGGTTGTCGGGGACGTGCTCGGCAAGTATCACCCGCACGGTGACGGCGCCGTGTACGACGCGATGGTGCGCATGGTGCAGCCTTTTTCGTTGCGCTACCCGCTGCTCGACGGCCAGGGCAATTACGGCTCGGTGGACGGCGATCCCGCAGCCGCCTATCTATACACCGAGATCCGCCTGGCTTCGGTGGCGACGGAGCTGCTGGCAGACATCGAGAAGAACACCGTCGACTTCGCCCCGAACTTCGATGACCGACTGACGGAGCCGTCGGTACTCCCGTCGAAGCTCCCCAACCTGCTGATCAATGGCGCCAGCGGAATCGCGGTCGGCATGGCGACGAACATACCGCCCCACAATCTGCGCGAGGTGGTGGGGGCGACATGCGCATTGATCGACGATCCGGAAATCGACCTCGACGGACTGATGGAACACGTCAAGGGCCCCGATTTCCCAACCGCAGGGTTTATCCGCGGCCGAGCTGGGATTCGTGCCGCATACGAGACCGGCCGTGGCAAGATCGCGATGCGCGCGCGCGCGGTGACGGAGACCAAGGCCAACGGCCGCGAGGCGATCGTTATTACCGAGATCCCTTACCAGATCAACAAATCCAAGTTGATCGAGCAGATCGTCGACTTGGTGCGTCGAAAGCGAGTCGAGGGGATCTCAGACCTGAGGGACGAGTCCGATCGCGACGGGATGCGAGTGGTGATCGAGCTCAAAAAGGGCACGATCCCCGAGGTCGTGCTCAACAATCTCTACAAGTCGACTCAGATGGAGTGGACGTTCGGGATCATCAACTTGGCGCTCGTCGACAACATCCCCAAGGAGATGGGGCTCAAGGAGATGCTCGAGCGTTTTGTCGCCCATCGTCACGACGTCGTCGTACGGCGGGCCCAACACGAGTTGGATGAAGCGGAGTCCCGGGCCCACATCCTGGAAGGCTTGAGGATTGCGCTCGAGAACATCGACGCGGTCGTGCAGCTGATCAAAGCGGCAGACGATACAGAGGCCGCGCGTTTAGGGCTGATGGAGGAGTTCGGCTTGAGTGAGCGCCAGGCCCAAGCGATCCTGGACATGCGACTGGCACGGCTGACGGGGCTCGAGCGTGACAAGCTGGAGGAAGAGTACCAGGCCTTGCTGGAGACGATCGCGCGGCTCAAGGAGCTGCTTGGGTCTGAGCGGCTGCGTATGCAGCTGATCAAAGACGAGCTCACAGAACTGTCTGACAAGTACGGCGATGAACGGCGGACCGAGATCCTCCCCGGTGGTGCCGACTTATCGATGGAGGATCTGATCGCTGAAGAAGATATGGTCGTTACGATCAGCCACACCGGCTACATCAAGCGCATCGCCGCGACAACGTATCGACGACAACGCCGCGGCGGGCGTGGCATAACCGGGATGGGTACCAAAGACGACGACTGGATTGAGCGCTTGTACGTAGCGACCACACACGACTATTTGCTCGTGCTGACCGAGCGCGGTCAGTGTCATTGGCTCAAGGTGTACGATATCCCGCAGGCCGGCCGAGTCAGTCGCGGGAGGCCAATCGTAAATCTGTTGGAGCTCGACCCCGGTGATCAAGTGGCCGGCGTCATCAGTGTCCGAGAGTTCGACGACAAGCACCACGTTGTGATGGCAACCGAGAGCGGCATCATCAAGAAGACGGTGCTATCGGCATACGGCAATCCTCGCCGCGGAGGCATCATCGCGATCAACATCGACGAAGATGACCGTCTAATCGATGCGCAGCTCACCGACGGCACAAACGACGTGATCTTGGCAACCAAAAAAGGGCAAGCGATTCGATTCTCGGAAGAAGAAGTTCGCGATATGGGTCGTGCGACTCGTGGGGTGAAGGGGATCACGTTGCAAGCCAAGGATGATGGGGTGCTCGGTATGGTGGTTGTTCGGAATGAGAACAACGCACTGATGGCGGTAACTGAGAACGGCTTTGGCAAGCGGACTCGAATCGCGGATTATCGGGTCACCCACCGCGGCGGGAAGGGTATCAAGACCCTCAAACCGACCAAGAAGACCGGGCCGTTGGTGGCGGTCAAAGAGGTCGTCGGGGAGGACGAGCTCATGGTCGTGACGACCGGCGGCATTATCATCCGCTTCCCGGTCGGGGGGGTGCGCGTAATGGGTCGTGCGACTCAAGGCGTCAAGCTGATCAACCTCGAGGAGGGTCATCGCGTAGGGGACGTGGCACGGGTCGTGCTTGACGACGAGGCAGAGAGCGCTGCTTCGTCACAAGATCCACTCGTGGAGCAGCTCCCCCTAGGATCTGAAGAGGAGTGAAGCTGTCTGAAGGCGCCCGCCACAGAGGCACCCCGCGACGCGGTCCTGGATGCCCACATCCTAGTCGTCGACGACGATCCCTCGATTTGCGACACGCTCACAACGATGCTGCAATTCAAGGGGTATCGCACATCTGTAGCAAGGAATGGGCGTGAAGCGATAGAAATAGCCCGCCAGGAGCCCCCCGACCTGGTGCTCCTCGACGTCATGATGCCCGAGGTCGATGGTCTCGCGGTTTGTCGCATCTTCAAGCAGGACCCCCGCCTCAAGGACGTGCGGATCCTCATGCTGACCGCCAAGAGTGGTCGTGAAGACGTGGTCGTTGCGCTTGAGGCTGGAGCGGCCGACTACGTCACAAAACCGTTTTTCTTTGACGAGCTCGACGCCCGGATTCGAACCAACCTCGAGGTCAAGCGATACCACGACGATCTCGCCGCGATGCTGCGCATTTCCCAGGCGGTCAGCTCATCATTGGATAGCGATGCAGTCCTGTTTACGATCGTGAGCGAACTCGGCGCGGTGGTCAAGTCGGACCGAGTGTCGCTGATTAAAGTGATCGACGACCGAACCGGGTACTTGGTCGCCACCCGCGAGGAACCGGAGATGCGAAACCAGGAGCTCAGCTTGGAAGAGTATCCGGAGATCCTCAAAGCAGCTTCTGAACGTCGGGTGGTCGTCATCGACGACACCGACAGCGATCCGCTGTTGGCCGACGTGACAGAGCGCATACCGGGTCGCAAATCGGTGTTGATCGTTCCGCTCGATGTGCACAAACAATTGGGAGAGTACGTGCTGCTCTCCTCGCGCGAACACCGTCCCTACACGCGACCCGAGATCCGTTTTGCGCAGGTTGTGGCCAGCGCGGCTGCCAACGGTCTCACCAACGCGGCATTGTACGAGCAGGCGGCGGTTGACAATCAGCGCTTGTCCACGCTCGCCAACACCGACGACCTCACGGGCTTGTACAACCACCGTCACTTCTATCAGCGGCTAGAAGACGAGTTCAAGCGCGCCGAGCGGTACAACTCCGACCTGGGGTTGATCCTCCTCGACCTCGATCATTTCAAGAACGTCAACGACACGTTTGGTCACCAGCGCGGGGACGCGGTTCTCAAGGAACTGGCCAGCGTACTGGTGCGAACGATCCGCGAGACAGATCTTGTTGCTCGTTACGGGGGCGAGGAGTTCGCCGTTCTGCTTCCGGAGACGGGTATGGCCGGCGCGTTTCGCCAGGCCGAACGGATGCGCCGGGAGGTCAAAGCTCATTACTTCGAGGCACTGCAGGGGAAGCCGTTGACGATATCGTGCGGAGTGGCTTGTATGCCGTTTGGGTCCGAGGACTTCACAAGTCCCGAGCATCGCCAGGACGCGCTCATCGCTTGGGCTGATCAGGCACTCTACACCGCTAAACGCGGCGGGCGAGATCGCTCTATCACCTCCGAGGCGCGACAGAGCGCAGAGTGACGGCCGGTTTCGCAATCGCGGCTGGCGTCGGGCTGGGTCTGCTTGCCCTGGTGGTAGGGCTGTGGGTTCTGTTGGGTTGGTTCGGTGCCTGGCGCATCAATCGCCCGCCCTCCTCCAGGCCGGATGCCAACTTCGCCTTCACACCGTGGGAGCTCGATCTCGAGTTTTCGGCGGTCCATTTCAAGACCGCTGACGACGTGCGGCTACACGGTTGGTTTCTGCCAAGATCCGACAGCCGACGGGTGATCATCGTCATGCACGGGTACCGGGGCCACAAGGCGCAGCTGTTGGGGATCTCGAGCTACTTGTGGCGCGCCGGATTCAATGTCCTGCTGTTCGACTTTCGCGGCCGGGGCACGAGTGATAGAGCCAACATCTCGATGGGGCTGTGGGAGCAGGAGGATCTGAAGGCGGCGCTCGAGGTAGCGAACCAGTGGGTGCCAGGGGCGGCGATAGGGCTGCTCGGCTACTCGATGGGTGGCGTGGTCGCTTTGATGGGCGGTTCCGATCCGCGGGTTGAGGCGATCGCAGTCGACAGCGCGTTCGCGAGCCAGCGGACGATGCTCGAACACGTGGCGCGTCAGGAATCGCGCCAGTACCTACGCGGGTGGTTGGACGGTCGGGTGTTCCTGTCGGCGGTCGAATGGTGGCACCGGCGGTGGGGCAAGCCCCCGTTTTCGGCTATCGCACCAGAGGCGGCAATGCCGAAACTGACCGACAAGCCGGTGCTTGTGATCCACGGCTCCCAGGATGCGCTCGTTCCTCGCGAGCACGCCGAGCGACTTGTCTCCATCGCACCCGATAAGCACGAGGCTTGGTTTGTGAAAGGTGCCCATCACTGCGGCGCGTACTTCACAGATCGGCCCGCCTACTCGGCTCGCGTAGCGGCCTTCTTCAATCGTCACCTAGAGTCTTCGTCAGTATCGCGCGAAGCGCCGGAGCTGAATCGCGTCGAGACAGCATCGCATTGAGCGCGCTGTCGGGTGTCACCGTGCTGTTGTTTGGACCGGCTCGCGAAGCCGTGGGTTGCAGCCGAACCGTCATCGAGTTGTCGACGCCCGTGACAGCGGCCAGGGTCGTCGATGCGCTATCAACGGCGCATCCGAATCTGGCGCCACTTCTGGGTCGCTCCCGTTTGGTCGTCAATCAGCGCTACGTCGATGGTGCTGCGTCTGTCGGGCCCGACGACGAGGTCGCCATCATCCCCCCGGTCAGCGGTGGCTAACGGCTGGCACTCCCGTACTGCTTCTGCTGCCGGCAGTTTTCTGTAATGGTGCGCACTGAATTCGAAATAACTGATGGTCCACTGGACGTAGCAGGGGTGGTAGGCAGCGTTGCCGACACCGCTGCGGGCGCCATCGCAGTGTTTGCCGGTACAACGCGTAAGTCGTTTGCGGGCAAAGCGGTGCGGCACTTGGAGTACGAAACATATGCGCCGCTGGCGGAACGCACGCTCGAGGAGATCGGTACGGAAATTGCCCTCAAGTGGCCGCAGACGATCGGATTGGCGATCGCGCACCGGTTGGGAACCGTGGATGTGGGAGAGGTGAGTGTCCTGGTGGCGGTGTCCGCGCCGCATCGGCGTGAGGCGTTCGCAGCCTGCGAGTATGGGATCGATCGGTTGAAGGCGGTCTTGCCGGTCTGGAAGAAGGAAGTCTTCGTGGATGGTGGGGTTTGGAAGGAGAACCCCGAATGGGAACGCGAGCGAGGAGGTGAGCCCCCCTGATTCAACCGAACTGCCGGGCGCGTCTAACCCCTGAGGATCTCGACTTTCTGATCGAAACTCTCGACCCGGAGGGATCGCAACGTTCTCCGCTCGAGGAGTTGACCAGCGACACAGACTCGCTGGACCGATTGCTGGACGATCCGCGGCTCTTCGCTCGCCTTCTCGAAGCCCCCCGATTGCTCAACGTGTCCCCGTTTTTTTTCTACTACATCGTCGTCCGTCGTGTATTCCTCGAGCACGGAATCGATGAGGGCGGTGCTGTCGCCGACTATGTGGGGGCGCTCCTGTCGTACCACCTCGAGGCGCATCGCAGCGACAATGAGCCGCCATCGGAGTCGGTGTATCTGGTGGACTTGGTATCGGCAATGGCCGAAGCGGGCGATCCCGAGCAGGCGTTTGCATTGCAGGCCGAGATCGGGAATCGGGCGCTGTTTCTGACGGGCGTCTTCCCGGATTGGATCTATCACCGCTCGGTCCACGGCAGGCGTTCGGTCAGCCTCGCGTACTACGAGGATATGGGACGTCTCCACTACGCGGCCGCGTCGCGCTCTCGAATCGCGCGCCGTCATTCGTTGGGCGAGGTGCTGGGCTTTATGGCGGACCGGTTTCCGATGCTTCGTCAGGCGCTGAATGATCTCGTTGATGAGCACTTGCATCTGGGTCGTCGGCCGCTCGGCTCAGACCGGTTGTGTCGCCAGGCAATGTACCGGGTTCAAAACTGACAGATGGCTCTGCTCGGTGACCTGCAACGCGTATTCGAAACGACATACGGTCGTGAAGCTGGTGTCGATCTCGAGTCTTGTGTCGTCGGACCGAAGCGCTGCGCGGAGTTGGTGATCCGAAGTCAGACCTGTCACGCTGAGATGTCCGACCTGGCGCGGTTTTTCTTTTACGTGGAAGATGCAAACCTGCGGCTGGCTTTGTTTTTTGATGAGCGGGTGATCTCGACATTGGAGGACAGCGACCCCCGCAGTTGTCTGAGCGAAGAGAACGTATTGCCGTTCTTGGTGCTGACCGAGGAGCTGAGTCACGCGATTCACACCACGTATGCATTCAGCGAGGGGGGTTCCTCGAGGGTCGTCGAGGCCGACTTCTTGACCGAGCTCGAAATGCTGGCCCGGATCGATGCCTACTTGCTGTTGAGGTTGTTCGTCCGCGGTCTAACCCACAGTTACACGGCGACGGATCGAGAGTGGGTCCGTCATCAAGCAGTGACCCGCTGGGAAGTGGCTTACGAGGATGGTGACCTCGACGCACGTTATCGTGGAGCTGCGCGCCACGCCGCGCGCTTCATCGATCGCCTCGAAGCGATGCCGCGGGATCGCCGGCTCAATGCGCTGCGCGCCTTCCGGCGTCTGCCGCTGAGCGCCAAGAAGGTCGTGCTCGAGCGCAGAAACTGAGCGCCGGTCGGTGCCCGGTCGCTCAGGGCAGAGAGATAAGCGGAACGCCCGGGAGGTCACTCGTCCGAATTGGCGGCAACCGGCTGCCGTAGCGAGCGTTTACGGCCTCCAGCAAAAGGTTCGTGATCACACCGGAAGCCTTGGGCGTGAAGTGTGTGCCGTCCAGGCTAAACCCCTGCCCAGTTACGAACGCCCCCGTCAGGCGGATGCCATCGGTGATGAGGTCTCCGTCGTGGATCGCGTCGACGATCGTTCGAACATCGACCAGCGCCAACCCGCGCTCACTGGCCAGCCTGGCGATGATCGAGTTGTACCCACTGACAGCCTCCCGAGTCAGCGCCTGCTCGTCGCCATCGAGAACAAATCGGTCGGGGAGCGCGATGCCGAGCCCACCCTGTTGGATTGGCACACCGACGCCCACGTCGAGCAGCGGCTGCGCCTCGAGCGATACGAGGTCCGAGGAAGCGAGCGGTCCGCTCTCGCCACGAAGTGGGACCGGCACCTGACGCTGGACGCTCAGCGTATCGCCGGTGATCGGATCGACAACCCGCTCGAGGATGGTGATCGTGAACGGCTCGCCAGTTTCGGGGTTGATCGCCACCGGCGGGATGGTGTTGAGAAAGGGTGCTCGTGTTACGTCCGGGATGTTGAATACCGCGATCTGATCGGTCAGTGACAGCAGTTCGTCCAGTATCCCCTCGTAGATCAGAGCGAACGTCGCTTCGGGGGTCGGCAACCCGGGCGCGAACTCGTTATCTCCACCTGCGCGGGCGAAAGTCAGTACATCGTTGGTGCCCAGCCAGAGCAGGACGAAGGTCGCGTCGAGCTCGGCCGCCTGCTCGGTGAACGTCCCGCGGCCGCGGAGCACGACGTCGTAAAACCGATTGCCCTGGATCGATGTGCCCAGGCTTTGTGCGGTTGGGGCTTCGCTGAGGAGCGCACCGGGGACGCCGAGGTTGTTGTATGGCGCTGGGCGATCGGGGTCGAGCGGTGCGCCGCTGGTCGGCGTGCGCTCGACGACCGGCGGCTGTGCGGTGACGAGTCTCAACCGCCCACCGTCCTCACCGGCCGTAGCTAGGCCGGGGTCGGAGATCAGCGGTTGCGCGAAATCGGTTACGCCGGCGTGAGCGGCGAACAAGGCCGGAATCGACAGTTCCTGCCCGTCGGCGTACAGCGCACCGTCTATCTCGCCGGCCAGAAACCCGTCGCCGATCGCCACGATGCGCTCGAGCCGGAGACCCACCGCACGATCGGGAAACGGACCCAGGGGGGTCTCGCTATCGCCGAGACACGCGGCTAGCGCCAACAGCAGGGGGAGCCAAGCACCGCTACCGCTGGAACGATTGCTGGATAATCGCGTCACGGATGCTCCACCGTCGGCAGATCGGCCCGTCGCCAGGCTCCAAACCCGCCCTGCAGGACGCGCAGATGCGGGAATCCGTATGCAGCCAGAACTCGTGCCGCCGTCCTGCCGTGGGCGCTGTCGCGGCCGTACACGAGCACGAACTGATCCGTGCGGATGTGGAGGTCCTCGATGTTTTGCTCCAGTTGCTCGAGCGGGAACAGCATCGCGTTGGGCAGGTGGCCCATGCCGACCCACTCGTCGTCGGTCCGCACGTCGATAATGAACCACGGGGGGCGAGCGGCTTGGAGTAGCGAGTGCACGGTCTTGGCCGAAAGCTCCCGATACGCATCCGGTGCGTCTGGATCGCCAGAGCCCTTGCGCGGCCGGAACTCGCGGACATCGGTTCGACCGGTGATGATGAGCAGGTTCGCTCCCGATGAGTCGACGACAAACTGGGTGTCGGCAACCATCATGGCCGGTTCTGGGTCGCTGTCAGTGGTGACCTCCTCGCTGTCTGGGCGCTGGCCACATCCCGTCAGCCAAACGAGCGTGATTGTGGCTGCAAACCACGCGCGGCTCACTGGCCCTGCTCCCGGACGTACGTGCCGCTGGCGCCACCGCTCTTTTCCTCGAGGTGAATCGCATTGAGGGTCATCGATCGATCGACCGACTTCGCCATGTCGTAGATCGCGAGCAGCGCGCCGCTGACCGCCACCAACGCCTCCATCTCCGCACCGGTGCGAGCGGTGGCGATCACCTGCGCGGTGACGAGAATGCCGGGTAGATGCGGATCGAACACGACGTCTATCGCGACGTGGTCTAGCGGTAGCGGATGACATAGCGGGAGGAGACGCGAGGTCTCCTTGGCGGCCTGAATCCCGGCCACGCGAGCGATGGCGAGCGCGTCGCCTTTCGGCAACCGACCCGACGCGAGTTGATCGAGCGCCTCACGGCTCATCGTCAGCGAGCCGCTGGCGCGAGCGATCCGCCGAGTCACCGCCTTCTTGGAGACGTCGACCATCCTCGCCCGACCCTCAGCGTCGAGGTGGGTGAGCTCGCTCAGGAGGCCGTCGGCGCCGGCGAGTCGCCGTGGCGAGCGGCGTGAACCCCTGTCTCGCTCTGCCACGCGCCCATTTGCCGGTACTTCTCCCGTCGGCGTTTGATGCGATCGTCGCTGTCCCAAGCGGTGATCTCGGTGAGGTGCCGGCGGACGGCGTCGTCCACCGCCCGGGCGATGGCGGCGTAGTCGGTGTGGGCCCCGCCCATCGGTTCGACAACGATTTCATCGACGACGCCAAGCTCGAACAAGTCGGCCGCAGTGATCTTCATCGCCCGCGCGGCGATATCGCGTTTCTCCCCGTCCTTCCAGAGGATCGCGGCGCAACCCTCGGGGCTGATCACCGAGTAGAACGCGTTCTCCAGTATCAAGATGCGGTCGGTGATCCCGATCCCTAGCGCGCCGCCGGATGCGCCCTCGCCGGTGACGACCGAGATCGTTGGTACCCGCAGGGCGGCCATCTCACGCAGGTTGTGGGCGATCGCTTCCGCCTGGCCGCGCTCCTCCGCTCCGATCCCAGGATAGGCGCCCGGCGTGTCGATAAGGGTGATTATGGGGTGCCCGAACTTCTCGGCCAGCCGCATCAGCCTGAGCGCCTTGCGGTAGCCCTCGGGATGCGGCATGCCAAAGTTGCGCCGCAGGTTCTCCTTGGTGCCGCGACCCTTCTGTTGCCCGATGACCATGACCGGTTGACCATCGAAGCGAGCCATCCCGCTGATCATCGCGTGGTCATCGGCGTAGGCCCGATCCCCATGCAACTCGATCCAATCGGTAAAACACCGTTCGATGAAATCGAGCGGGTAGGGTCGCCTGGGGTGGCGAGCCAGCTGCACGCGCTGAATGGGGGACAAGTTGGTGAAAATGTTTTCCTTGAGGCGAGTCAGCTTGGCCTGCAGCGTAGACAGCTCAGCCGACACGTCGATGCCGCGCTCGTCGGCCATCGCCTCCATCTCGGCGATCTTCTCTTCCAGCTCGATGATCGGCCGCTCGAAGTCGAGATACGCCCCGGTCGTCATGCTTGCCGCTCGTCGCCGCCATTTCCTCGGGGCGTCGATGTCGACGCCTCCAGCCGCACGTTGTCGGCGCCAAGGAGTGCGGTCAGCGGCTCAAGCAGACCGTTGCTCGGAGCGACCGAGAGCGCGGTCGAGAGCACCGCATCACAGTCGCCGGTGTCGACGTTCAAGCGGACCGGCATCGAACCGGAGTTGCGAACGAGCAGCGCTCTCAGCTCGGCCAATGTGGACGGGTCGCACTTGTCAGGCGGAACCCTGACCACCAACCGATGATCGCTCGCATGACCGGCTTCGGATAATGGTGTCACCGAGTCCGCGATGACCTTGCCGGCCTCGTCATCACGGCGGTCCAGTCGACCACTCACCAGAAGCGGCGTATCGCTATGGATGAGCGCGCGTGCATTCTCGTAGATCGAACTGAACGTGATCACCTCCACCGTGCCGCTATAGTCCTCGAGCGTGAAGAAAGCCATGTCGTTGCCCCGCTTGTCGCGCAGCCCGCGCACCGCAGTCACGACTCCGGCCAGCGTGACCGTGCGACCGTGTGGCTCATCGGCAAGCCCGGCGACAGTCTGGTGCACGAGAGCCGCCAGCTGGGCGCGAACTTTGTCCAACGGGTGGCCGGAAATATAGAACCCCAGGACCTCCTTTTCCTGACGCAGCTGTTCCCCCGGCTGCCACGGATCGACATCCGGCAATGGCGGCAACGTGGAATCCGTCTCACCGGCTGCGCCGCCAAAGAGCGTGAACTGGCCACGGGCGCGCTCGTGAGCCTTCCGTTGGCCGTGTCCGATGGCCAGGTCGAGGACGGTGATCTGCTGCGCCCGGTGGCCAGCGAGATTGTCACAGGCGCCGGCCAGCACCAAGCTCTCCAGGACCCGCTTGTTGGCCTGTCGAAGATCGACCCGTTCAGCGAGCTCGTAAAGGTCTGAAAAAGGACCTTTTTCCGAACGCGCGGCGATGATCGATTCGATCGCCCCCCGCCCGACATTCTTGATCGCGCCGAGACCGAATCGAATGCCGTGGTCGACTTTGGTGAACGCGTAACCCGACTCGTTGACGTCCGGACCCAGGATCTCGATCTGCATTGAACGACAGGCGTCGATGTAGCGCACGACCTTGTCGGTGTTGCCCATCTCGTTGGACAAGACTGCAGCCATGAACTCCTGCGGATGATGAGCCTTGAGATAGGCTGTCTGATACGACAGCAGCGCGTACGCCGCGGAGTGGCTCTTGTTGAACCCGTACCGTCCGAATGTGGCGATGTCGGTCACCAGACGGTCGACGACCTCCTCCGGATAACCGCGCTCGAGAGCTCCATGACGAAAGCGGGCCAGCTGCTCGTCGATCAGAGACTGGATCTTCTTGCCCATCGCCTTGCGCAGGATGTCTGCCTCGGCGAGCGAGAAACCGGCCAGCCGGTTGGCGATCTGCATGACCTGCTCTTGGTAAGTAATGACACCGTAGGTGTCGGCCAGGAGGTCTTCGATATCGGCGTGATAGGCATCGACCGATTCCTGGCCCCGTTTTCTGCGGATGTACCGCTCGGTCATGCCCGTGTCGAGCGGGCCGGGCCGGATCAATGCATTGATCGCGATCAAGTCTTCAAACCGATCGGGCTTCATTCGCTGGCAGATGTCGGTAGCCAGAGATGATTCGAACTGGAAGACGCCGTCTGTCAGACCGCGTCCCAACATTTCATATGGTATGGGGTCGTCGAGCGATAGCCGCTCGATATTGATCCGCTCGCCAGTTTGCTCCGCCACCATCACCACGGTGTCGTCGATAACCGTGAGCGTGCGCAAGCCGAGAAGATCGATCTTGAGCAGGCCGACCTTCTCGATGCTGTTCATGTCCCATTGGGTGGTCAGCTCCTTTTTCTCGGATCGATAGAGCGGGACATAGTTGACGAGCTGATCGGGCGCGATCACGATGCCCGCGGCGTGAACCGAGGCGTGTCGGGCGAGACCCTGAAGTGCCTGCGCATCGTCGAGCAAGCGGCGTACGCGATCACTCGATTTGTATTCCTGCGCGATTTCCGGAACTTGCTCGATCGCCTCTTCGATGCGCAGCGGCTGCGGAGACCCCGGGGCATTGGGGATCATCTTTGCCAGCCGGTCCGCTTCCGAGAGCGGCAGCTGCAGCACACGTGCCACGTCGCGAACTGCGGCTTTGGATTTCATGGTGCCAAAAGTGATGATCTGGGCGACCGACTGGTCGCCGTACTTCTGTTTCACATAGTCGATGATCTCGCCGCGTCTATCGTCACGGAAATCGATGTCGATATCCGGCATTGAGATGCGCTCTGGATTCAGGAAACGCTCGAAGAGCAGCCCGTAACGCAGCGGCTCGATGTTGGTGATCCCGAGACAGTAGGCAACCAGGCTGCCGGCCGCCGAGCCGCGGCCTGGGCCGACGGCGATCCCGTGGTCACGCGCATAGGTGATGAAGTCGGCCACGATCAGGAAATAGCCGGCGTAGCCGGTGCGCTGAATCACGTCGAGCTCGTAGTCAAGCCTCTCGCGAGCCTCGGGGGGCACCGGGTCGTAGCGTTCCTCCAGACCTGCTCGCGCCTGTGACTCAAGCAACTCCTCGAGACTCGCGTGGCCCGCGGCGAGCGGGAAGGCGGGCAGCAAAACGCGGTCGAAATCGATATCGACGCTGCAGCGTTCGGCGATCCAGGCGGTGTTATCGAGCGCTTCGGGATGAGCACCGAACTGCGCCGCCATCTCCTCTGGACTCTTCAAGTAAAACTCGTCCGAGTAGAAACGCATGCGATCTTCTTGGTCGACGAGCTTGCCGGTCTGAATGCATAGCAGCACATCGTGGGCTGACGCGTCCGTGCGGCGCTCGTAGTGCACGTCGTTGGTGGCGACCAACGGCAACCCGAGATCGTTTGCCAGCTCGAGGATGCCGACGTTGACCTTGGACTGTTCGGGAATGCCGTGGTCCTGGAGCTCGAGAAAGAACCGGTCCGGTCCAAGGGCCAGCGCCATCCGCTCCGCGCGTTCCTTTGCTCCCTGGTAGTCCTCACGGTTGAGCCGGGTCGCAACCTCGCCCTTCAGGCATGCGCTCAAACCGATCAAACCGTCCGCGTGCTGGGCGAGTGTCTCGTGATCGATGCGAGGCTTGTAGTAGAATCCCTCTAGGTAGCCGATCGAAGAGAGCTTCAGCAGGTTCTGCCAACCGATGTTGTTCTCGGCCAACAACACAAGGTGGAAGTAGCTGCCTGCGCGGCCGATGCGTTCACGACGGCTGCTTTCAGCGATGTACGCCTCCATGCCGAGAATCGGTTTGACGTCGCCGTCCCGCGCGGCCTGATAGAACTCGACCGCGCCAAACAAGTTTCCGTGGTCGGTGAGCGCCACCGCATCCATCCCCATGCGCCGGGTCGCCGCCACCATCCGGTCGAAGCGGTTCGCGCCATCGAGGAGGGAGTACTGTGAGTGCGTGTGTAGGTGAACGAACTTCACGCCGCACCGCTCGCGCAGCGAAACGTTTCGAAGATCTGCTCGAGTTGAATCAAGAACGGGTATTTCGGTCGATCTGGCGCGTAGAGATTGCCATCGAGCAGCACAAGCCGATCGTCGCAGATCAAACCGTAGGTGAGAAACACCCCCGCAGAAACATCAGACCGGTTTTCCCAAACGCCCTGAAGCCGTACCGCGGGCTGGCCAGCGAGCAGAGATCGGGTCGCGGTCAAGCGCGGGTTGGTGCCAGTGGTATCAGGTCGCATCACGATTGAGTCGCCAGGGAAGAGCGCATGACCCCACGCCTCGCGCATCGCAAGCACGCTGTCGGGATCGAGTTCCGCCGCTGTCGGCCGCCAGTGAACCGACACCACCCGGCGAGGCTCGACGTTGAACCATGTGCGAGTATCGGGCGGAGCCGACGCCTGCGCCGGTCGATAGACGCGAGGGAGCACGATCGAGAACCCGAGATCGTCAGCCATTTGAAGTGCCAACGAGGAATCTGGGCCGCTGGCCCACATGCGCCGGACATGGTAGTCGACAAACTCCTGGTGAATGCGCTCGTACAAGGAGTCGACTTGTTTGCGTACCAGCGCCGAGGTCGCGGCCGGGGTTTCTGCTCCCAGGGCATGAATCGTCTGGTTGCGGGCCCACTTGTCGTGCACTTCTTCGACTACTTCACCGCTCGTCGGTACATCGACCAACTCGGGCAAGAGCAGGGCGTCTCTTGTGGTCTCGATGATCACCAACCGTTTCCACTTCGTGAAATCGCCGATCGATCCGGGTGTCGTGAAAGTGACTTCAAAAACTGGCTCGTCTCGGGTCGTGAAGACGGTGCGCTCAAAGCTCCGGCGTATCGGATCGGTGAGACTCGATTCGAGCTCTTCAGGAACGACCACGATGATCGCGTTGTCGGAACCAAAAGCCGGCCCCTTGCCGCAGCCCATCGAAGCGGCGACCGCTACCGATGCGACCGCAAGAGTGGTCGCTGAGGAACGGATAGATGACATCACGGGGAGAATCACTGGCAGACGTTTTCTTTTGCGCGTCGAAGCCAAGATAACACCCGTGCGTGATGCCGACCGGCGGTCATGAGAACGTGGCGCCGGTTCCCGGCGGCCATGCCGTTTGGCGCAATCCCTCATACACCACGATACCGACTGCAATGGCGAGGTTGATCGATCGCGCGCGCGCGTCCATTGGGATCAATAGACACCGGCTCGGGTTTTGGGCGTGGAGATCGGGGGGAAGCCCCACCGTCTCGGCACCGAAGAACAGATAGTCACCGCGGCGAAAGGTGGCTTCCGTGTAAGGAGCTCCGTGATGCGCGGTCGTGTACCAGCACCGTTCCTCGTCGGGATCAGCGGTGCGCAGAAACGCCGCCAGGTCGTCGTACATAGACCACTCGAGATCCGGCCAGTAGTCCAGGCCCGCTCGACGCCTTCGTCGATCGTCGATCGAAAAGCCGAGCGGGCCGACGAGGTGGAGCATCGCCCCGGCGGCTACACAGAGCCGGCCGATCGTCCCGGTATTCTGGGGAATCCTGGGCTCTACCAGCACGATGTGAAAACTGGGGTCGGGATTGGCCGGCACAGTCTCGGAATCTAAGGCATGATCGAGCGTCGCCTACGCCGGGCGAGGACGGGTTGACAACCGGCGCGGGGAACCGAAGAATGGGCGTATGAACGAATTGTGGAGGAAGGCCGCTCCGTGGGCCCTGATCGGCCTGTTGGCCGGGGTGGTTGGTCTGGCGGCTGGCCCCAGCCAACAGCTCGAGGTCGTGGTGGAACGCACCGAGCTAAAGTGGAGCAGCACCGGGCGATTGCTGGGTCACCTCAATCGTGGCGCCCCACTCGAGCGACTCGGTGGCCGGGGGGGGTGGACTCGTGTCGGAGTCCACGGTTGGATGTGGCGGCCGTCGCTGGCCCAAAGTGGCGACCAGTATCGTGTGACCCCGGGCCGGGAAAACGTTCGTGCCGGGCCCAACGGAAAGATCCTAGGCTCGCTTGTCCGCGGTGTCGAAGTGCGCCGCGTCGGGACCCAGGGACGATGGTTCGAGATCGAGATGATCGGCTGGTTGCGCGATTCGGCGGTCCGCGAGGTGGCGGCGGCTGAGCCGGCGGAAGAAAAACGCGTAACCGCCGGGGAGGAGGCGGCGCCCGCCGGGACCACGAGCTCCGGTACGCGTCACATGACGATCGGACGATTGGCCGAGTCGGTCGAGATGCGCCGCGAGCCGGGCGGCCCGGAGATCACGACCTTGCCCCGCGGATTGGACTTGGCAGCGCTCGAGTCCCGTGGCGACTGGACCCGGGTGCGCGTGGAAGGTTGGGTTCCGACCGACGTCGTCGAGGCTGTATCGGACGGCGACGCTACGCCGGTGGCTGTGGCGCTCGCTCCCGACCAGTTCCTCGGCCGCCGAGTGACATGGAGCCTGGAGCATATCGCGCTCCAGACGGCCGACGAGTGGCGCACCGACTTCGAGCTCGGTGAGCTCTACGACCTGGCTCGATCGCCAGGCGGTGATCGCCAGTACGTGTACATCATCGTGCCCCCGGCGCTGGTGGACGACTTCGAGCAGTTGTCGCCCTTCCAGACGATTCGGGTCGTGGGCACGATCCGAGCTGGGCGCAGCGCCTTGACCGGGAACCCGATTATCGTCGCCGAGGAGGTCGTGCCGTG
>JBFGIA010000021.1:0-27863 GCA_041577935.1 Gemmatimonadota bacterium | reverse complement strand
TGTGTACACTACCGACGAGCAGAAAATCACCCCGGCCGAGGAAGAGTTTCACGTCGGCAACCTGTACATCAATCGCAAATGCACCGGTGCCCTGGTCGGTGTGCACCCGTTCGGCGGGTTCAACATGTCAGGCACGGATTCCAAGGCCGGTGGCCGCGACTACTTGTTGCTGTTTCTCCAGCCCAAGACGATCGCGCGGCGGAAGACCGCCTAGGGCGACGCAGCCAAACCCGCATCCGCCGCTAAAGCTCCGCGAGCTGGGCCTACTGCTCGGCTCGATGGTGGGGTTCTTCGTATCGATCGGCCTGCTGATACCGACGTTGCCGCTCTACGTCCGCGATCTGGGTGGCTCGCCGGTCGACGTCGGGTTGGTCGTCGGCGTCTTTTCGTTTGGCGTATTGGTCGTGCGCCCCGTGGTCGGGCGGCTGCTCGACACGCGGGGCCGGCGCGTGGTGCTGATCCTCGGAGGCGCGCTGGCGGCAGCGATGGCGCCGCTCTACTTGTGGCTCACGGCGGTTGCACTGTTGGTCGCGGTGCGCGTGATCCATGGCGTCGGTCTGTCGGCCTTTACCGGCGGTTGGGTGACGCTGGCGACCGACTTATCACCCCCCGAGCGACGGACTGAGTTCATGGGGTACCTCTCGGCCGCGACCACGCTCGCGTTTGCCGTCGGCGCGCCGGTCGGTATCGAGATCGCGAACCGGTTCGGGTACGCGGCGCTTTTCTGGACGGTCGCTGCAACGGCTGTGGCGTCGGCTGTACTCGCCGCCGCGCTGCGAGAACCGGAGCGAGCCTCAACGGCGGATCAACCTGGACACTACCGCGCCGCGATCTCACGTCGTCAAGTCGTGGTGCCGACCGCGACGCTGTTGCTCACTACGCTGACCGTCGGTGCCGTATTCGCGTTCTTGCCGATCCTGTTGGAACAACGACGTCCTGGCGACTTCAGCCTGTTTTTTGTCGTCCACGCGATCACATCGGTTGTCGTGCGGGTAATTATCGCACGTGTGGCAAGAACCGTTGACGATCGCCCGATGGTTTGGAGCGGGCTCGTGATCCACGCATTGGGAATCGCGTCATTGCCGCTGATCCAGGGACGGGCTTCGATGCTCGGCGCGGCGGTGGTCTTCGGGATGGGCTTTGCGATTCTCTGGCCGGCGCTCTACGGATTAGTCGCCAATGATGTCTCGGAGCGCGCGCGAGGCATGGTGCTCAACTTCTTCCTGGCGGCATTCGATCTCGGGATGGGCTTGGGCGGGCTCGTGTCCGGCCCGATCGTGGCCCGCGCCGGCATACCCACGCTCATGAACGGAATGGCCGTGGTCCCGCTGGTTGCGGTCGCACTGTTTTTGGTCGGACTCGGCTGGCGTTCCGAGATACCGGTACCTCAGCAGGCGCGAGTTCGATCATGAAATGGCGATGGGCGCTAGCGGTCGTGTCGATTTCTCTCACTTCGACGGTGGCCTCGGCTCAGGATCAGGTCGAGATGCTCCAGACGATCCCCTTCGAGATTCGTTATGCCGCTGCCGCGGTGGATTCGATTCTCACCTCACCGAACGGTGGGGTCCGACTAGAAGCGTTTGCGAACGACACGATCACCGGTGTGTATCTCACTGGAGAGTTCGGCGGACAACCCAAATCGGTGGGGTTCGGAATCGATCCCGGTGATCGCCGCTACCTGTGGTTCTCGGTTCGCCAAGCCTACAACATCGAGTACGTGGCGATGCTGTTCGACATCGACGCCGACCTGACTCCGGACTTCATGCTCTTTCGGACGATCGATACCAAGCGCAGGACGGAGTACGCGGTCGATTACCGGGCACCTCACGCGATCGACGAGATCTTCGACATCACGTTTCAGCCGGCGTGCACGGAACCGGCATGCGACCCCGCTTCGTGGACCGTCCGGCCGCGGCAGATGGTAGCGGTATCCTCGCCGTGGTTCCGGATCTGGCGCCCGCTTTTTGGTCTCGCCGCAACCCGCGGCGAAACTTGGATCGGCCGCCCGGTGACCGCTCTGCGCCCGGTCCCTCCCACCAACCCTCGACCGTGAGCGCGTGGTTTTCGGGCCGCCGCGGCGAAGAAGCGGTCGAGCTGTTGGATGACGGCCATGGATCGGAAGAAGAGATCGTCGAGTGCTACCACGAGTTGGGATTGGTCAATCGGTGGTTGGGAGGGTTCCGTGCGACGTTTGAGCCACTCGACCGTTGGACCGGCAGATCCGGGCCAGCAACGATCCTCGATGTCGCCGGGGGTGACGGCGATTACGCCGAGCAGTTCCTCGATTGGGCTGGGTCGCGTGGCGCTCGATCCCGCGTGTACATGGTCGACTGGCACCCGGTTACGGTGCGGTTGGCGCAAGACCGTCAGCTCAATGGTCTGCTCTCGATCCGCGGTGACGCATTGGCGTTACCATTTCAAGATCGGAGCTTCGATCTCGTACACTCAGCCGCGTTTTTTCACCACCTGTCGATGGCCCGAGCGTGCGACCTGTTAGCCGAGATGTGTCGCGTCAGCCGACGGTTGGTGATCGTCAACGACCTCGTTCGCTCGCGCCTTGCCCAGGCTTCGATTTGGGGCCTGACCCGTGCGTTAAGCACAAACCGACTCATCCGTCACGATGGCCCGCTGTCGGTTTCCAAATCGTTCGTTCCACGTGAGCTGGAAGCGATCGCTCGCACGATGGAACAGAGAGGGCACAGCGATTTTAGGTGGCATATAACGCGCACGTTTCCGTATCGGATGACGTTGGTTGGCGCCCGTCTCTCGGGAACCGATCGATGATTCGTGACGTCGTCGTCGTCGGCGCTGGCCCGGCTGGGGCAGCTACCGCAATCCACTTGGTCCGCGCCGGATTCGACGTCTGCGTGCTCGATCGGGCGCGGTTCCCTCGCGACAAAGCGTGTGGCGAGTTTCTGAGTCCGGCGGCGACGCCGCTGCTGGAACACCTCGGCGTACGCGAGGCGATCGATGCGGCGGGTGCGAAGCGGCTCGACCAGGTTCGGATCTTCGGTGGCGATCAACAACTCGATCTGGTGTTTCCCGAAGATGGTGACGCTCCAGCGTGGGGGTACGCGCTCTCACGCCGAAAGCTCGACGCGATCCTGCTGGACGGAGCCAGATCGGCCGGGGCCGAAGTCCGAGAAGGCATCGGGGTCGATGATCTTGTCTTCGAGCGGGGTCGGGTCGTCGGTGTGACCACGCGAGACGGAGACGGAGGGCACGGTACGACACGAGCGCGGCTCGTGGTCGGCGCCGGGGGCCGGAACTGTCCGGTCGCCCGCACCTTGGGACTTCAGCGCCGCTCCCGTCGCCGCCGGATCGATCTGTTGGCTCACTGGACCGCTAACGGCGAGCCGCCAGCGACCAAATGCGAGCTCCACGTCGGCCGCTCGGGCTACGTTGCGGCCGCTCCGGTCGAGGGCGCGCGCGTCAACGTCAACTGCGTAGTGCCCCAAGCCGCTCTTCAGCGGTCTCCCGACCCGACGCTCGTCTACGACGAGGTGCTGCAGCAACGCCCAGCGCTTACCCGCTGGCTCACCGGCCAGCGTGCCGAGCCCGTCATGGCGACCGACATCACGCCACTCATCACCTCGCGCGCCACAACAAACGGCGCGTTGCTGGTCGGTGACAGCGCGTTGTTCCTGGATCCATTCACCGGTCAGGGGATCTATCTGGCGTTGGCGAGCGCCGACCTTGCCGCCGGTGTCGCCGCACGTGCTCTGTCAGCCGGCGACGTCGACCGCTCAGCGCTGGTTGACTATGACCGTCTTCGGGCGCGCGAGTTCGTCGCCAAAAGACGCGTGAGCGTCGCCATACAACACATCATCGACCGTCCGTGGCTGAACCGGCGCGTCACCCGCGCGCTGCGTCGTGATCCCGAGCTGGCGGGAACGCTGGCCGCCGTCACCGGTGACCTCGCACCCGCCAGTCAAGCCTGGCGGCTTAGTTTCGCGTATCGGCTGGCTCGAGCCGCGACCTGAAACGAACGAGCCCCGCCGCGGATGCGACGGGGCTCACCCACTACTCAGAAAGTCTCAGTTACTAATACAAGAGCTTCGCTCCCAGCTGGACCCGGCGTGGATCGCCGAGACCGCTCTGGAACGTGCCGTCGAAGTTGAACAGCAGCGATCCGATCGACGGATCTTGGAAGTTGTCGGTGTCCAACAGGTTGAACACCTCGAAGATCAGCTCCAAGCCGGCTCCGCCCTGGAACGGCACGATCTTGGACAAGCGAATGTCCCAAGAGAAGAACTCGTTGTCCTTCCTGAGCGTATTCCGCTCGAGGATCGTCCCATCCGGACAGACCCGATCCGACGGAGCGGCAGCCCGCTCGCCGGTTCCCCGGTTGTTCGAGCCACAGCTCTCCGAGATCGGCTGCGCCGACTGCGCTCTAAAGACGTTGTTCCAGTACAGGTTGTACGGGAGCTGGACCAACGCGTAGGCGTTGAACCGGTGGCGCTGGTCGCGGTCGCTGTACCCCCACTCGGCGTCCAGGTCGTCCGCACGCGCATGCCGGAACGTGAACGGATCACGCTCGTTGTCATCGTCCGACTTGTCCCACGACAGCGTGTAGTTGGCCGCCATGTCGAGCCAATCCGAGACTCCACCCTTCATGCCGAACGTGAGCCCGTTGTAGATCGAGTGGGCGTCGCTTCTCAGAACCGTCAGGTTGTTGATCCCGTTGGTCGTATCCGCAGCGCCGGCTGGCTGGCCGCGTACCGCGGGCAGTCCAGTTCCCCACGGGCTCCCGAATACCCCGTCGTTCGCGTTCTGGAACCGGAACATGTTGTCGGTGCGCGAGAACGCGTACTCGAAGTACGCCGCAAGCCCGGGAGCCACCTCCTGCTCGTACTCGATCGAAGTCGAGAACGTCCGCGGCAGCTCGAGATCTTCCTCCGGCACCTGGATGTCCGGCAGGAACGGCTCGACGCCAACCGTGTTGATGAGCTCTCCGTAGGCTGGAGGCGTGAGGCCAAAACCGTTGAACGTGCTGTTTCGGAAGATCGTCTGCCCCACCGCGCCGCTCGATGAGCGGTGTTGGGCAAAGACGAGCATCGGGATCCGCGCGTAGTAGAGACCCGCGTTGCCGCGCAAGACCCGGCGGCCTTCGCCACCGACGTCGTACGTGAACCCGAACCGCGGCTGGAAGTTGTTCAGGTCGTCTTTGGCCGACTCACCGTCCGCCGGGAACCTCTGGCCGAGCTTCGTCTCGCCAATGAACGGCTCGTAGAAGAGCCGGTCCCTGGGCGGCACGTTTTCCGGGTGCCACGTCCCCTCCCACCGGAGCCCGTAGTTGAGTGTCAGGTTCGGGCTTGCGTTCCAGGAATCTTGCACGTAGAACGCGACTTCATTGACCGAGAAGCTCTGTGTGCCCGCTTCTTCGGCGGTCGTAAGCGGCGGCACCGGGGCAAACTGCAAGAACAGCTGTAGTGGCCCGGTGATGTCCGTCCCGGCCGGGCAAACTCCAACGTTGCTGGTCGAGCCGTCGGAGCACTCCACGAACATCGGCCCCTGCTCGACGTAGTTGATGAACCCGTCAACGCTGCCGAAGATGTACCGTCCAGAAGCGAACCCGATGAACGTCTGCTCGACCATCGTCCGGTTCCACTCGGCGCCGAACTTGTAAAGGTGGTTCCCCCGAGAGAGCGTCATGTTTTCGTTGATCTGGAACCGCGTGTCGAACGCGGGCTCGATCGGGAGGAAGAACGGCAAACCGATCCGGAAGCCGTCGGCGAAGTCGGCGCCGGTGTCCGGGAACGATTGGCCCGGGTTGATCTCTGGTCCATCGTAGGGCCGATCGCGGTCCTCACGCGCCCACTGGAACCGGAACTCGTTTGACAGCGTCGGCGACACCTGGCTGTAAAGCCCCAAGTTCACCGCATGGCTCTCGTCGGTCTCGATCCCGTTTGCGCTTCGACCCCACGCATCGGCGTCGAACGTGCCGTTGATTTGCTCGGACTTGGTGTAGTTGTACTTCACCTCGAAGTTGTTGTTCTCGTTCAGGAGTACGTCGAGCTTGCCGAAGAATGCCCTGGCGTCGTCGGTCCGATCGATCGGACCGAACTCGTCCACTAACTGCGGGAAGCGGCCCTCCAGAAAGTTGTCCAGCTTCGCCAGCTCGCTCGGGCTGATTACCGTGCTGGCACGGTTCGTCTGCTTCGTCTGGTCGAACTCCTGCTGGTCATACGACAGGAAGAAGAACGCCTTGTCGCGCTGAATCGGGCCACCGAGTGTGAACCCGAACTGATGCTGAGTGAAATCGGGGTTGCCTCCACCGCGCGCGAAGTCCGATGACAGCGCGTCGGCCTGGCCGAAGTAGTGAACCGACCCCTCGACCTCGTTGGTGCCCGACTTGGTCAGCACGTTAACGAACCCGCCGGCCGAACGGCCGAACTCGGCTGGAGCGCCCGAGCTCACGACGACGATCTCCTCGACCGCGTCCTGATTGAACGTAAACGCCGGCCGCTGGCCGCCCCGCTGCTCACCAAAGAACGGGTTGTTGAAGTCGGCGCCATCCACCGAGACGTTGTTGAAGATCCCCCGTTGCCCGTTGAACGACAGCTCTTCGCCATCGGGACCCTGGACGATCGCCGCTCCCGGCGTCAGCAGCGTGAAGTCGATGAAGTTTCGACCGTTGTTCGGTAGCCCCTCGACGACGTCTTTATCGAACCGTTGAGACGAGCTGATGTCTGACGTGTCGATGACAGGAGCCTCAACGACAGCAACGATCTCCTGTACTTCGAGTGCTTGGAATTGGAGATCGAGGTTGACTGCTTCTCCGAGCCGGACCGCGAGGTTCTCGGCCGCCACGTCGCCGATCATCGATGGCGACTGGACGAGAAGGTCGTACCGACCCACCGGCAGCTGCGGCGCCGCGAACGTTCCGATGTCGTTTGTCTGGACGGTTCTAGTGAACCCGGTTTCGCGGTTCGTAATGACAATTCTGGCATCGGTCACGAGCGCCCCTTCGGGGTCGGTGACCGTGCCGCGGATAACGCCCGTTGTCGCCTGCGCCTGCGCAAACACCGACACAGGTGCAGCGATCAGGGCAAAGAAAAAGGCGCACGACAAAAACGTGCGCCACACACGGACCTCTCTCATGCGAGAACCTCCTCGACCAAAGATCGATTATGCTTCGCTTGCCTGATCCGAAGGATGATGCTTTGTGTCACTCTACAACCTGCCACGGCGTGGGGCAACATCGGGTAGCAAGCGCATTACGATCCACTGAGAGACTCGGCCAGGAACTCGACCGCCCGCTCCTCGGCCCAGCACCGGGGTGCCCACGGTGGGCCGGTGACAAACCCGGTATGACCGCCGTTTGGGGTGAATCGGCACTGGACGCTGGCGGAGGCGCGGCGCTCGACCTCGGGTAGTACCTCGGACGGCAAGAAAGGATCGTCGACGGCGCTCAAAAGCAACGTTGGAACGGCGATCCGGTCGACAAAATCGATCGACGAAGAGCGCGCATAGTAGTCGGCGGCGTCCTTGAAACCGTGGACCGGCGCCACCGCCGCATCGTCATACGCCCAGAACGTCTTGGCGGCGCGAACACCGGCGACATCGACTTTGTCGGGGTGACGCTCGGCGAACGCCAGCGCCTTGGGTTTCAGGCTGTCCAGAAAGTACCGGACGTAGTAGGGCCCAAGACCGGACTCGAGATGGCGCGATGCGGCCGCCAGATCGTACGGCACCGAGATCGTGGCTGCGGCCCGCACAGCCTGGGGAACACTCTCACCCCGCTCCCCAAGCCACTTGAGCAATACGTTACCACCCAATGAGACGCCAATCAGGGCCAGCCTGAGCCCGGGCTGCCCCCGCCCCAGCTCGCCGACCAGCCAATCGAGATCGCTCGTCTCACCGGAGTGGTACATCCGATCGCCGCGATTGAGAATCGGCTCGCCGTTGGGGTCGTCGAGCGGGGTCGCACACGAGCGGAAGTTGAGCGCCAGCCCGCGCCATCCTCGGCGCCGGGCGCCGTCCAGGAGACCGTGGACATAGAGCGAGTTCGAGCTCCCCTCGAGACCGTGCAGCACGACCACCAGGGGTGCCTCGTCCGGCCCGTCGACCCAGTCGAGCCATAGCTCGTCGCCGTCGGGTGTAGTCCACGCCTCGCGACGCATTGGAACCCTTGGGCCCCGACGAAGCACGCGTCCCCACATCGTCTGCAGGTGACCGCCGGGCAGCCATCGAGCAGGCCGAAATCCGTTCTCGCTGGTCATCCCCACGTCGCGATCATGAACAGCAACAGGAACGTGGCGTTCAGGTACGCGACCGTCATCACCCACCGGTACGAGGGTATCCAGCCCCCCGGGCGGTCCACGCCGACTACCGCGGCACCCAGGGCCATCGCCAGTCCGTAGACCGTCAGGCCGTAGTGGCCGATAAACCAGCCCGCCGCTGCCAGCACCAGAAAACCGGCACCGCCCCAAACGAGCGTGCCACGCACGCCGAGCCGCGCTGCCAGCGTTTCGTCCCCCCGAGAGGCATCGGCCTCCAGCTGGTACACCTGGGTCAGGGGGTACATCGCGGCGACGACCGCGATCGCCGCACCAAGCGACCAGCCACCGGCCACATCCAGCGACCAGCCGCCTCCGGCGGCGCTCCAACCGAGCGTCCAACCGAGTCCTCCCTGGCCGATCGCGATCGCGATCAGAGCGACGATGTGCGATCGCTTCCATCGAATCCTGGGATGAGAATAAGCAGTAAAGACCAGCCACAAACCGACATACGCGAGCGCAAAAGTCCAGCCGACCAGCGGCGCAAATGCCGCGCCAACCACCTGGAGCATGGTGCTCCAGCGCTCCATCCCAACCGGGACCTCGGGTGGATTCGCCAACCCACCGATCGGCCCCTCGTCGCGATCGTAGGCTGAGTTGAAGGCGTTGGCACCTGGATACAGTAGCAGATGGACGAGCGCGAACCCGAGTGTCGTGCGTCCTGTCCAAGGGCCGGGTGCCGAGTACGCGCCCCACACGTAGATCGGGGAGAGCACGTAGACGAACGGAAACCGGAGGTGCAGGATCGCGTTCCGCAAAATCTTCCTCTTACTTCGATTCTCGCTCGAGCTCTGCGATCAGCTCGCGTGCTTGTTCCCGCTCGAGGCGCTCGTATCCGCTGCGCGGATCGAGCTCGGCCGCCATTCGAAGCTCCTCGAGCGCCGCATCTATGTTATCCATCGCCAAGTAGGTGAATGCCAGCTGAATCCGGACCGTCACCCGATCTGGCGCCAGCTCGACGGCGCGGTTGAGAAACCGCTCACTCTCCTCCAACGACACATCCGGATACCCTCCGAGAAAGAGCCGCGCAACCGCTTTGGCCGCCGGGTGCACGATCGTGAGCTCGCGATGCCACACACCCAGGATCGTGTGCGGAGCAAAATCGTAGGGGTCGAGCACGACGGCATACTCGACCGCCGCCTTGGCCTGCTTGGCGAGATCGATCACCTCCCGCGCGCGCCTTATCCGATGGACATGCGCCAGATGTTGGCCGTAACGACCGAGGGCGATCGAAAGCGCGGTGTAGGCGCGCGACAGATCGGGGTCGCTTCGGACGGCCGCACTGGCGACGTTCACGGCCTCGACCACAATCTCTTCGTCCCCATCCCGCCCCGGCGTCTCCTGGGCCCAGCTGGTGAGCGCGATCGACAGCTTGGATAGAAGGATCGCGTCATCGGGATGCTGCTCGAGACCCGTGCGATAGGCTTCGATCGCGTCTACCGTCCTGCCAGCGGTCATCAAGCTGTCGCCCAGAACCACCGAGACCTGCCCACCAGCCGTCTGTGCATCCACCAATGTAGAAGCGAGGAGTTGAAACCCGATCGCCATTATGAGAGCTCTCAGAGTCACCATGCGCAGCTTCAAGTTGCGCCCGATTCAGGTGTCGTCAAGCCGCTATCTACCGTTGGCTGATAATTTCTGAGCAGGTAGTTTTTGTGTCGGTCAATCCAATGCCACCACGATCAAAGTCATCCACGCTTCAACCCATCAGGGAGAGACCGATGCACGACTTCAAGCTGACTTTGTTCCTTGTCGCGGTCATCGCGACAATCGCCGGGCCACCGCGAGCCAACGCTCAGGTCAACGTCGGTCGAGCCATACAGAACCAGGCCGAGTACGAGGTCCGTCGCAAAGCTCGACAGGAAACGAGCAAGGCGATACGGTGCGCGTTTGGCGATATCCAGTGCATCGAGAAAGCGAAACAGGACGACCACGACGTCGTGCTCGTCGATCAGGACGGCAACGTGATCACCGATGACGATGGGAATCCGATCACCGATCCCCAAGAAGCGCAGAAAAAGGTGGCCGTCAAGCGCAATCCTGACTTCACCCGCGGCGAGAGGATCTTGTTCAAGAGCGATTTCGCAGACGAGCCGATCGGTCGGTTCCCAGCCAGCCAGCTCGTTTACGAGAAGGGCAACGCGCAGATCGTTGAAAAGGACGGGCAGAACGTGTTGGAAGCCTCGGCCAACACCACCTTCCGGGTCCAGCTGGAAGAGCCGCTTCCTGAAGACTTCACGGTCGAGTTCGACCTTCAGATCGGGGCTCCGAACATGATCGCTCGGGTGTTGTTCACACCGCTCGAAACCTCGTACAGCCGGTACGAGAGCGACTACTTGCAGCTCTACCGATCGCAGGCTGGGATCTACCGCAAGGCAGACGACATCTCGGTTGGCGTCGTCGACGAGATCACCACTGAGATGGTGCATTTCGCGCTTCAGGTTGATGGTGAGTATGCGATCCTCTACGCCGGTCCGATTCGGATCGCCAACGTGCCGGTCACCAACTTCATGACCGGTGACATGATCGAGTTTCAACTCAGCGCGAACCCGCGATTCTTCACTTACATCAGCAACATCGTGATCGCGGGCGGCGTCGAGGACATGTACGGCACGATCATGGAGACCGGTGAGTTCACGACCTACGGCATCAACTTTGAAACCGCGAGTGCCGACATCACCGACGACTCGGCTGAGATCTTGGATCAGATGTTGGAGATGCTTACCGCCCATCCGGATCTCGCGGTAGAGATCATCGGCCACACTGATGCCGAGGGCGGTGACGAGTACAACCAGGATCTATCCGAGCGGCGAGCGCAAGCGGTCGTCGGTTGGCTGGTAGATGGGGGTGTGCCTGGTGAGCAAATGTCGGCTGCTGGCATGGGTGAATCCGATCCGGTCGCGGACAACGCCACCGCCGAAGGTCGCGCTCAGAATCGTCGCGTGGTAATCAAGCGAAGAGCTTAGATCGGTAGCGCGTACCCACGGGTCGCTTCGAGCTTGCGTTGCACCCGATCGGCGACCTTGATCAGCTCGGCTTCCTCGTCGACTAGGTTCCGGGCGTCGGTCTCGACGATCAGCACTGGGGACAGATCGTAACGCGCGATCCAATCCTCGTAGTGGCCGTCGAGTTGCTCCAGGTACGCGGTGGGAATTGTCTGCTCGTAATCGCGGCCGCGCGTGCGAATGCGGTCCTCGAGCACCGGCACTGACGTTCGCAAATAGATGAGCAGGTCGGGTGGCTCGAGAAACTGCGTCATGATACCAAACAGCTCGCCGTAGTTCTCGAAGTCGCGATCATCGAGGTAACCGTTCTCATGCAGGTTGCGGGCGAAGATCTCGGCGTCTTCATAGATCGTGCGATCCTGGATCACCGATTCGGGAATGGCCATGATCTCCTGATGGTGCTGGAACCGTTTGGAAAGGAAGTAGATCTGGAGATGAAACGACCAGCGATCCATCCGCGCGTAGAAATCCGCCAGGTACGGGTTCCCTTCGACGTGCTCATAGTACGGCCGCCAGGCTAGTCGATCGGCCAACAGCCGGGTCAGGGTCGACTTGCCCGAGCCGATGTTGCCGGCGACCGCGCAGAACGTTTTCATCGGCCCGCCGTCCCGGTCACCAGCTCGAGCTCCTGCTGGCCGGCCTCGATCGCCCCGACCCGGTAGTCGATCAACGCACGCACCGCCGTGTAGTCGGCATCGCTGCGCACGAAGTCGAGCCGTGTTACGTCGATCGTCAGGAAGTCATGCGCGTATGCGTCGAAGTACCGCTCGTAGGCCTCGTTGAGACGCGACAAGTACTCGTGCGACAAGTCGCGTTCAAACGGCCTGTTGCGCTGCCGGATTCGTTCCATCACCGCATCGGTATCCGCGCGCAAGTAGACCACCAGATCGGGTCTCACAATTTCATCGGTTAGCGTTTCAAAAAGGCGGCGCCAGATCTGAAAGTCGTCACCGGAGAGCGTGAGCTCGGCAAAAATGCGGTTCTTTTGGAAGACGTAGTCGGAGTGGATCCGCTCGTCGGTGTCGCGGACGACCCGCGCTACTTCGCGCTGCTGACGAAACCGGGCCAGCAGAAAAAACAACTCGGTGTTGAACGCGTACCGTTCCATGTCCTGGTAAAAGCCACCCACCAGGAATGGGTTCTCCTCGACCAGCTCGAGTACCCGCAGCCCACCCATGTCAGAGTGGAGGCGGTGGACGAGTGACGTTTTCCCAACCCCGATGATGCCCTCGACGGCCAGGTAGCGGACGGTTCTCAACGCGGCGGGACCCTACCGATTGGGGTTCGACTCAGGACGACGACGAGATATCGTAGACCGGCATTGATTGCGTGTCAACGCACGCTTGAACCGAATATATACCGAAAACGGATCGAAACCAGACCTCGGTCGTATTGCTCACCGCACCGTTCGCCCGGTAGGTTCGCCGAGCCATGAAACGCTCCTCTACAGAGACCCCGTCGCGCGTTCTCAAGTTCGGTCACAGCCCCGACCCGGACGACGCCTTCATGTTCTTCGGGCTCGCTATGGGCGCGATCAAGATTCGCGACTTTGGTGTCGAGCACGTGCTCGAGGACATCCAGACCCTGAACGAGATGGCGATCGCAAACGAGATCGAGATCACCGCGATCAGCGCACACGCGTTCCCGGCGGTGCAGGACGACTACTGGATCATGCGCTGTGGCGCTTCGATGGGAAAGGGGTACGGACCGATCATCGTCGTGTTGCCCGACGGTCCGGAGTCGCTGGACGCGCTGGGTGGGCAACGAGTCGCAATCCCTGGCCCACTGACGACGGCGTACTTGGTGGCCCAACTCTACCTCCCCGACTTCGAACCGATCGTCTACCCGTTTGACCAGATCCCATCTGCTGTTGCCGACGGGCAAGTCGATGCCGGCCTGGTGATCCACGAGGGCCAGATCACTTACAGCGACCAGGGTCTCGTCAAGCTCGGCGACCTCGGTGCGCTGTGGCTCGACGACACCGGATTGCCGCTGCCGTTGGGACTCGATGTCGTCAGCAAGAACCTGGGGCCTGAGCTGGCCGGCGAGATCGCGCGCGGCCTATCGGACTCGATCGGTTACGCGTTCGACCACGAGGACGACGCGGTCGCGTACGCGCTCGACTTCGGTCGCGGGCTCGACACCGAGCAAGCGAGAACCTTCGTCAAGATGTACGTCAATGACTACACTCGCGACATGGGTGACGAGGGCCGCAGTGCGCTCCGCACGTTGTTCGATCGCGGTTTCGAACGAGGGTTGATCGAGCCGGTGGGCTCGATCGAGCTGATCTAATGCGCTCGCTGTTTCTCGTGCTCGCAGTGGCTTTATTTGTGACGACTGCCTGTGCCAGAGCCCAGACACCGACCGACGGCGCACCACCTCAAACCATCCCCGAGGGCGCAACCACGCTGACCGTAGAAGCCGTCGAGGAAATCGCGAACCGCTTCTACTCGGGCATCCAGGATCAACGCCGCGTAGTGATCCGTAGCACGGAAGATTGGCGCGCCTTCTGGACGGAGTTCACGGTTCTCCAACAGCCGCCACCCGAAGCACCGATCGTCGACTTCGACCGCCAGATGGTCATCGTCGCCACGATGGGCCGGCAAACGACCGGCGGCTACATGATAACGATTCCCGCTGTACACGAGCACGAGGGCGAACTCTTTGTCGAGGTCGTGGAGGTGTCGCCCGGGGCCGGCTGTATGACGACCCAGGCGATGACCGCACCTGCCACCGCAATAAGGGTCGAGGCCCGGGACGATCCGGTGTCGTTCATCGAGCGCGGCGAGCAACAGAGTTGTCAGTGAGACCCGACACCGCGATGACCCATCGAGCCGGGTTCAGACCATCCCGGGCACTCGCCGATGATGAAATCAAGCGCTTTCTCGATCGGAACTGGTGGGGCGTCTTGTCGACGCTCGAAGAACGCTCCCCGTACGCGGTCCCCGTCGTCTACGGATACGACGGCGACCATTTCTACATCGCGAACAAGATCGGCCGTAAGACGTCAAACATCGAGGTCCACTCGGGTGTCTGTTTGTGTGTCACCGAGGTCGAGCGCGGCAACGCCGAGTGGAGCTCGGTTGTCGTCACAGGCGATGCGGAGTTCGTCGACGACAGCGATGGACAGCTCGACGCCCTGCGCGCGCTACGCGGTCAAACCGGTCTCGACCTCAAGGTCGGACCGCAAGACCTCCCGCGCCTTGCGGCGGCTCGCGTAGTCCGGATTGTGCCCCGCGAGGTTACCGGACGCACGATCGTTGGCGAGACTTCAAGGAGCTACTCAACTGACGATCGGTAGCACGCTCGCGTCGGTGCGACCCGCGCGACGAGGGGTGTGTTGGGCGATCGCTTCGAGTGGGGTTTCCGGCAAGTGCTCGTAGAGCGTCGTTCGCTGAACCGGTGCGAAACCGGCCTCCTCGATGAGCTCACGGATCTCGGCCACAGTCACCGTGTTCACAAAATCCGCTTCGGCGTGGACCGACTCTTCGAACAGCGTGCCGCCAAAGTCGTCGGCGCCCCAGTGGAGCGCGACCTGACCGGTCTTTTTGCCTTCTGAAAACCACGACGCCTGGATATGGTCGACGTTGTCCAGGTACAAGCGGCTGCTCGCGAGCACCCGCAGATAGGTCGCCGGCCCCTCCGGGATCGGCCGAATCTTCTCCAGCGGTGTGTTCCCGGGCTTGAACGACCACGGGATGAACGCCGTAAACGCACCGGGCCGATCAGCCCGGGTCGCTTCTTCCAGCATCAGCGACTGGTCCTGCAGCGCGCGCACCCGATCCAGGTGCTCGACGACCTCACCCGGTGTCTCGATCGATCCGTACATCATGGTGGCGGTGGTCCAGAACCCGACCTGGTGCGCCGTGGCGTGAACATCCAGCCACGCCTCGGGGCCGCCCTTCTTTATCCCTAGTTTTTTTCGCACCCGGGGAGCCAGGATCTCGGCGCCACCACCGGGGATCGTGCGTTGACCGGCGTCCCACAACGCTTCCAGCACGGCGCGAATCGACCGGCCGGAGACCTCGGCCATTCCCTGGATCTCGACCGCACTCCAAAAGTGTGGCGTCAGCGTCGGAAAGCGGGCCACGGTTTCGCGCACTACGTCGAGGTAATACTCGAACGGGAGCGCCGGGTTTACCCCGCCCTGCAACAGCGCCGTCGTAGCCCCCTGCTCCACCGCCCAACCGATCTGCTCGAGCACCTCGTCGACCGCATGCGTGTACGCACCCGGCTCGTCTTCGTGTCGGTAAAAGGCGCAAAACACACAATCGATGTTGCAGACGTTGCTGTAGTTGGGGTTGGAGTCGATGACGTACGTCACCTCGCGCGTCGGGTAGCGGCGAAACCGCTCGCGGTTTGCCAGCGCGCCGAGCTCGGTCAGCCCCATCGTCGTGAGCATCGCTTCGCCATCGCTCGGCGCCAGCCGCTCGCCGGCGGCGGCCTTGGCTCGTAACGTCTCCAGCATGACACGAAATCTCGTCGCGGTCGCTTCGCGGGGCCACCGATCCCAGGTGTGGTGCTGATGTGCAGCTAATCGACGCTGGCATGATCGCCTTCGCCGCTTGGCACGCGCTCAAGGGGCGCGTCGAGTGGCCGCTCACCTTCCAGGTGCCACGCATGTTGCGCAAAGCGGTCAACGACGCGGAGGGCCCGTATGCGTTGTTCTGGAACGCGGAACGACTGTGGAAGCGCGAGCGCTGGCCCGGTTATCGCGATCGTCCCGAGATCTGGGATCACGCCGGACGCGACGACTTCGAGTCGATGCTTGCCGTGCTGACGGGGCTGGGCGCCGTCCAGTACCGGTCCGACGGACGCGAGGCGGATGAGCTGCTGGCCGCTGTCTGCCACGCTTTCGAGGGCGCGGAGCCGATCGTCATCCGCTCCGACGACAAGGATTTCATGCAGCTCCTCTCGGGCTCAACGCGCATGCAAGGGCGCGTACGCGGAACGGTCCGTTTCTCCGACGTCAAACCGATCCTCGGCGTCACGCCTGCCTACGTGGTCGACTTTTTGGCATTATCGGGTGACGACGCCGACGGTATCCCGCGAATCGTGACCCCATCGATGGCCCGTAAGCTGATCACTTCGCGCGGTCACGTTCGCGATTGGATCGATCGCGATCTGCGAGTCGACGAACGGGTTCGTCAAAAGCTCGCTGACAATCGCGAGCAGCTGACGCTCAACCTCGAGCTCGTCGACCTGTCGAAAAGTGCGGTTGGTGCGCCGCCGCCACCGCTCCTCGAGGGGTGGGGCGACCTCGACACCGTCCGCTATGCTGGCGATCGTGCTGGCGTCGGCTACCTCACTGCAGACGATCTCGACGACGAGTTTCGCATCCTGAGGCGTTGGGGCGAAGAAACGCGCGCCCGGTTGGAGGACGTGCTACACTGAGCCGCCGCGTCCGTTCGTAGAAGCCACCCCCCGAGGTTCACGGAGGCCCTCTATGGTCATGCCGATCGGCGACGACGACTCGCGCCTAAACATCACGCCGATCGTCACGATTGGGCTCATCATCGCCAACCTGATCGTCTTTGTAATCGAGTTGAGCCAGGGCAACCTCGAAGGGTTCTTTCTCCGCTGGTCGGTGGTCCCGATCGAGTACTCCCAGTTGACCGACTTCCCGCCTACGCACCCGGGCCCAGTCTGGACGACGCTCTTCTCTTCGATGTTCATGCACGCCGGGTTCGCGCACCTGTTTGGCAACATGCTGTTCTTGTGGATTTTCGGCGACAACGTCGAAGAAGCGATGGGGCACTCGCGATTCCTTTTGTTCTATCTCGTCTGCGGGGTTGGTGCCGCGTTCGCCCAGATCGGGCTCAATATCGACAGCCAGATCCCGAGCCTGGGTGCGAGTGGCGCGATCGCCGGCGTCTTGGGCGCCTACATCCTACTCTTTCCGCGTCAACGCGTGCGCGTGTTGGTCGGCTACGCACTGATTCACATGCCGGCCGTCGTCGTGATCGGGCTGTGGATCTTCTTTCAGCTGATCAGCGGGATCGGGCAGCTGGCGCAAGTCGGTGAGACGGGGGGCGTGGCGTACGGAGCCCACGTCGGGGGGTTCATCGCGGGGCTTGTCCTGGTGCGGTTGTTCCGTGACCCGCAGCGTCGGTCACCGGCTCGCGTTTGGAGAGGCTAGGCCCGCACCGGGCTGGGCTCGATCTCGTATTCGGCCAGCAGGCGTCTGAACCGGTCCATCGCCTCGAGCTCGGCGTCGTCCAACCGATAATCGAAGTGCTCCAGGTACCGGCGTAATACGTCGGGTCTTCCCAGCGATCCTGGATGAGTCACAACGAGCCCGGGGATCTGCAACCGTCCAACCGCCAGCGAGCCCGCGAGAAAGCCGGCGAAACGATCTCGCTCTCGCTCGGGCAGGGTCCTCCGCGCCACCCACACTGCAAACACGAACGGCAGCTCGTGCCACGCCCACCATTCGGTCGCCAGGTCGGTCGTCCGCACCCAACCCAACCGGTCCGGTGCCGCCATCGCCTCGAGTGCACGATCGCCGATCAAGAGCAGGCCCGCGATCTGTCCGCGCGGGTCGCCACTAATCTCGTGCTCGGGGACCCACGTGGGGTCGATCGTCCATCGCGCCCGCGCCAAGAGCTTGAGCAACTGCACCGAGGTCGATGATTCCCCGGTGACGCCGATCCGCTGGCCGTCCAGCCCGCTCGGAGGATCGTTCGACAGCAACACCACCGACCGAACGTGGCGCCGGGCAGCGACACCCATCTTCGGATCGACGATCTCGAAATCGTTCTCCAACTCGAAGTAATCGGCCGTCGCCATGAGCCCGCCATCGATCTCGCCCGCGCGGGCCGCGCGGCCGAGAGCGCTTGGCACCATGTCGATCACCTCGAAAGGCGGGGCTTCACCCCAACCGGCGTAGAACGGCTCGGCGTTCAGATACGGGATCCGGGCGACTTTCACGCTAGGAAAGGTGGGCAGCTAGTTGTAGACGCGAACTTCGCGATAAAGCGCATCGCGCTCGACCGGAATCTTCCCAGCCGCACGGATCATGCGGATCAAGCTCTCAGTCGTGTGACCGGCTGCGCTCTCAGCCAGCGCGAAGTGCGCGATCTTCTCGTCGCCGATCGTCCCATCGAGATCGGTTGCTCCGAAGTTGAGCGCCATCTCCGCAGTTTGTTCTCCCAACATCACCCAGTACGATTTGACATGCGGAATATTGTCAAAGACCAGCCGACTCATCGCGATCGTTCGTAGATCCTCGATCGCCGACGCTTGTCGCTCGACGATCTTGGTGGTGCCGACCTGATACTCGAGCGGGATAAACGCCAGGAAGCCATTCGTTTTGTCCTGCTGATCGCGAAGTTTTATTACGTGGTCAACTCGCTCTTCGTGCGTCTCGATGTGGCCGTACAGGAGCGTGCAGTTCGAGCGAATGCCCATGCGGTGTGCAGCATCGTGGACTCGGAACCACTCCTGCTCACCGATCTTGTGCTTGAACAGCGCTTCGCGCACGCGCTCGCTGAATACCTCGGCGCCGCCACCTGGCAGAACGTCGAGGCCGGCCTCGACCATGTCTTCGAGCACCTGCTCGATCGACCGCTTGCCGATCTTGGCGAAGAAGTCGATCTCCACCGCAGTCCACGCCTTGATCGTCAGCTTTGGCGCCTGCTCTCGGATTCGGCGCACGATCTCGACGTACTTCTCGTACGGCCACTTGTGGTGCAAGCCGCCGACGATGTGGATCTCGTTGATATCGTCCGTGATGTGGGCCAGGATCTCGTCCCAGCTCATCTCGTACCCGCGAGGATCGTTCTTTGGGCGCGCCGCGAAGTCGCAGAACACGCAATCGAGCACACAGATGTTGGTCGGGTTGAGCTGGCGATTGAGAACGAAGCACACCTTGTCGCCGTGTCGCCGGCGAGCCACGTGATCGGCCATCTGGCCGAGTGCCGCGATGTCCCATGTCTGCAGGCACGTCATGCCATCGGCATGATCGAGTCGCTCGCCGACCAACACCTTTAACCAAATACGCTCGAGCCCCGGATCGCGAAAGGCGATCTCGGGCGGCACGACGGCTATCGCGTCGAGCATGGCTCCCGCGTTGGTCTCGAGTGTGGTCTTGAGAGGACTCATGATGGCGAGAAGTTCGTGGAACGTTGAGCGAGGGTCAATCGGTACGGTTTTGCGCTTCTTGCCTGGCGGGGCTAGCGTCGGGCGAGCTTGAGAACAAGCACGACTACCCCAGCCAACGAGGAAATGTGAGACAACTGGTCCTTTTTTCGGTAGCACTCGTCATGATCTTGGGCCTCCCGACGATGGCGGCCGCTCAGGATGGCGACGATACCGCCTACTGGTACGTCACTGCGTACAGCGTGCCCTGGTCACAGGTAGACAGCCTGGGCAAGTTGATCGACAAGGACGCACCGCTCGTACAAGCCGCGATCGAGCGCGGTCACATCGTCGAGACCAAGACGTTGATCCACCACACCGGCAACGAGTGGAACGTGGTGTTCATGACCAAGTACGCGAACTGGGCGGCGATCGACGCCGATCCGGGGTTAGCGGGCATCGCGGAAGAGATGTGGGGTGAGGAAGCACGGGAGGCGCGCGGCGACGCGTACGGGGAGATCTTCGGCGACGGTGCACATCGCGACTACATCTACAACGAGCGCGCGAGCTTCCCCTAGCGCGAGCTCGATCGGTTCAATCGAGCAGTATCAGAAAACGGAAAGCCCCTGCCCCAGGCGGGGGCTTTCGCACATCAGTTCAATCCCTCAAACACACCCAGTGAGTGGAGGCCCGCAGCACCGATCGCGAGTACAAGCAGTAGGCTTAGAAGTCTTGCTTTCATGTGCGTTGGACGGATCCGGCCGAGCCCGCGTTAAGCCACTAGCCCCTTTTCAGACGTCGCCTTGCGCCATAGAGATCGATCCCCGCAAGCCCGAACAGCGTGCCGGTCTTGGGTCGCACGTCCCCTCCACTCCACCCGCAAACACCCAATCGGCCAACATTGATGGCGTAACCAAACCCCTGAAACCGACAAACCCGCTTCCAGATATGGCGCATTCCAGGGCTCCAGTGAATGTCGTCGAGAATCACGATGCAGTGTGGATTGAAGTGTGGCATCACCCTGGAGAGTAGCCCGTGCATCGTTTCCCATCGCCTGGCTCCGTCAATAAAGACCAAGTCAATGCCTGCATCGAGCGTCGGAAGGACATCGCGAACTCCATCTTCGAACGAAGCGTTGACGACCTCTGCATGGTTGGCCACGCTGCGGAGGTGAAGCTCCGCCAACTGGGCGCGATCCGAATGCCCTTCGATAGTCACGAACCGCGTACAGCTGGGCCCCGATGCCAGGTAGCACCCGGAGATCCCGGCACCGCCTCCCAGCTCGAGAATCGTCTTCGCCGCGCTCGCCTTCGCGCAGAGATACAAGAACGTTCCCCAGAGGGGGACGATGCTGACCACCCACGCAACCTCAGCCAGTGATTTCGAGCGCCCGCTCTTCGCCTTGAGCTGGTCTCCCTCGAAAACACCGACAAACTCACGGTTTCGTTTCGCCATGTCGGCCCTCATGGCCTCGATCTTCTCGACCACAGGAAGATCGGCACCACTTATAGTCCTCTCGACCAAGAACCGAAGTGGATCGCCGAGAAGCCCCGGTAACACCGTTGCGCTCATTTTTCGCAGCTGCCGCCGGCCGATCGCGGACATGACGTGGCGTGCTACAATCCCTTGGGACGCATACCGCTCGAACGATACTCTGGAATCTGCGCTCACCCGATCCCGTACTCACCCCAGCGTCGATCGACCGACTGGATGACGTCACGGTCCATCTCGATCGGGTTCGGATAGCCCGGTTTCCACGTCGCGTCGATCGCCATCCGACCCCCGTACTTGGGCCACGCCCCATCCAATCGCATCTCGCTAAACACCACGTCGCGCGCGGCATCAAACCGAGTAAAGATCCCCCACAGCAGCAAGGTCTGGTCGTCGAGCGGCACGTCATCGGAGACCACGGCGACCCACTTGATCCGACCGAGCCGTGCGCTGGCGGCCAGCGACTCGGCTACCTGGCGGCCGGTCCGGCCGTCACGCTCCCGCACCTGGACCACACACAGGGTGTCGCCGAGCGTGCGCCACCCGACCACCTTGGGTTCACACTCGTCGGGCGGCGTGAACGGCGCCTCGGCCCCGCCTGGAAGACGCGCGAGCCCAGATGGATCACTGCGTTCGACCGGTCGTTCGTCGCCGGAAATACCGCCTGCACTGCGGGTGCAATCGAGGATCAACTTCGATCCGAGATTCATGGTGAACGACGTGAAGTCGAGTGTGTCTTGAGGAACCCCCGGAAGCACGATCGCATCGTCGGCCGCCGACCAGTGCGATCGGAACGCCGCCAGCACGGAGCTCCAATCGTCGATCGCGACGTCCGGATCGACGACGATCGCGACCTTGGTCAGCGCCAGCTGGCCCTGCCCGCAGAGGGCGAGCGCAGCCTTGACGCCCTCCTTCCCGTACCGCTGGTGAACGGCGATAACCAACAAGTTGTGAAACCCGGTCTCGAACCACGCGTGTACAGCGTCAACTTCGGGCTGCACCAGTCGGATCAAGGGCCCGGCGATCTTGGCCACCGCTTCACCCATCGCTTTGTCTTCCTGGGGTGGTTTTCCGACCACTGCCGCTGGATAAACAGGGGTCGCGCGATGCGTGATCCGCTTGAGGTGAAAGACCGGGAACGGAGCGGCGTGCGAGTAGTGCCCGAAGTGATCGCCAAACGGACCCTCCGACTCACGCTCGTGGGGCGGCACGATGCCTTCGAGAACGAACTCGGCCGAGGCCGGCGCCCACCCATCGATCGTCTCGCAACGCTGGATCTCGGTTGGCGCGCCGCGCAGAAAGCCGGCGAACGCCAACTCGTCGATCCCTTCGGGCAGCGGTGCAATCGACGCCATCATCGTGATCGGATCGGCGCCGAGAGCGACCGCCACCTCGAGCGGTATGTCCCTTTCTTCAGCCGCGGCGTAGTGGTACCCACCGCCTTTCATGATCTGCCAGTGTATCCCGGCGCGCGTGCCATCGAAGACGTGCATCCGGTACGTGCCGACATTGCGAGACCCGGTTTCCGGATGCGCCGTGATGACCAGCGGGAACGTGACAAACGGCCCCCCGTCCTCGGGCCAACACGTTAGGACCGGCAGGTCATCGAGCGAGAGATGATCGTCGGTTGGCGCGCCTGACCTCGATCGGTTGCGCCGAACGCGAAAGTGTCGCACGCCGGCAAGCGTGGATCGCGCTGACCAAAGCGCCTTGGGTGAGGGTGGCATGAGCTGCTCGGCGGTCGCCAAGAGCTCCTCCCCGATCGACTCCGGTGGCCGCCCAAAAACCCACTCACATCGCCGGCTCGAGCCCAGCACGTTCGCGACCACGGGAAAGCGCGACCCTTTTACACGCTCGAACCACAGTGCCGGTCCGTCGGCTCGAACAACCCGCGATACGATCTCGGTGATCTCGAAGCGTGGATCGACCTCGACACCGACCCGTGCCAGATCACCGTGCGCTTCGCAATGCCGGAGAAACGATTGTAGGTCGGGGAACGCCACGCGAGGAAAGGGCGCGGCTAGCTAGTTGCCTGGCTCTGGAACCCGCTCGGACGGCAGCGCGCGCGGGATCCCTTCCAGCTCGCCGGCACGCCAACCACCGGGAATCTCCACGCCGAGGATCTGCAACACCCGGTTTACAAAGTCGTCGACGATATCGTCGATGCCGGAAGGCCGATCGTACCAGCCAGGTGAAACCGGCATCACCGTGACGCCGTCACCGGCGAGGGTCGCGAGTTGGCGCAACGTAACCGCTGAGAGCGGCGTCTCGCGCGGACAGAGTACCAGCCGTCGGCCTTCCTTGAGCGTCACCGCGGCCGTTCGCGTTACGAGGGTATCGGCGATCCCCGAGGCGATCTTGCCGATCGTCGACGTCGAGCAGGGCAGGATCACCATCGTGTCCCACGCGTTCGAACCCGAGGCCAGTGGGGCCGACAAGTCGGCGTCGTAGAACAACCGGTCGCAAAGTGACTCCACGTCGTCGCGACTGAGGTCCGTCTCTTCGTTGAGAACGTGCTGACCCCAGCGAGACAGGATGGCGTACTTCTCGCCCGGGAGGCGCTTGAGCAACTCGAGGCCAAAGATCGAACCCGAGGCTCCGGTGAGGCCAACTATGGTACGCACGAAACCGCAACCTAGTGGGTTGTTTCCACCAAGTCTAGGAGCCGATCAATCCCGCCACGACGATCGCCAGCGATACAAACCCGACCCAGACATTTATGCGAAAGAACGCCAAGTCGACATCGTGAGCCTTGCGCTGCTCCCAAACCAGCAGCGCCGCAACGATTAGCAAGAACGGAAGCGCGGCGGTCGCGTTCAAGCGCCACACAACGAGCGCCGCGAGCAGACTCCAAGCGACGCCGTGCATCCCCCGGGAGATAGCGAGCGCCCTACGGCGACCGTAGCACGCCGGCAACGAGCGAACACCTGTCGCGCGATCGTGTGCCCGATCCATGGTCGCGTAGATGACATCGAAGCCAGCCACCCAACCGAGCGTGAAGCCAGCGAGCAGGAGCGGCGGACCGACGTCGGTGAAGCTCAGTCGAGCCGCGAACCAACCACCGAGCGGTGCCATCGCCAACCCCAGGCCGACGCCGAGGTGACACCACGGTGTGAAACGCTTCAGGTAGGGGTAGCCCACAAACACGGCCAACGGGATCGGCGCCAGCGCCAAGCAGATGGGGGCGATCGCCCATGCTGCACCGGCGTACACCGCTGCGCCCACCACTGCCAGCATCCACGCCTCGGTCAGCGACACCGCACCGCGTGGCAGCTCGCGCTCGGCCGTTCGCGGGTTCGCCGCATCGAGCCGGCGATCGATGATCCGGTTGAGCGCCAACGCCGCCGTCCGGGCTCCGATCCCGGCTACCAGCACCAGCAACAGGAGCCGGGCCGGCACACCCAACCCACCACCCAGGAAGACCCCTGCAAACAGCATCGGTAGCGAGAACAACGTGTGCTCGACGCGCAGAAAGCGACCGTAGCTTTGGACCCGGCCGACCTCGGGGTTGGCTGTAGCTTGCGCGATTACCTCCGGTGGAGTTCCGCGGCGAGCTCGCGATCAGCGATCAAGATCTGGTTGGCGAGCGCGATCCGCAGCTCATCGGATAGTTGACCGACCAGGTTCGACCAACCACCCGAGCCGGAGTAGCCCCAATCGTTGGCGGTCCGTCGCTTGGCAGTCTCCGCCAGCCGTGGATCGACGGCAGCCTCGACGTTGGAACCACGTATGCTGTGTTCGTCGCGGTAGTACGCGCGATAGCCATCCACGATCGCTCGAAGATCGTTGGCCGCCAGCGCCAGCCCACCGAATCCTTCGAACAGCGTGTCCGGCGCGATCATCCCGTCGGGTCGAATCGTATCCGGAGTGAACCCCGGTGCCGAGGCCCGTGGAACCTTGGCTGACGGCGGGAGCACAATCTCCCCCGGCTCGGAGCTCGAAGCCGGCGCGGTGCGCTCGAGCGGCACTTGATCACTGCACGCGACCGCGAGCGCGATCAATGCAACGACTGTTAGCCACTCGAGTCTCACCCGCGCGCCCCTTTTCGATCGGCGATCGCCTGAACCGCGATCCGCCGAAGCCGTTCGTCGCGGTTCTCAGAGAGCAGGGCGCGGTTGCGCTCGAACCGATCGCCCGCCTGGCGGCAGAACTGCCTGACGAGATCGATCTCGGCAGCAGCTGCCGTCTCACCATCGCGATCGATCGTCGACTGGGTACGACTGATCGCCGCCACCAACGCGTAGAGGTCGATCACCATGTCGGCCAAACGCGCGAGCTGAAACTCCTCGTCCACAACGCCGCTTTGGTGCTTCTTGATGAGCGACTCGGCTCCCTCGTGGAGGTATCCGGTATAGCGCTCGAAGCGAGCCAGACAGCCGGCTAGGGGCTCGGCTACGTCGACGTCGGCGCTGCGACTCCCGATGGCATCCTGGATCTCGTGAAATGCGAACTCGGTCAACACTCCGATCTCCTTGAGTGGCTCACGCAGTGCGCGACCGACGTTTTCCAAGTAGTCCGCCAACCGCTCCATCCCGGCCAGCGCGATGAACGCGCGTAGCACCTCGTTTGTACCCTCGAAGATCGGCATGATCCGCGCGTCGCGAAGGAATCGCTCGAACGGGCGATCGTTGATGTAGCCCCGCCCACCCGCAACCTGAAGAGCCGCATCCGCCGCCTGCCACGCCGCGTCTGAGGCGTACACTTTGCAGATCGCGGATTCGAGGCTGTAGTCGACATCGCCGCGATCGATCAGGTCAGCGGTCAGGTATACCATCGACTCGGTGATGAAGGTGTCGAGGCGAATCTGGGCGATCTTGCCGCGGATCAGATCGTACTCGGTGATCCGGTGGCCGAACTGACGGCGGGTGGTAGCGAAGTCGATCGCCGTGCCGAGAATCGTCCGCATCGCTCCGACCGCGCTGGCCGCCAATCCCAGACGCCCGCCGTTAAGAACGTTCATCGCCACCTTGAAGCCGTGACCAGGTGCGTCAAGCACACGATCGTCATCCAGCTCGAGATCGTGAAAGAGGAGCTCCGCCTGTGTCGACGCTCGAATCCCCAATTTGTCGGAAGTCCATAGCCGCCCGACGTTGAGCCCCGGGTCGTCACCTTCGACGACGAACGCCGTGACGCGATCGACGACCTCGCCGTCCTTCTCGACCGGTGTCTGAGCAAACGCCGTGATGACCCCTGCGCGCTGCCCATTGCCGATCCAGATCTTGTGACCGTTGAGGATCCAGCCACCACCGTTTGGCGATCGTTCGGCGCGCGATTCGAGGTTGGCCACATCGGAGCCATGGTGCGGCTCGGTCAGCGCGAACGCAGCCAGCGTGTCTCCGCGCGCACACGGCGGTAGCCAGCGCTGCTTCTGCGCCTCGGTGCCATACATGTAGATGCCCTTGATGCCGATCGACTGATGGGCGCCCAAAAGGACGCCGAGCCCGGCGTCGCGTGAAGCGACCAGCTCCATCACCTTCGCCGTTTGCGCCTGACTAAAGCCGAGACCGTCGTAGGCCGTCGGCACGTAGAGACCGAACGCTCCCCGCTCCGCCAACCCCTCGATGATCTCTTCCGGCACGGCGGCCGCGCGATCGAGTGCCGCCGCGTCGACCTTGGCGTCGAGAAACCGCTCCAGATCCTCGAGATACGTCGCGAGACCTTCGGCGTCGTGACGCGCCATCTGTGGGTACGGAAAAACAAGATCCGCGGCGATGACGCCGCTAAAGAGAGACTTACAGAATGATCGGTAGTCGACGTCCGTCATGCTGGCTGGTGTCGCCTGCCATTACCCACTCGCGGTCGGCGCTTCGCGTCGCGGAGCCTCCTCGTGGCTCCGCCACTGCGGGGTCTCCGCTTGCTCCCGCGCAAAACGACCGCTCGGGGTGATGCCAGGCGACACGACGGGTTTGACGATGTCGATTCCCAGCTTATAAACCCGACTCGATCGGGTAGCCGGCTCCTCGCCACGCGTCCAATCCGCCCTTAAGAACCACCGCCTTCTCGTATCCGTTTTCCATCGCGATTTGCGCCGCCCGGACGCTTATCTCGTCAGCGGGTCACGTGCAGTAGAGGACGATCCACTTGTTGAGCGGGAGGCTCCCTACCGATCGCGCCATCGCTTCGGTCGGGATGAGTCGCGCGCCGGCGATTCGCTCGCGTTGAAAGCTGAACGAGTTACGGTTGTCGACAAAGACGACATCGTTGCCTGCATCCATGTACCGACGCACGTCATCGGCGTCAACGAAGAGCACCTCGCGTTCCGAGTACGTTTCGAGAGGTGCGTCGGGATCGGCAGCCGCACCACCGCAGCCGATCGTGCCGCCCATCAAGGCCGCTCCAACAATCCAAGTAATTCGGCGCGTCGTCGCCGATTGTGGTTCCGCCATCAAGAGTCCTCCTAAGCCGCTACGCCGCCCTGAGCGCGCGTGTACGGTAAAACCCCGCCGGCCTTTAGTAGCCTGCGCTCGCGCTCGGTGAGGTCAATCACCGTCTCGAACTCGGTGCCGCGGGTCTGGTTGTGAATGGTGATCCGGCCAGCGTCGATTCCAGCGTGAACGTCACTTGCCAGCAGCTCGTCACCGGGCTCGACCGAGTCGTAGTCGGACCGGTCGGCGAACACCAGTGGGACGACGCCGAAGTTGACCAGATTTGCTTTGTGGATCCGGGCAAATGACTTCGCGATCACGCCCTTTATGCCCATGTACATGGGAGCCATCGCCGCGTGCTCGCGCGACGATCCCTGGCCGTAGTTCGCTCCACCGACGATCCATCCGCCACCCTTGGCGAACGTCCGCTCTGGAAAATCGCTGTCCAGCCGCTTGAAGATAAACCTCGAAACCGCATCGATGTTGGCCCAATTGGAGAGCATCTCGGCGGTGGCCGGCACGATGTCATCGGTCGTGATGTCGTCACCGGTAACGATCAAGACCTCACCGGCCAACGTATCGGCAGGCGGACCCGAAAGCGGTATGTCCGTGATGTGCGAGGCGCGCGTGACCGCCGCCGC
>JBFGIA010000020.1:0-28424 GCA_041577935.1 Gemmatimonadota bacterium | reverse complement strand
GCGGGGGTATAAAGCAGATCATCGATGTTTAGCGGCTCGCCGGTCAGCCAGCTCTCGAAGCCGGGCGAAGCGATCAGGTTGTTGAGCTTGAGCGCCAGCCCGTACCGCTCCTTGGCGGGATAGAACGAGTCGACCTCCATCACGCCGATGCGGCTCACCGGCGGTTGCTGAATGGCTTGAATGAGCGCTGGTAAGTCCAAGCTCCTTCCCGCCTGCCACGCCTCTTTTAGAATCGTCGAGATCAGGATGTGCTCGCGGCTCTGGATCGGATCGGCCTCGATGCCGAGCAGCCCTAGAAGCCCGGTAACGGTAGTCTCGATCTTGTCGCCGAGAAGCTCGGGGTCGTCCCGCAAAGACGCATCGGGGGCGGCGAACGACTTGAGGATTGACAACGGTCGTCCAGCTGTGCTGCCCGGCGTGTAGATCGCGAACTCTGCGGCTTCACGCAGTCGCCGGATCCGCTCGCTGTCCTGTCCCCAACCGGCGAGCCCGTTGGCCCACAACTCGGCCTGGGCAGCCGCGTACTCATCCGGCGTCTTACCCTTCCGACTGGCGTCTTCTTCGTTGATCCACGGTCGAAAGTCGGAGGCTCGGAGCTCTGGGAACGTGAGCAACAGGTTGCCGAGATCGCCTTTGGGGTCGATGACGATCGCCGGTATGCCGTCCAAGGCCGCTTCCTCGAGCAGCCCGACGCACAGACCAGTCTTGCCGCTCCCGGTCATTCCCACGCACACCGCATGCGTCACCAGATCGCGGGAATCGTAGAGCAGCAGCGGGTCCAACCGCTCCTTCGCGTCCAGATCGTAGAGCTGGCCCAGGTAAAAGACGCCGAGTTTTTCGTATTCCTGCATGAGGCTCGATTCTAAGAAACCCCCCGGCCAGTGACAACGCGTGAGCCCCCAGACCGATCCGGCCCGGGGGCTCGCGTTTAATCGGACCCCAAAGGTGATATCGTGCGGGTCCTACGAGATTGGCTTCTCCGGGAGCTCGACGGTGAACGTCCAAAGCCCGGAGTTGTAGTCGGTCGCGTACAGCATGTCACCGACCACCGACCATCCGTCGCCAAACATCGGGAACACACCCCAGACGCGAGTCTCGTAGGGCTTCATTGCGTCCTCGGGTCCGGCGGCCGGCAAGAAGTACGCGATCTCGCGGCCCTGAGCGTAGAGATCGCCGCGCAGCGTCCCGCTCACGTCAACGGCACGAATGCCACCCTGGTAGTAGCCGATGTACAACACGCCGTCGTCGATCCAGAAGTTATGTGCACCCGCCTCCGGCACTTCGTAGCGAGCCACGTACTTGGGGTTGGCGATATCGCTGACATCGACAACGTGGATCGGGCCGCGCGGGTCGCTGCCCGCGGGCACCGTTCCCTGGAGGCTGAAATCCTCGTCGCCCACGAACACGTAGTCGCCGTGCCGCATCGCGGAGTGGGTCGGACCACCGGGGTAGAAGATCCGACTCAACTGCACCGGCTCGGACGGCGTGCCGCCATGGCCACCACCTCCGACGTCGAGGATCACCAGACCGTCGCGCAGGTACGACAGGTACGCCACACCATCCTGTACCCAGACGTCGTGCAGCGATCGACCTTCGACCTCGAGGCCCCAGCGGCCAACCTCGTTTGGATTCACCGGGTCAGACACGTCGATGATGTGCATGTCACCGGTGCCATCGTTCACTGCGTACACCAACTCGCCGACCCAGAACACGTTATGGACGCCGGACGTCAGGGTCTCGGTGTACTCGCTGACAAGTTCCGGTTGGGCTGGATTCTCGAGCGAGAAAATGAGAATACCGTTACGCCGGTTGGCTGCGCCCTCACGGGTCGCCACCAGCCAGCGACCGTCTTCGGAGACCTTCACGTCGTTGATCACCCGTGCGTCGAACTCCTGCCGGTCGGTGAGGACCGGGCTGGATGGATCTGAAACGTCGTACGTGCGCAGCTGATTCGCCTGATGTGTCCCAACGTAGACATAGGAATTCTGGGGCCACAGGTCGGCGGTGTACGTCTCAGTGTTCTTGCCGTGGCCATTCATGTGGATCTTACCCGCCACGCCACGCGACTCGGCCTCGATCGAGGAGGTCGCGACGCGATCACCCAACACCGCCACGATCGTGTAACGACCCGGGCGCTCGGCTACAAACGAGCCATCGGGGTACACCTCGGCGCCGGGCTCCGAAACCGACCACACTGGGTGAGCGTGTTCCTCATTCAATGACAACTGAATGACATCGCCAGTACGTACGGCTCCAGCTGGCACACCAGCGATCGATAGCGACCCGCCCGAGTCACGCACGACATTGATCGTGTACTCGGCGGTTGCCTCGTCGGCTTGCAGCGTGACGGTCGCCCGACCGGGAGATCGCGCCACCAGCGTATGACCGTCGATTGCCACCACGTCCGGGGCACTTGAACGTATTTCAACTTCGGGGTCGAGCACCCACCGATTGACCGAGTTCATACCATCCAGCTCGAGCGGCACCTGACTGCCAACCGCGAGCTCACCGGGGACGTCATTGAAGATCGTCAGCGAGTCGATCTGCGGGTCTAGTACCGTGATCTCAGCCATCCCGATCGCGCCGTTGACCAGCGCCACGATCTGCTTGGTGCCAGCCTCGAGTGATACGACCTCGCCTTCGGTGTCGATCCGGGTCCGCGAACCACCAGCGAACCACTCGACGTCGGGGTCAGTGACCTCGTTGCCGGAGTCGTCGTACACCCGGGCCACGAAGCGGCGCGGCTCACCTGGCTCCAACGTGGCTTCGCCCGGCACGACCTCGACGCGCGAGATCCCGGGAGCGGACGCGAATATCGATGGATCGGGCTGGATCGTAGCTGTTTGGTCCACCGGAACGAAGCTCACCGGCACCACGTCACGTTGGTCACCCTCGAGTAGGAAACCAAAACCAGCAAACACGTCTCCATCGCGTGCTCCGACGTAGTGCACATCGGCGCCTGGGACCTGCATTTTGAAATCGACCCGGTCTTCGGTGAGGTGACTCTCGGTGATGGTGACCATCCCGCCTTCGGGCGCGATGAACTGGTCACCCTCGATCTTGAAAGGCATCGGCGGCGCGTTGATACCGGGTCCCTGTATCGTATACATCGTGAACCCCTCTGGCGCCTCGATCGCGCCCTGGGCCTGCAGACCCGGCGCCACGGATACGGCGAGCAGCATGAGGAGCATGAATACAAAACCTGCACGCATTGGCTTCCCTCTCGGTTGTTGTTGGTAGATACGGATGGAGGAACGCTGGACGATTTGCTCTAGTTATACGGTGGAACGGGGGTCCGGGTTTCAGATCACGGCTCGGCCAGCTCCTCGCCCTCCTCGCCTGGAGGAGTCTGCTCGCCGGGTCCACCCCCAGCAGCCATCCCGCCCGGTGGCAGCGGCATGACCGGCGCCCCTTCAGAGAGGCGCTCAAGGCCGCCTATAACGACCTGGGCGTTAGCCGGAACACCACCACCCCTGACCTCGACAAAGCCCGGCACACGAACTCCCAGCTCGACCTCGCGTCGCGATGCCGTGCCTTCTTCGATCACCCAGACGTAATTCCCGCCCTGCAACGGCAGAATCGCGTCTTCCGGGACAACGATCGCATCTGGGCGCACATCGGTCACCAGCCGCGTCTCGATGAACATCCCCGGCAAAAGCTCCCGATCGGGGTTGGGAACCTGCGCCTTTACAGTGATCATGCGGCCCGGCAGCTGGACCCGCGGGTCGACGAAGTTGACCTCGCCGACGAAATCGTGATCCGGAACGGCAGCTACCTGAAACCGCACCGTCTGGCCCAGGGCGAGTCGGTTAGCGTGGCGCTCGGGAACCCGGAACACGGCGCGCTGCGGATCGATCGTCTGCAACGTCGTCAGTGGTGTCGACGTCGTCACGTAATCTCCGATCGAGACGTAGCGCTCACCGACCGTGCCGGCGAATGGGGCGCGAACGACCGTCCGCTCTAGCCGCACCTGCTGTAGCTCGAGCTGAGCGTGCGTGCTCCGTTGGTTCGCCTCGGCCTCCTCGAGATCGGCCTGTGACGATGCGTTGCGTTGAAGTAGCTCGCGGGTGCGCTTGAGCGCCTGGTCGGCCAAGTCGCGTTCCGCCTCGAGCTGGGCTACAAGAGCGCTCAGCTCCGCGTCATCGATCTTGAACAGCGGTGTACCGCGGCCGACCACGGCACCCTCACGAGCGAGGATGCTCACCAGCCGACCCTCGATCTCGGGCTTGAGCTCGATCGCCTGAACGGCTTCGATCTGGCCCGTCGCGAGGAGCTCATCGATCACCGTGTCCTGCTGGGCGATCGCAACCTCGACCGGCATCGGGGGTGGGCCGTCCCCGCCGGGACCACCCTCGTTCGACTCCGCGCTCCCGCACGCCGTCAGCGCAGCAGCTAGTGCAATGATCGTCATCTTATCGAGCCCCATCGTGGGTCCCCTCTCGTATCTTTTGGTCGTTCTCATGGTCCGACCCGGCCCGAGAACAGCCGCCGGCCGAGGATCGCCTCCAGACCGGCCAGGGCGAGCCGCGTCTGCTGCCGCGCCTGGACCAGCCCCGCCTCGGCGTCCGCCATATCGACCTGCGCCGTTATAAGATCGATGATCGTCGTCGCCCCGGCTCGGTACCGTTCTTCCTGCACGCGCAGGTTCTCACGCGCCACGACTACCGCAGTCGTCGCCAATCGAGACGCTGCTCGAGCGGTCTCATAGAGCTGATACGCCTCAACAACGTCGCGCGCGACGCCGCGCTGGGCGTCGTCCCGCAGCGCTCGAGTGATGGCTTTGGTCGTGCGTGCTTCCGACAGTCGCAGTTCACGTTGGGCGTTGTCCCAGATCGGGATGTCGAGCGAAAAACCCCACAGCGTTCGCTCGGTCGCATCCGGGAAAAACGTCTCGTCGAACCCGGTGTATTGAGTAAAGAACGTGAAACTCGGCAGATACTGCGACCAGACCGATTTGAAAGCCGAATTGGCGGCCGCGGCGTCGGCCTGCGCCTGAACGACGCGCGGACTCCCCTGCACCGCTTCGACGACCGCGTCGGCCTCAGACACCGGCAGCGCTGGCGCCGGCAGCGTATCGAGCGGAGCCGCGCTGACCGGACCATCGGCGCCGATCCGACGACCAAGCTGATACCGTGCCACCCGTAGATTCGCCTCCTGGCGCAACAGCTCGACTTGGGCGCGGGTCAACTCCAGGAACAGTTGTAGCGAGTCGGATTGCACCGCCGCCCCCGAGACGACACGAGCCCGCGCAACCGAGAGTTGTTCCTCGGCCCGGCGCACGCGCTCGGACGCGACCCGCGTCAGCTCTCCTTCAGCGACGACCGCGTAGTAGTCGGACTCGGTTTGAAGGGCGCTCTCGAACCGCGCCTGGCGCTCGTTAGCTCGAGCGCTCCGTAGCCCAGCCCGTGCACTCCACAGATCAAAGAACTTCCCGCCGCCGCGAAAAATTTCGTAGCTGGCACTCACGCTTGCATCGACGATTTTATCTGTCAATCGGTTCGTACCGACGTTGAAGATGTCCGAGCTGAAGTTGGTGGAGGTGGTTTGGAAACTGACCGCCGGCGTGAGAAACGCCGAGTACGCGGCAACCCGTCGCCAATTGGCGTCGCCCACCTCGTTAAGTGCCGCGACATAGTTGGGGTCGAGCGAAGCCGCCCGTCGCAACGCCTCGGCCAGCGTCACCTCGGGGAACTCCTGCGCAACCGCTTCCTGAGCGGTCGCGATCGTAGGCGCGGTCAGTAGCAGCGCCAGCGCGATGCACAATGGTTTCACTTTACCTCCACGGGAGCCGGCTGAACCGGTTCCGAAGCCCCCACGCGGGCACCGATGCGCCCGCGTGCTTCGGCCAACAACGTGTACACGACCGGCACCAGGTACAGCGTGAGCGCGGTCGAGAAGACCAGGCCGCCGACGATGGCGTAACCCAGCGGCCGGCGACTGGCTGAGCCGGCGCCAAACCCCAGCGCGATCGGCATCGCGCCCACGATCGTCGCCACCGCGGTCATCAGGATCGGCCGCAGCCGGATGCGGCCCGACTCGAGCATCGCCTTGACCGGTTCCAATCCGCTGTCCATCAAACGGTTTGCGTACTCTACCAACAGAATCGAGTTCTTGGTAACCAGGCCGATCAACAGCACCATCCCTATCTGGCTGTAGAGATTGAGCGTAGACTGGGCGAGCAGCAACATGAGGAGCGCACCAGTCACAGCCAGCGGAACCGACAACAGCACCGTGAACGGATGCACCAGCGATTCGAACTGTGCGGCCAACACCATAAAAACGATCACGAGCGCGAGCAAGAACACGAAGTACAGCGTCCGGCCGCTCTCCTCAAGCTCCCTCGATTCTCCGCTCAAAGCGATCGTGGACCCGGCCGGGAGAACCGAGTCGCCGACCGCCCGCAGCTGGTCGATCGCTTCACCCAGGGTGAAGCCGGGTGCCATGTTGCCGGTCAACGTAAACGAGCGCACGCGATCGTAGTGGTTGAGCTGTCGCGGACCGAGCCCCTCCTCGACGCTGGCCACGGCATCGAGGCTTATCAGCTGGTCGTCCTTGCCGCGGACCCGGAGGCCGCGCATGTCGCTAGGCGACGCGCGATCGTCGGGCTCGAGCTGCATGATCACGTCGTACAGCTTGTTGTCGCGGGTGAACGTGCTGACCTCGCGCCCGCCCAACATCGTCTGCAGCGTGTTCGAGACGTCGCGGATCGGGACCCCCAGATCCTCGGCCCGGTCGCGATCGTAGCGCACCACCAACTCAGGCTTGTTGACCCTCAGATTGGTGTCGACGTTGACCAACCCCGGAATCTGCCGGGCCGCATTGGTGAACGTCTCGAGCCCGGTTGACAGCGCTTCAAAGTCGGGGTTTCGAACGACGAACTGGACCGGACTCTGCCATCCGAACGCCGGCGGGTTGTTGGCAAACGCAAACACCCCAGGAAGCATAAAGTACTGCGGCTGAATCTCGCCGATGATCTCCTGCACGTCGCGGTCGCGTTCGTCCCAATCGGTCAGACGCCCAAAGACGATCCCGCTGTTTACCCGACCGTTCCAACCGACGATGCTGAAGTAGGCTTCGATGTCCTCGGTATTGCCGAGAATCTGCTCGACCTGTCGTTGATAGCCGTCGGTGTACTCCTTCGACGAGCCTTCTGGTGCCACCACGATCGACATGAACCAGCCGCGATCCTCCGGCGGCACAAACTCACGCTTCAACATCTTGAAGGCGCCCACCGCCACGAGCACGGTCGCCAGCGCCACGGCGATGACGCCGCGGCGGCGGCGCATCGCCCAGCTCAAGCTGGTTGCGTACAGCTCGGCGATGTGCTCGAAGGTGCGCTCGAACGCGTAAAACAGCTTGCCATGGCTTTTGGGGACGCGCAGGATCTTGGCGCTCAACATCGGCGTTAGCGAGAGCGCGACAAAGCTCGACACCACGACCGCGCCGATCATCGCCGCCCCAAACTCGTTGAACAATCGGCCGATCGTGCCGCGAAGAAAGAGCAGCGGCGCGAAGACCGCTACCAGCGCAACGGTCGTCGCGATCACGGCGAACTTGATCTCGTTCGTACCACGGATCGCTGCCAAATCGGGTGGCTCTTTCAGTTCTTCTTGATGCCGGTATGCATTCTCCATCACGATGATGGCATCGTCGACGACAATTCCAATCGACAGTATCAAGGCCAACAGGGTGAAGTTGTTGATCGTAAACCCGAGGAAATACATCACCCCGAAGGCAGCGATGATTGACGTCGGGATCGCCAACCCTGGGATTATGGTCGCCGGGACGTTCCGCAAGAAGACGAAAATGATGAGAACGACGAGTATCCCGGCCAAGATGAGCGTCTCCTCGGCCTCGCGGATCGAGCGCCGCACGAAGACCGCACTATCAAACGCCGTGTCGAGATGGACACCCGGCGGGAGCGCAGCCTGAATCGCCGGCAGCTCGTCTCGAACTCGATCGGAAACCTCGACCAGATTCGATTTCGACTGCCGAATGACCCCGATCGCGACCGCCGAGACGCTCTTGAACCGCAGAATCGCCCGGTCGTCCTCCGGTCCCAGCTCGACCCGCGCTACGTCGCGCAGTTTTATGAGCTGCCCGTTCTGGCCGGCAACCGTCAGATTGGCAAATTCCTCGGGTGTCTTGAGCTCGCCGAGTGAGCGCACGGTAAACTCGCGGCGATCGGACTCGATTCGACCGGCGGGCACCTCGACGTTGCGACTCTGGATCGCCGCCTCGACGTCCTGGACGGTAACCCCACGCGACGCCATCTCGGTCGGCGACAGCCAAACGCGCATCGAGTAGCGGCGCTCGCCGAAAACTTGCGCCCGCCCGACGCCGGGAACCGACTGCAGCCGGTTCTTGACGATGCGATCGCCGATGTCGGAAAGCTGGAGCAAGTCGTAGTTCTCACCCGACAGCGCGAGCCAATAGAACGGTTGGGCGTCGGCATCCTGCTTCTCCACCACCGGCTCCTCAACCTCTTGCGGAAGCCGGTCTCGCACCCGCGAAACCTTGTCACGGACATCCTGAGCGGCCGCCTCGAGGTCGCGGTCGAGCGTAAACTCGAGCGTTATCGAGCTGAACTGCTCCGAGCTCGCGCTGGTTAGAGTGCGCACCCCCGGGATCGTGCTCAGCTCCTCTTCGAGCACGTCGGTGACCGTCGACTCGATGACGCGCGGGTTGGCGCCGCGCAGCACCGTCGTCACGTTTACGATCGGCGAGTCAACATCGGGGAACTCACGCACCGGAAGGCGGGTGAACCCAATGATGCCAAAAAGCACCAAGGTGGCGCTCATCATGCTCGCGAGCACGGGTCGCTGGATGCAGATCTCTGGTAGTCGCATGGCCTATCTGTTGTGGGCTAATCGATACGTATGATAGAGAGGCACCTTGGCCAGAAGAGGTTCAATTTATTCTCTTCTACCCGCTCCAGGTATCCCTACGAACCGGCTGCCGATCGTGTTTCATCGCTCCCCCGGTAGCGATCGAGCACGAAGACCCAACCCTGGCTGTAATTGGCCTGCATGGTGGCTCCTTCCTCGCCGAGCTTCTCCCACCCCGTATGGGTCACCGCGACCTGAGTGCCCCCCTTGTGGGGCTCAAACGCGATCTTCAGCTCCTGCGCCGTAGATGGCTCGCGCCCGGGGTGCCAGCTCATGACGAAGCGGTGGGGCGGGTCCCATGCCAGCACGGTTCCCCACGTTGTCTCGGCACCATCGATCGAGCGCTCGTACACTCGGCCGCCTTTCCGTGTCTCGAATATGACCGTGTCGGCCTTTTCCTGACCCATCGAATGAGTTTCCAGCGGCCACCATTCTGCGATTTTTTCGGTGAATCGCTGGAACGCGAGCTCCGGATCCCAGCCGACGGTAACCATGCTCTCGACTGGCGGGGTCTCGGTCTTTGATCGGACTTCATCCATCGTTGTACCTCTCCTTCTCGTTTTCGATTGCGCCATGAGGCGGCTCCTCGGCGTGGGCTGCATATGCGCTTAGCACACCGTTCCAGAACGACTCGACGTAAGCCCGTAACTCGTCCAGCCCAGTCGGGTCCAAGCTGTAGATTCGGCGGGTGCCGTCCTTGCGCAGCGTGACCAGCCGGGCTTCCCGCAGCACACGCAGGTGTTGCGATACAGCCGGCTGACTGACCGGTAGGTGGTGCGCCAGCTCGCTCACCGAGTGAGGCCGCTCTCGTAAGCGCTCTAGCAAGGCTTGGCGGGTAGGGTCAGAAAGGGCGCTCAGGACAATTTGATAAGCCATTACTTATATAAGTATACACTAATTCTAGCTTCGTATCAACGGCGGCCTGCATTACGCTGCTTCAGGGTGTCGTTAGGCGATATCGGCGAATCGGTTGTGTTCGTCGATGATCTTCCGAAGCGCCGCCCGGCAGTGGTCTTGTGCCGAATAGGCGTCAGCGGCGGTTCCCGACGCCACCTGGGTTCCCGTCAGCGTGCCCTGCACGCCCAGTTCCCAGGCCACTCGGTCCGACTCACGCTCGGCTCGAGCCTCCCATGAAAGCGGGCCTGAGCGTCCTCGGGCGACCCACGCCCGGGGCGGTGTCGCGTGACCCACCTCCCCGAACTCAAGACCCTCGTAGCGGGCCCGCTTCCCCTTTCGCCGCCACCACCGCCGCACCTTAAGCCAAACGGAACGGCGGATAGCGATCAGTGGTCAACACCATCGCGTAGGCGACGGTGCGCCAGGTCCAGCGCATGACGCCGACGACAAAGTCGAATAACCGTTTCGGATACCGACCTGTGAATAGAATCGCGAACCAGGCGATCAAGACCGACACCAGGGCCGCAAGCCATAGGAAGACCAGTACAATGACGTGCGGGATCGCGAGCAGCCATTTGACCAGCGGGAGCCAGCGGTTGAGGTCGCGCTCGACGTCGGGATAATCGATGTCGAGATGCACCGCTTGTTCTTCGTCGGTAGATGGATACGTGTCCGTCAGCAACAAGAAATACGCCTCGACACGGGCGGTAAAACGCAACAGCGCGAGGTTCCAGTCGAACCACCAGCGCGGATACTTCTGCCGGAACAGGATCATCAGCAGCGGTCCGGCGATCAGAAGGCCTCCACCCACCGCACCACCGCCTTGCGCTCCCTCTCCGGTCTCGGAGAACATGGCGCCGGAAATCGTCGCCAGCACGATCGCGATCGGTATGATCATCACGATCCGGAATGCGGTGGTCAGCTGGTCGAGCTTTTCGGGGTAATCGACGTTGAAGCGCACGGGGTAGTCGCCGTTGGTCATGGTACTCTCCTCCGATCAAGATGGACCGAGGACTGGTCGCCGCTCACGCGGCGTCGAACACAATCACCGACCGAATCCCGTCCTGAGCCTCCATCAGCTCAAAGCCCTCGTTCACCTGATCGAGAGTCAACCGATGCGAGACGAACGGATCCAGATCCAGTTTGCCTTGCAGATACAGGTCGACCAGCTGGGGTACGTGCGTCCGGCCGCGCGCGCCTCCGAAGCTGCCGCCCTGGACCTTGCGTCCGGTAATCAGGAAGCGCGGGACGATCTCGAGCGCTTCGCCCTTGCCGGCGACACCGAGGACGGTGCAGGTCCCCCATCCCATGCGCGCGGCTTCGACCGCCTGGCCCATCACTTTGACCAGCCCGGTCGCCTCGAACGTGTAATCCGCGCCAAAGCCATCGGTCATCTCCAGGATGCGGTCCACCGGATCCTGGTCGGCCACGATCGTATCCGTGGCGCCGGCCTCCCTGGCAAGCTCGAGACGTGTCTCCGACAGGTCGACGGCGATGATTCGCTCCGCACCCTGCATCGCGCACCCGAGCACCGCTCCGAGCCCTACCATTCCACAGCCAAAAACGGCGCACGTTGACCCGGCTTCGACCCCGGTCTTCCAGAGCGCCGCCGCTAGCCCGGTGGTCGCTCCGCACGCCAGCATACACACGGTCTCGAGGCTCGCCTCGGGGTCGATTTTGGCGAGCGCGATCTCCGGCATCACGGTGTACTCGGCAAACGTGCTGGTGCCCATGAAATGACGCATAGGTTCACCGTCACGCGACAGTCGCGGCGTACCATCGGGGAGGTACCCCTTCCCCTGCTGCTCGCGAATCGCCAAGCAGATATTGGTCTTACCGCTCTTGCAATGAATGCATTCGCCGCACTCGGGTGAAAACAGAGTGATCACGTGGTCGCCCGGACGGACGAGCGTCACTCCTGCCCCGACCTCAGTCACGACACCGGCGCCCTCGTGACCGAGCACACACGGAGTGTACCCGCTGGGGTCAGCGCCGCTAGCCGTGTACAGATCGGTGTGGCATACCCCGCAAGCGTGCACCTTGACGAGCACCTCCCGGGCCTTTGGGGGCGCCAGATCGACGTCTTGGACAACCAGCGGCTGGCCGAACTCCTCGAGGACGGCGGCACGCATTTTCATCGATTGCCTCCCTGATGAACCCCTCGCGGCTTTTCGATCGACGTGATCTAGTTTAACCTCCGCGCCCATGGGGTCCACGCAAACGGAGACGAGTCCTTGAACCCAGCCAAGAGCGCCCTCCTCTGGGCATCGCAAAACCCCCAGCTTAAGCGCACCGTGCCGCGGCTTGCGCCGGTTCGCCGGGCGGTTCGCCGCTTCATGCCAGGCGAGGATGTCGAATCAGCTCTATCGGTCACTGAGAAGCTTTCCACGTTGGGGATGACCACGATCATCACCCGGCTCGGGGAGAACCTGAGCGACCTCAGCGAGGCGGACGCAGTTGCCGCTCATTACTTGCGAGCGATCGATCGCATCGACGAGCGGGGACTCAAGACCGAAGTGTCGATAAAACTGACCCAACTCGGGCTCAATCTCGATCACGAGTACACGTACCAGAAGCTGGAGTCGCTCATCGAGTACGCTGGGCAGAAAGACAACTGGGTGTGGATCGACATGGAGTTAAGCGATTACGTCGATGTTACTCTCGAGCTGTATCGGCGCGCTCGCCAACGGTTTCCCAATATCGGGGTGTGTCTGCAATCGTATCTCTATCGCACGGCTGATGATCTCACCGAGTTGATCCCGCTGAACCCGGCGATTCGGCTCGTCAAGGGAGCCTACATGGAGCCCAAAGACGTCGCTTTCCCGAGGAAGCAAGACGTCGACGACAACTTCATGAAGTGCGCCGAGATGATGTTGCCGCACATCGGCAATGGCCTACGCGTGGCTTTTGGCACCCACGATGTGCCACTGCTCAAGCGGATTGTGCAACAGGCGCGATCTGCCCAAATTCCCTCGGACGCCTACGAGATCCAGATGCTCTTCGGGATCGGGGTAAGCGATCAGCGTCAATTCGTATCAGATAATCACCACGTTCGCGTCCTGATCAGTTACGGCCCTGACTGGTATCCGTGGTACATGCGCAGATTGGCCGAGCGACCAGCAAACGTAATGTTCGTACTCAAAAACCTGTTCTAGGAGCGGGGGTGGCACAGCGCGCCTTTATCACCGGCATCACCGGTCAAGACGGGTCCTACCTCTCGGAATTCCTTTTGGCCAAGGGTTACGAAGTACACGGGCTTGTCAGGCGCTCGTCCACGTTTGGGACGGAGCGCATCGACCACCTATACCTCGATCCCCATCTCGAGTCCGCACGGTTATTCCTCCACTATGGGGACCTGACCGACGGCAACACGCTCAGTCGGCTGCTTCAAAGAATCCAACCGACTGAGGTCTACAACCTCGGCGCGCAATCCCACGTAGCGGTCTCGTTTCTGAACCCGATCTACACTGCGGATGTTGTCGCACTCGGCACGCTGCGTCTGCTCGAAGTCATTCGTCAACTCGACCAACCCGTGCGTTTCTACCAGGCATCGTCGTCAGAAATGTTCGGCAAGGCGGCTGAAGTGCCACAGAACGAGGGAACCCCGTTTCACCCACGCAGCCCTTATGCCGTGGCCAAGGTGTACAGCTTCTGGCAGACGCTCAACCACCGTGAGGCCTACGGAATGTTCAACTGTAACGGTATCCTGTTCAATCACGAATCGCCTCGGCGCGGCGAAACGTTTGTAACTCGAAAAATCACACGGGCGGTGGCACGGATCAAGCGCGGTCTACAGGAGCAACTTTACCTCGGCAATCTCGACGCTGAGCGCGACTGGGGCTTCGCCGGCGACTACGTCCGAGCGATGTGGTTGATGTTGCAGCAAGACGAGCCCGACGACTTCGTGATCGCGACCGGGACCCGACGCTCGGTTCGTGAATTCTGCGAAACCGCTTTCGCCCTGGTCGATCTCGATTGGGAACAATACGTGAAGATCGATCAGCGTTACATGCGTCCAGCCGAGGTCGATATGGTGGAGGGGGATGCGTCAAAAGCCCGACGTGTGCTCGGGTGGGAGCCAACTGTGGCGTTTGATCAACTGGTCGAGATGATGGTCGAAGCCGACATGGAGCTCGCCGCCCATGAGCGGACCCTCGTAGACGCGGGACTGAAGCAGGTGGAGTGGCGTCAGGATCGCACCGATTAATGGAGCTCGGCCAAAAACGGATCTTGGTGACAGGTGGCGGCGGCTTCCTCGGGTCCCACCTGACATCGCTCTTCGATGCCGAGGGGGCGCAAACAACTGTTGTCCGAAGCCGTGATCACGACCTGACCGAACAAAAGGCCACGCGCGAGTTGTTTGCCGAGGCGAAGCCTGAGATCGTCGTCCATCTGGCTGCCAATGTCGGCGGAATAGGCGCTAACGCCGCCGAGCCGGGCCGTTTCTTCTATGGCAACATGGTGATGGGTCTCAATGTGATTGAAGAGAGCAGACGCCACAGTGTGGAAAAGGTCGTGCAGATAGGAAGCGCATGCGCATACCCCCGCGGGGCTCGAGTTCCGCTCCGTGAGGACGACCTCTGGGATGGCTACCCGGAAGAAACGAACGCCCCCTACGGGGTGGCCAAGAAAGCGCTGCTTGTGATGCTCCAGGGCTACCGGCAGCAGTATGGCTTGATCGGGATCCACCTGGTACCGGCGAACCTCTACGGCCCGAGGGACAACTTCGACCTGGAGACGAGCCACGTCATCCCTGCGCTGATCCGCAAGTTTGTTGAGGCGAGAGATGCTGGCACCGACAGGATTGATGTGTGGGGCACGGGTGTGGCCAGTCGCGAGTTTCTATACGTCGGCGACGCAGCGCGGGCCATTCTACTGGCGACCAAACACTATGCCGGGCCGGAGCCCGTCAACGTCGGCAGCGGGCAGGAAATAGCGATTCGAGAGGTCGTGACGCTGATCGCCAAACTGACGGGCTTTGAGGGTCAAATCTGTTGGGACTCGTCAAGGCCCGATGGCCAGTTGCGGCGATCACTGGAAACGAGTCGCGCACGAGAGCTATTCGGCTTTAAGGCCGACGTACCCTTAGAAGAGGGCCTGCGGCGGACAATCGCCTGGTGGGAGCAGCGAGCGTCCAGCCCGGCGTCAGGCCGACCCGTCTAGACGTTTGATCGAGTCTCGACCATAGATCGAGCCGGGCTCAAGCTTCCTAAACTTGGGCACCACGCTAAGCGCGCCAACCTGCGCGCCGGCACCAACTTCCACACCGATACCGACCACGCTCCCGATGCCGATCGTCACGTTGCGTCCAAGCTTCACCGGGGCCGTCTTGAGCACCCCTGCCTCGACCGTATGACCCGAGAGATGAACGTCGGAGCCGATCACGACGCGATCGTCGAACTCAAGCAGATTGTGGTCGGTGAGCGAGATGCTGTTGATGTAGACACCGTGACCGATGTGACCCCCGTTCAAGCGGTGATACATCGTCCACACCGGAGTCGATCGGAACAGTACCCCAGCAAAGATCCGCACCAGATGCGTCGACACCATGTAACGGGCCCAATCGAGAAGTTTCCAGTCGAGGTCCGAGATCTTGAGCTCGACGTTGGGTGGGGTCCGCCACCCGGTGATCCGAGTGGCCCAACCGGAGAGGACCATGAGCGATATCGCGAAGAGCATGTAGGCGGGCACGAACGACATCGCGAGAACGACCACGCGCAACCACGGGGGCGACAAGGTCCAGCTGAAATGCCACTCCCAGAAGAGCGCCGCTGGAAGGACCGACAACCCGAAGACGATGCTCTCTACAACAAAAAGCGTCACGAAAGCCCAGCTTACCCGACCATAACGGCTGATTCGGCTTTCCCGCTCGACGCTTGGTGCCTTATCGTTCATCATTGTGGTGATGATGTCTGTTCGCGATTCATACGACCCAGGTGTATCGGTTGACGGAGCCGGCCCGCCGGTGGTTTGCGTTCCTGGTATGGACGGAACAGGTAAGCTCTTCTATCGCCAGACACCACTGCTGGCACGAGACTACCGCGTCGCCACATACGCTCTGCGCGATACAACCTCCGAAATGGAAACGTTGATCGACGACCTCGCCGGCGTGATCCGATCGATCTCGCCCTCGAACGAGCCCGCCATCATTCTCGGCGAATCCTTCGGTGGCACGCTCGCGCTCAGCTTTGCGCTAAAACGACCGGAACTCGTGCGGGCGCTCGTAATCGTAAACTCGTTTCCACACTTCTTGCCCCAGACACGGCTAAGGATCGTGATCTCGACCCTGCAGGTCTTTCCGTGGAAGGCGATGACACTGGTGCGACAATTCACCGCCACGCGCCTCCACTCCCAATTCACTCACCGTAACGAGATTCGTCGATTCCTCAAGCTCACCACCGAAACAACCCGGCGGGGATACCTGAACCGGCTTCGAATCTTGAAGCGTTACGATGTCCGCGACCAGCTGCATCGGATCACCGCGCCGACCCTGTTGCTCGCGGCAGAGGAAGACCACCTCGTTCCGTCCGTTGACCAAGCTCAGTATATGGCACAACGGTTGCCGCGCGCGACTTCTCGAGTACTCCATGGTCACGGTCACATCTGCCTGATCGCCCCGAACATCAACCTCGGGAACATCCTGAGCGATTGGTTGACTTCTTGCCGAAGCGGGTGAAAAGCGCTTGGTCTACAGGTGGTTTACGAACCTCGCGATGCCGCCTTCGAGGCCGTGTCGTTCCACCAGACGGGCGACCTCGAGCGGCAACTCTATGTACTCGTGAACTCGATGCGCTGCTGGACAACGTGGCGTACCGCCAGCGTACTGGCAGCGCTCAGCTTCCAACGCAAGGTGCTCCTGGATCGCCCGATTGATACTCCCGTCGGACAGATGCGGTGAGCGCCGATTCAACACCGCGTACTCGGTCAGGTACACCGCCACAGGTTCGAGGCTTCGAACACACGAATCGAGGGGGTTTGTCCAACCGCACCGAAGCCCCAACTGCCGGTAGATCGCGGGCTGGATCACATGAACCTTCTCGTGGATAGCGCTTTCCAACCGCGCCAGGTAACGATCAGACGCAAAGACGTTGGGGCGAATAACGCCGTCGAAGAAATAGTACGCGGCGTATCGACCCTGCGTGATCTCCTTTAGCGCATCGATGAGGATCGGCTCGCTGCGGCCAGTTGCAACCCAGCGTCGAAAGATTCCTCGCGGATCGGCATCAACTCGGAATCGGTGCTGGATCACGCCAAAGCGCTGTTCCAAGCGTCGTTTCTCAGCGTTGCCGCGTTGATCGTAGCGCGCCACGAGTTCATCGACGCGATCCGCATCGAATCGATCGAGGATCTGCAGCAGGCTGTCGAGTTCCGCGGACACAGCGGGTGGCGAATCCAACCCCAGCCGAGAGATCGCGGTCGGTCGAACATCGCTGCGGGCTAGGGCTTGAGCACCCAAACCGGCCGGATACACCAACGCAACGACTCCAAGCAGGAGCCCGACCAGCGTGTACCGTGATCGGCGTTGGCAATACCTCATGTCGCCTCCTCTTCCCTTCTTGAAAACGCTGACCTGAGACAAGCGGTTTGACTCTTAGCGCGGTGGTGCCCTGTCCAACTAGCTGCTATCGTAGGCGTCAATGGCCAATTCGCCCGATCGGAGTGCCCGACTGGCCCGAGCCGTTGGGGTGAACCACGTGGCGTTGGAAGTCGGGGATATCGACGCGGCGCTGGAGTTTTACGGCCGGTTGTTCGACCTGCGTCTCCGGAGTCGTAGCAAGGGCATGGCGTTCATCGACTTGGGTGATCAGTTCATCGCTCTGAGCGAGGGCCGATCCCAGGTCCCCGACACCCATCGCCACTTCGGTCTCGTCGTCGACGACATCAAGAAGGTCGTCCACGCCGCGCGAACAGCGGGAGCTGAAATACTGTCGGCGTCGGGTCGCGATTTTCTCGATCCGTGGGGCAACCACATTCAGGTCGTCGACTACGCCGAGATCCAGTTCACAAAGGCCGAGTCAATACTGAAGGGGATGGGCTTGCAGTCGTTGAAAAAGTCAGCGTCCGCTATCGAAGAGCTCGCTTCCAAGGGGATGGCTCCAGAATGAGACCGTGGTCATGAGCGACAAGAAACCGCTAGACAAGAAGACATACAATCGAGAGCTCGCGCGGCTGCAGATCGAGCTCGTCAAGCTGCAGGAGTGGATCAAGCACACCGGTGCGAAGGCGGTCGTCATCTTCGAGGGTCGCGATGCAGCCGGAAAAGGCGGCGTAATCAAGCGCATCACGCAACGCTTGAACCCACGTGTCGTTCGCGTCGTGGCGCTCGGTACCCCGACTGAACGTGAGAAAACGCAGTGGTACTTTCAGCGCTACGTCAAGGAACTCCCTGCTGCGGGCGAAATGGTCCTGTTTGATCGCAGCTGGTACAACCGCGCCGGAGTTGAGCATGTCATGGGCTTCTGCACGGAGGAAGAATACCAGGAATTCTTTCGGACCGCCCCAGAGTTTGAACGCGCCCTCATCCGATCTCACATCACGCTGATCAAGTACTGGTTCTCGGTCAGCGACGAGAAACAGGAGAAGCGCTTTCAACAACGCATCGACGATCCCAAGCGACGTTGGAAACTCAGCCCAATGGACTTGCAAGCGCGCTTGAAGTGGGTCGAGTACTCGAAGGCAAAGGATGCCATGTTTGCCTATACGGATATCAAGCAGGCGCCGTGGTACGTGGTAAACTCGGACGACAAAATGCGGGCCCGATTGAACTGCATCAGTCACCTGCTGAGTATGTTCGATTACGAAGACTTGACACCAGAGCCAATCGAGCTAACGGAACGACAGCGAGGTGGGTACATCCGTCCTCCGATGTCGGATCAGACGTTCGTGCCTGAGATCTACTGACGTTTGGCGCGGCGCTACTGATCCGGCTGGAACAGCTCCCTAAAACGCCACTCGTTCGACGGCCGAGCAAACGCATCGAACCGTTGACCAAATTCTGTGCGGATCGCACCGATGCGATCTGCCAGGTCTCCAACGAACGCGTTTAAAACCGGGTTGGCCGGCGCGGTTGTGGTACGCATGAACTCCTCCATCTCGCGACGCTGGACGTCGGCGTCGTGGAGGTCTCCGAGCAGCGTCTGAAACTCCTGTAGGGTTTCGATCAACTCGGCGATCTTCTCCCCCGCGTACAGGCTTTCATAAACCTCCATCAAATACCGAAGCCTCTTGCACGCCAACCTCAACTTGTGGAGCTCCTTGACAGATGGAATTGGGCCACACGCGCGACCCCTTCGCAGGACACGGCGGTAGGCAGCCCAGATCCAGCCCGAGGCGAAATCGATTATCGCGCCCCGGCCGGTCTGTTCTATCGTCGGTGTGGTCAGGAGCGTTCCATACTCGGTCGTGAAGCGCGCGTAACGCTCGCTATCGATGGCGTTGCAGACCTTGTCGTGACCTCGGCGCCTGCGTTCATGTAGATGCCGCTCAAACGGCATGAGCTCATCTGCATCACGGCGGGATAGGGTCGAACGATAGGTTGCCAATGACTCCAGACCGACGTCGAGGTCTCGGCTGCGATTGGTCGTTTTGGCGAGCCAACGAAGGTCTCTCCGACAGGGCTTGACGCCCGGGTCGGCAAGCACCTTCTTCGCCCGTGACAGCACGACCCGCGATCGACGACTGGCAACACGAAAGTCGTGCAAGCCGTCAGGATCGGTTCCCGACCGAACCGCCTGCTCGTTGTTTCGCATGGCGTTAAACAAAGGGAGGAGGGCCTGCTTGACCGCCGCACCCGGTAGTGACTCGGGGTCAAGCTGTACGTACACTTAGCGGACGTTTCTTCGTCTGAACCCTTCCGGTCGCCGGCGGCGGAGCCGGGTGGCTGCGCGCAGATGTCTTTGGGCCCGCGCGATCATGCGCTCTTGAGATCCCGCGCTCTCTTCCTCATACGTGGCTCGGTGTACATAGCTCCCGTCGGGCCTCATCTCCCAACCATTCTTGTCGTCGTCGAGCTGAGCGTCCAACAAGAATCGGAGATGCGACCGTTGCGATGAGTCTTCAACGGGAACCAGGATCTCCACGCGATTCTCCAGGTTACGCTTCATCAAGTCCGCCGACCCGATGTAGTACTCCTCGTCTCCACCGTTCGAGAAGTAATACACGCGCGTGTGCTCGAGAAAACGTCCCACGATGCTGACGACCCGAACGTTGTCGGACAAACCAGGGATACCCGGGCGCAATCGACACGTGTCGCGGACGATCAGATCAACGGTGACCCCAGCTTTCGATGCTCGATAGAGGGCCTGCGTCGTATCTGGATCCTCGAGCGCGTTGAGCTTGAACTGAATGCGACCGGGTGATTCGTCCGAGTGCAGCGAGATCTCTCGTTCGATCTTCTTGAGGATCGAGGACTTCATGATCTTGGGCGCCGGTAGAATCTTGCGATACTTCCGCTTGGGCCGGTAACCGGTAGTCAAGTAGTTGAACAGTTCGGTCAGATCCTGGCCGATCGTGTCATCGCATGTGATCAGACCAAAGTCGGAGTAGAGGCGCGCCGTTTCCGCATGGTAGTTACCGGTTCCCATGTGCGCGTACCGACGAAGTCCATCGTAATCTTGGCGCACAACCAAGATCGCCTTGGCATGCGTCTTCAAACCCACGACGCCATACGTGACGTGGATTCCAGCTTCTTCCAACCGGTTGGCCCAACGAATGTTCGCCTCCTCGTCAAAACGGGCTCTTAACTCGACTACGACGGCGACCTGTTTGCCGTTCTGAGCGGCCTCGATCAAGTAGTGAAGCGCCTTGGAATCCGCCGACGTCCGGTAGAGGGTCATCTTTATCGCGCGCACCTTCGGATCCCGACTCGCCTCACGCAGGAACCGCTCCACGGAAGTCGCATACGAGTGATACGGATGATGGATCAGAATCGACTTCTGATCACGAATGATGTGGAACACATTCCGCTCGCTCGTCATCTCCGGGTGCTCGACCGGTTGAAATGGAGGGTAGAAAAGCTCGGCGTCCTTCAGCTCGAGCACCCCTTCCACATCCGTGAGCTCGATTAGGTCACGTACCGCCATCAGGCCACGGACGTCGAAAACATCGGAGTGCTCATCGAGGCCAAGTTCAGCGGCCAACATGCCTCTGTACTCTGATCTCATATCAACCGCCACTTCGAGTCGTACGATCGGAGCGAACCGCCGTTGTCGCATCCCAGACTCGATAACCGCCAACAGGTCGTCGGCATTCTCCTCGTCAATCGTCGTGTTGGCGTTTCGAGTCACCCGGAACATCGCGTGGTCCTCGATCTCCATCTCTGGGAATAACAGGTCGAGATTGTTGGCGATGATGCTTTCCATAGTAACGAACGTGTTGCCCCCGTTGACTTGCAGAAATCGCGGGATACCCACACCAATCGGGACCTTTACCCTCGCCAGTAGCGTGTCATCGTCTTTCGGGTATCGCAGGCTGACGAGCAGGTTGAGTGAGCGGTTCGAGATGAATGGAAACGGGTGCGCTGGGTCAGTAGCCTGGGGTGTCACAAGCGGAAACACGTTCTCGAAGTAGTAATCACGGAGCTGCTCTTGCTCCTCCTCGGATAGCTTGTCAAACGTCGTAAGCGTGATGCCACGATCTTGGAGGGCGACGAGAACCGACTTCAGCACGCGACGACGACGCTTCTCTAAGGCCCTTACAAGCTCGTAGCATTCGTCGATCTGTTGCAGCGGTGTTCGACCATCGACCGTAGCAAAATGCACTCCGGCACCGACCTGCTGTTTAAGACCACCGATGCGCTTCATGAAAAACTCATCCAAGTTCGAGCTAGCGATCGAGATGAACTTGAGCTTCTCGAGCAGCGGCGTGTGTGGCAGCTCCGCTTCCGCGAGAACACGGAAGTTGAAGTTGAGCCACGTCAGCTCACGGTTCAGGTAGTACTGCGGGAGATTCAAGTCGTGCTCGACCCCTGGACGAATCGCGGGGACCGGAACCGAATCTGCCGGTGTGCGCAACGTTTTCTCGGCGCTGCGCCCTTTTGTAGGCTTTTTCTCAGGTCGAGGCGGTCGAGGTTTGGCCTTCGAGACGCGGCCATCCACGATCTTCTTGGTTAGTTCTGGATCGCGAGCGGTTCGTTCAACCATGTGTCTTCCTCGATGATCGCGGGGTCCTGAGCACCCGCGGGGCAACTATCCTACCATGTACGATTCCACGACGCAATTCCCGCGCCTGCTCCACCATCACCAACGCGCTTTTGCGCCTAGTTGGTAAAGAAATCGAAGACGCTTCCAAGTGTGCTGCTCTCGGCCTGGTATATCTCCGTGTAGCGGCACCGGGCGCACGTCAGCGTCGTGAAGTTTCTGCCCTGAACATCAAAGATCTTGCTCCAGAAACCGCCGGTGGCTCGCATCTGTCCGGTCTCGTATTCGGTGTGATCACACTTCGGGCAACGAAATGGCAGCTCACTCATCGCACACCTCCTTAGCAACATGATACCACAACGATCCCACCCAATCTTCTATATTATTGCCACTCGTCGTGCACCAAACCCAAAAGTATAGGTTGGCGTCGTGCGAACTCTACTCGTCCTTCGTCACGGAAAGTCAGACTGGGGCGCAGATTACGACCGCGATCATAACCGCCCCATCGCGAAGCGTGGCCGGCGCGCATCGAAGCTGATGGGCAGATACCTCGCCTCGATCGACTCAATTCCAGACCAAGTGCTCACTTCATCCGCGACCCGTGCGCGTCAAACGGTCGAGCTGGCTTCGGAAGCTGGTCATTGGGGGTGCCCAGTCCGAGTCACCGAGCAGCTGTACGGAGCATCCATCGATGGAGTGATCGATGAGATTCGGAGCGAGCCCGACACTACAGCCACGCTGTTGGTCGCCGGTCACGAGCCTACCTGGTCGAGCCTAGTAACCGCACTCACGGGCCGCTCAATCTCACACTTTCCGACGGCCGCCATCGCGTGCATCGAGTTCGACGTCGATCGTTGGTCTGAGATCGATTACGAATCGGGCCGGCTTGCCTGGCACGTCAAGCCAAAGCAACTACAGCACGAGGGGTTCGGGGGTTAGCTAGTTCTTGTCGTCGCGGAATTCGGCGTACCAGTGAGACCCGTCACAAAACGGCTTGTTCTTCGACTGCCCGCACCGGCAGAGCGTGTAGTGCTCCTTTGAGGCTCCCTCTCCCTGCTCCGGTCCAACCAACTCGATTCCACCGGTCACCGCGTAAGGACCGTTTTTGGTGACCGTGACCATCGGTTCATGGTCCCGATCACGATGCTCTTCATCCTCGATCGAGTAGCTCAGCGCTCCCGAAGGACACTTCTTGATCGTTTCGACGATCTCTTCGACCTTGGCCCCATCGGGATCGATCCAGGGTTCGGTCTTCAGCTTGAAGACAGCGGCCAAACCGTCCGTGCAGCGACCTGCGTGGGCACAGATCCCACGGTTATCGTGGATCGTGATCTTCCTTCCGACATAGTTGTCGCGCTTATCGAGGCTTCCATCCGCCAGCTTTGCATCTGAGAAATCATTGGTGCCATGAGTCCCGTCACAGAACGGCTTGTTCGCCGATCCGCCGCATCTGCATAGGGCCACGCCGCGCACGTTGGCGCGGGGCTCCCCTTTCGAGCTCTGCAGATACGGGATCTCATGCAGCGTTTGATCAGGAATCAGGTAGTAGGGACCGTTGGGCAGGGGAACGAGCATCGGTTTTGAGTCAGCCACGGCAACACCTCCCTCAGGCGGCCAACAGGTTAGCCGATACTATCGGGGAATCGCCAACTCCACCGTGCCGACCTCGAGCGCGATCGCCTTCCCGTCGGGCCGCAAGTTGACAACGATCCTGTACTCGCCGTCGGGCAGATCGCTACCGAGGATGTCGCGAGCACTGGCGATCGGCGTGCTGAATGAACGACGTTCGCCGGGCCCCAGCTCAACCGGAACAAGAACCGTTGTGCAGGCGACGCTCTGGGTCCAGACCGGGCGATCGCCACCGTCCACGTCAAACGCGCTCAGGAGCGCGACGCACCCGTCGGGGAAGACCACGGTGACCCGCTCGTCGCCGGTATTTTCGAGCGAAAGCCGGCCGACGAGCTGCACCGGGAACGACTCCATGACGTCCACTCGAGCGCTAAACTCGACACCGTCCCCATTCGCACCGGTCGGATCGACTCCGCAGGCGATCGTAAGGGCGGCTATACCTAACAGGGAGATCATGGCCTGAGAAGTGAGTTTCACCATCGAACCCGTCCTCTCATTGACGAACTGAAGACCTGCCTCAGCTCCCTAAACTCCGCATTCGGGCTGCAGGATTAGCGGCTTCCTACGCCCGTGGCAGCACGATGTCGAACTTCCCCGCCAGGATCTCGGCGTTCTCAGCTTCGGGAACGAAGTCGACCACCACACGCGCCTGCTCCTCACTCGACAAGCTCTGCAGGATGCGATCCGGCCCGTTCAGCTCCTGACCGGAGAAGTACATCTGTGTGATCAGTTCGTGATGCCCACGCCGCGCGACCCGGAAGTGGATGTGCGGTGGGCGAACCCAACCCGAGTCGTCGACCGGGTAGCTACCGGGCAGAATCGTCTTGAACTCGTATTTGCCATCCGCACCGGTCGTCATCTTAGCCCAGCCCTGAAAATGCGGATCGACCGGACTCGGATTCTGAGCATCCGCCTCGTGGTGATAGCGACCCCACTTGTTGGCCTGCCAGATCTCGACGATGGCGTCCGGCACCGGCTGACACTCTTCATCGACAACCTGGCCTGCCACGCGCACGACAGTTCCCTGAGCGCGTTCGGTGTGACCTTCGATCAACGTCAAGTCGACATCGGCGTCGGGTGGACTTGCCTTCGGGTAGAACGGCCCGCTGGCTTGGGCCGGCGTCGTATGGCATTTCGCTGGTGATCGGCTCCGGCCGAAGAGGCGATTTGCGGTCACTCCGGCCATCGCGCCCACGCCGAGCTGAAACAACCGCCGTCGCGACAGAACCTGTAATCCGGGCATGGCACCTCCTCTAGTGATCTCGTCGGTTAAAAGTAGCGCTGAGGCGCCAAATTGACTCCTCACGCCCTTTATAGTATCGATCACAGATTAGGGCGTTTCGGGTAACGCCCCGGATTCCCGATCAGGGAGAAGAATCGACATGGACTCCGGAAGCTTTTTCGCACTGCTCGTGATCAGCGTCGTCGTGGCGGCGATCCTGCACTACGGGCTCAAGTTCTACGTTCGAGCGGGGCTGACGTCCTTCATTTCGAAGGTCATCATCGGCTATATCGGCGCGTCTTGGTTGGGCTCGTCGATGATGGGCCAATGGGGGCCGACCAATGGCACCGTGTACTACGTTCCGGCGGCGCTGGGGGCGGCAGCGATACTGGTGCTCGTCGTCGACATCGTGAAAACGGTCCACTCCAGGTAGGAGCTGTTTCGGAAACCAAGACACCCGAAGACCGGTGGGGGTCACCGCCCATCTCGCGTGACCCCCTGGTTAGGGTCACGACCATCGTCCTGCTGGTTGTCGCGTGTATGGCGATCTCTGTGGCTCCAAGCCCGGCGCAGGTTTCGCCCCCGTCACGAACGGAAGTCGAACTGATCCTGCTTGGGACCGGCTATCCACGACCGGACCCGGAAACGGCGGGCCCCGCCACCGCCGTCGTCGTCAACGGCAAGGTTTTTGTCGTCGACACCGGCCGCAACGTGATCAACCGGTTGTGGGCCACTGGCTATCCACTCAATGACATCCAAGCCGTCCTGTTGACCCACCTCCACTCGGATCATATCAGCGGCCTGCCCGACCTCTTCAACACCTCTTGGATCTTTGGCCGCTACACACCGCTCGAGCTCTATGGCCCGCCGGGAACAAACAACGTGGCCGAAGCGATCCTGAGAATGTTCCAAGTCGACATCCCGATTAGACGCGATCTAACCGAGCTCCACGCCGCCGAGGGCGCCATCATCAACACTCACGAGATTAGCGAAGACGAGATCATCTACGAAGACGCGGACGTCCGCATCACCGCGTTCCGCGTCGACCACGAGCCAGTCGAGCACGCGTTTGGTTACAAGTTCGAGACCGAGCACAAGACGATCGTGCTCAGCGGTGACACCCGCCCAAGCGAGAACTTGATCGCGCACGCTCGTGGAGCCGACATCCTCGTTCACGAGGCCTACCTGCCGGAACATTTCGACCGCGTGGACTCACAAGAAGTGGCTGAAAACCTAAAGCGCTATCACACTAGCGCGACCGAGGCCGGCGACGTAGCCGCCGCTGCCGGCGTCACACTCCTCGTACTTACGCATCTCATACCAGCTGGTGCTGAAGAGACCTTCATTACCCGCGCATCCAAGCACTTCACGGGAAGGATCGTCGTCGGACGTGACTTGATGCGTTTCTAGGTAAGACGCTGTGACTCAGATCGGTGAGCGCTTCGATAACGCCATCTGGGCCAACACCGTTATCGCGATACGCAACCCGATGGATCTCGCCCCTGGGTGCAAAAACGTCAGCATTCCGATTCAGAAAGATCGAAACGGTCGGCACGCCCACCGCGGCCGCGAGGTGCATGGGGCCGGTATCGGATGTCACGATCACCGCGCACCGCGCGAGCAGCGCCGCAAACCGGCGAACATGACTCGTGGTATCGATGACCACGTGGGACGGAAGCCGACCTCGTAACGCACTGAGACGATCGATCTCCTGGGGACCCACGAACATCACGACCTGAGCTCCCCACTCTTCGTCCAACCATCGAATCACGCTCAGGAAGTGATCCATCGGCCAGCGCTTATCGCCGCGAGCACCGATGTTGACGCCGACCGTGACCCGATCATCAGAGAGTCCCAATTCTCGCCATCGTCGCTCGGCCCACCCACGCTCTTCGGGCGACAAAATGACCTTCATATCGCGACTCTGCCCGCGAATCCCGATCGATTGGAGCAACTCCAGCAAGATGTCGACCCTGTGCACGTACTCTGGTCCAGGTTTGACCGCGAGGTTGAAGCACTTCCTGTACTCGCTGGACGCCAACCCTATCCGCCAGTGTCCGCGCGAGAGGCCCGCGAAGAGAGCGCCGCTGAAGCTCTCTCCACCTGAGCAGTCAATCGCTAAATCGTACTGTCGAGCTCGAATCTGCCGGACCAAGCTGACGAGCACCCACGGGCGAACGAGCATCTGCCGACCGTAGATCAGGACGCGATCGACGTCGGGATTATTGTCCAGCAAGTGCGCATACGCCGAGGTCGTTAGGACATGAATCTCCGCGTGCGGGAAAGTCTCCCTTACCGCAGCGAACCCTGGCGTGGCAAGGAGTAGATTTCCCAACCGGAAGTTGACTCGGACCAGCAGCACCCGTCGGACGCGCGAAAGGTCGAGTTTCGTTATCGACCGGGCTTTGGTTCGCTGCAGGGCGACAACTCCGGAAACCAAGAGGACTTTCCCGCGTCGCTCGAGCCGCTTGACTACCGTCATGTGGTAAAACTAATACCACAAGACGGTGGGCGATCAGTTCACCATGCGCTTGAGTCGGAAGCCTACTTTGCCGACCTCGACAAGATCGCTGACATCGAAGCTGATTCGGTAGCCTTTCACCGTGCCGCCCACACTCAGGCCCAGCCTGCCGGCCATCGCGTCGTCAACGTCGACGCCGACGTTGAACCCCCTTACCTCGCGTTGGACAGTCAACCCGAGCCTGCCGTCCAGCGCGGCCTCCATGTCGGTATCGACATCGAGACCGCCGGTCGCCCAATTCGTGGACCTCTCGATACGCTTGTAGAGGCCCTCCCACTGCACAAGATGTCGACTCTCTGATCGAAGCCGCAAACGGTGCTTGTCGGCAGAGGTTCTACCTGAGGAACGAACCACCGCTGGGTGTTGTGGCGCCGTCGCAAGCGATGAGCGACACTGAACTCCATGTCTCGCAATGCCACATCACCGACCCAATCCCACCCCGACGCCACATATCAGACTGTCCTGTATGCCGAGCGACTCAAAAACGCACGTCGTGGAACGATGCTCCGGGCTGCTATCGTAAGCGGCTTCTTCGCCACCGAGATGTTCATGGTCTTCGGTCTTGGGCTTTACGTATGGCACCAGGGCACGACCGCCTTGGCAGGCTATGCCGCGGCGAGCATTCTTATCTGGCTGGTGGCGCGAAACTCGAACCGACTCCTCATGGCTTCGAGCCTGGCGATACCGATTCTCGACATGCCGGCGATGTTCCTGGTTTTTGTCCGCACCCTTTCTGTTCGCGATCCCGATAACATCATCGTTTCCGCTCCTGGGTTGGCCATTATCTACCTGCTCATGATTCTGTTCGCGGTGATCACTCTCAAGCGCTGGCACGTGGCGTTGACGACCGTGGTCGGCCTCATTCTGACCAACATTTTCGCCGGATTGTCGGCGACACGAGTAGACTTCCGGGTCTTTCTTTCTCTCGACATTATCGCGTTTGGGTTGGTGGCGATGTACGTGATCGGTCGACTTCGCGATCTCCTGAGGATTACCGCCGCTCAGCAAACCCGGCGCGAACGGTTGCGCCGTTACTTCAGTCCGGCCGTAGCCGGCTGGGTTGAAGAGCGGGGTGACGATGACTCCACCGACACACGAACTATTACGGTTCTGTTCTGCGACATCCGCGG
>JBFGIA010000019.1:0-28506 GCA_041577935.1 Gemmatimonadota bacterium | reverse complement strand
GGCCAGCGCCGGCTACAAGAGTTTCGACGATATAATTGACCTCGAGCTTGAAGATTTGGCTGCGGTGCCGGGTATGACGCAAGAAGCCGCCGAGCTCCTGACGCGCGTGATTGACGAGTTGACGGTTGAGGTGGAGGAAGAGTGGGACGAGGATGAGGGTGAGTATGTCCCGACCGAGCCGGCCGACGAATCATCAGCGTCGGAGGCCATGAGCGAGGGGGCCGCGGAAGAGGATGAACGCCGGGCAGTCGAGGATACGGTGGCGCCGACTACCGCGGTGGACAGCGCAGAGGCGGTCGCCGGCGACGCGGATGAAAACGACGGTTGATCGAGTGGGCCCGACGCTCAAGCCTCGCTTCAACGGCCTGGTCCGGCAGGCACGCCGGTCGGGTAGGATCGTGATCGGAGTGCAACAGACGCGGGCCGCGGCAAAAGCTGGCCGCGCCGCGGCGACACTGGTGGCTGACGATCTGAGTCCTAGACGCAGGGAAACTCTGGTCGGCCGGCTCAACGAGATTGGTGTAGCTATGTACGACGGGTGGAACAAAGATGAGCTTGGTGAGATCGCTGGCCGCGCGGCGGTGGCCGCACTGACAATCACCGATCGCCACATAGCCAGTGGATTGTCCGGTATTGTCGCTTCGCAGAAACCGGACCCACAAAGGGAGTGCGGACGTGGCTAAGGTTCGAATCTACGAAGTTGCCCGGCGCTTTAACGTGTCGAGCGAAGCGATGGTCAACCTTCTCAAGGAGATGAAGGTCCCGGTCAAGAACCACATGTCTTCGATCGATGATGAGACGATCGCTCAGGTCGCCGCCAAGTTCGAAGCCGAAAAAGAGGCTGTAAAGCAGGCGGCAGAGGAAAAGAAAAAGAAGCTCGACGAGGCGAAGCGGAAGCGTCGCGCCAAGCAGGATGATGCCAAGTCGCAGGTCAAAACGACGGAAGCGAAAGCCGACAAAACCGCAACTGCCACCGCAGGGCAAACCCGGGAAGGACCGCGCCGCCGCCGTCGCCGCCGCAGACGTCGGAAAGTCGACCAGCAGGCGGTCGAACAAAACATTCGCCAGACGATGGCCAAGATGGAGGGCCGGACGCGGCGGCGGAAGCGAGTCCGTCGCGAAAAGCCCGAGATCGACGAGGTCGAGCCCGAGAATCTGGTCAAGGTCACCGAGTTTGTGTCGGTCTCTGAGCTAGCGGATCTGATCAGCGTTCCGGCGACTCAGATCATTGCCACGTGCATGGATCTCGGACTCATGGTCACGGTAAATCAGCGCCTCGATTTCGACACCATAAGCTTGATCTGCGAGGAATTTGGGTATGCCGCGCAGAGGCAGGAAGCGTTTGTAGTAAGTGAGCCCGAAGATGTCGAGGAAAGCGAGGAGGATCTCTCGACTCGGCCACCGGTGATCACTGTCATGGGGCACGTCGACCACGGAAAAACCTCACTGCTTGACCACGTTCGTAAAGCCAACGTTATCGCTGGCGAGTCGGGTGGAATCACTCAGCATATCGGTGCCTACGAAGTCGCTTTGAGCGACGGCCGCCGGGTGACGTTTATCGATACGCCGGGTCACGAGGCGTTTACCGCGATGCGGGCCAGAGGCGCCCAGACCACGGATATCGTCATCTTAGTGGTTGCCGCTGACGATAGTGTGATGCCGCAGACCATTGAGGCGATCGATCACGCCCGCGCTGCGGGCGTCCCGATAGTGGTCGCGATCAACAAGATCGATCTTCCCGAAGCTCAGATCGACAAGGTCAAGCAAGAGCTCACGAACCATGGTGTCATCATCGAGGAGTTTGGTGGAGACGTGTTGGCGACCGAAGTCAGCGCGAAGACCGGTCAGGGTGTTGAAGAGTTACTCGAGAAGGTGCTGCTACAGGCCGAGCTGCTGGATCTCAAGGCGAACGCGGATCGAACAGCCCGCGGAGTGGTGATCGACGCGGAGTTGGATCGGGGTATGGGGCCGCTGGCGACGATACTGGTGACAACCGGGACACTCAAACTCGGGGATTCGTTCATCTGTGGTCTATTCGATGGGAAGGTCCGCGCGTTGTTGGACGAACGGGGCAAGAACGTCACCGAAGCCGGTCCGTCCACGCCGATACGCGTATTGGGGATGAGCGGTGTGCCTGAGGCGGGAGACTCTTTCGCCGTGCTGGACGGCGACCGTCAAACGCGGGACATAGCCCAGAAGCGACAGCGGCTTCAGCGCGAACAGGGGTTCCGTCGAACCAAGGAGCCGACAACGCTCGAAGAGCTATATGAGCAGGTTCAAGCGGGCCGTGTCGAGCGTCTCAACGTGATCCTGAAGGGCGACGTCGGAGGCTCGGTCGAGGCACTTGCAGACGAGTTGACAAAACTGTCGACGGAAGAGGTCCAGGTGTCAGTGATCCACCGCGGCGTAGGAGCGATCTCCGAGAACGATGTCGTCCTGGCTGCTGCGTCGAACGCGATCATCATTGGGTTCCACGTTCGACCCGATGCACGTGCCCGTGCCGCGGCCGAGCGAGAGGGCGTCGACATCCGCCTCTATCGCGTGATATACGAGGTGGCCGAAGACGTGCGCAAGGCGATGGAGGGTCTCCTGGCACCCGAGGAGCGAGAGGTTGTGCTCGGCTCAGCCGAGGTGCGCAAGACCTTCAAAGTCGGGCGATTGGGCACCATCGCTGGCTGCCACGTGGCCGACGGTGTCATACCCAGGACTGCTCGCGTGCGCGTGGTGCGAGACGGTGTGGAGGTGTATGAGGGGGCGATCGCCTCGCTCAAGCGGTTCAAGGATGACGTTCGCGAAGTACGCGAAGGTTTCGAGTGCGGGATCAATGTCGAGGGCTTCAATGATGTCAAGGTCGGAGACGTCATCGAGGCCTATAAGATCGAGGAAGTACAGCGCACGCTGGCCTAGGGTTAGCTCGGCATGACGATCGTCGGTCTGGGCACATTCGACGTTCATATCCAAGGTTCACAATCGCTCAAGGAGAAACGATTCGTCCTGAGAAGCATCAAGGATCGGATCTCCAAGCACTTTAACGTCTCGATCGCGGAGACCGGACACCTCGAGAAGTGGCAGCGCACCGAAATAGCGGTTGCGGTGGTGAGCGGTCAGCGACGAAATGTGGAGAAGACCCTCGATTCGATCCTCGATTTGCTCGATGGGGAGCCAGAGCTTCGCGTCATCAACGCTCATATCGAAATCTACTGACGCATTCATGATGCAAAGCGGGACAGATGGCCCACGGGTACCCACGCAAACGCCGAGTTGATGAACTCCTCAAGCAGGAGATCGCCGCTGTCCTGAGCACGGAGCTCAAGGACCCGCGGATCGGGTTCGCTACCGTGATGGCTGTAAAGAGCGCGCCCGACTTGAGAAGTGCTCGGGTGTATGTCAGCGTACTCGGCAGCGAGGAGGAAAAACAGGCCACGCTAGCGATCTTGTGCGGGGCGGCTGGCTTCGTTCGCGCGCGGGTAGGTAAAGCGGTGACGCTCAAGTACGTGCCAGAGCTACGGTTCGAGCTCGACCGAACGCTGGAAGAGGCAGCTAGAATCGAAACTATCCTCGGAAGCCTTCATCCGGGCCACTCTACGGCTGATCTGAGTGACCCACCAGAACCGGTCGGCATTCTGTTGATCGACAAACCAGCCGGTCCAAGCAGTCACGATGTGGTGCAGGTGGTTCGGCGGGCGACGGGAACGCGACGCGTCGGGCACTTTGGCACGCTGGATCCGTTTGCAACCGGATTGCTCATCTGCGCGATCGGTCCTGCGACCCGTTTGGCGCCGTTTTGTAGCGGGCACGACAAGACCTACGAAGTCACCGTTCGGCTGGGTTGGCGCAGCACGACCGATGACCCCGAGGGCGAGCTTTCGGCGACCGAGAGTGTCGTTGCGCCGACGCGTGAGATGATCGACGAGGTATGCGGAGCTTATACGGGGCGTGTGGCACAGGCGCCGCCGGTCTATTCCGCCAAGCACGTCCGGGGGAAACGAGCCTATCAGCGTGCACGAGCCGGCGAAGCCGTCACGCTGCCCGACGTCGAGGTGACGATTCACAGCGTGAAGATCGAGAGATATGCGTTCCCGGAGTTGACGCTAACTGTCGAGTGCGGTGGCGGTACGTACATGCGAGCGTTGGCACGTGATATCGGTGAAACGCTCGGGACAGGTGGGTACTGCGCGGCGCTCAGGCGGATTCGATCGGGACCTTTCACCGTTGAGGCCGCCATCGGTTGGGACGTCGCGGGCGAGCCCGACCTCGTGCGCGAGGCCCTTCGACCCACGGCCACTGCGGTTTCTGAGCTACCGATCATCGAGCTGAGCGAGTCTCAACAATCGGCGGTCGTAAACGGTCAGACGATCGGGGATGTCGATGCGAGCGTGGAGGAGGAAGGGTGGGTCCAACTTCACGGGCCGCGTGGATTTGTCGGACTGGGGGAGCTTCACCGGGAGCCGCATGGATGGCAGCTCTCGCCACGTCGCATTCTGTACGCCGATGGGGAGGGTCGCTGACATTGGCTGCAGGCTTGCCGGGTTCACGACGCACTACCATAACGGTTGGGACCTTTGACGGCGTCCATCGTGGTCATCAAGCAGTCCTAAGAGAGATCGTGCGTCGCGCTCGGGCTTCTAATCGCGAGAGCGTTTTGGTGACCTTCGAACCGCACCCGCTGCGGATTGTCGCGCCGGAGCGAGCGCCGTGTTTGTTAACAACGCCGATTGAGCGACGGCTCATGTGGCCACAGTTCGAGCTCGACTACGTCGTAGTGGTGCCGTTCGACGATCGACTGCGCCAACTCTCACCGGAAGCCTTTGTGCGTGACGTTCTGGTTCGACAACTCAGGCTTGGTGAGCTCGTGATCGGTTACGATCACGGCTTCGGAAAGGACCGCAAGGGTGACGTCGAGACGTTGCGTCGCTTGGGCATGGACGAAGGCTTCTCGGTCGATGTCGTTGGCCCCGTCACATCAGGTGAGGAGACGGTTTCCAGCACCAAGATCCGGGGCGCGATTGCGAGTGGGGACCTCGCCATCGCGGCGGCTGGACTTGGACGCGCGTACTCGGCGTACGGCCGAGTGGTGCATGGTGCGGGACGCGGACGGTCGCTGGGCTTTGCCACGGCTAACCTCGAGCTGGACCTCGATAAGTGCTTGCCTCCCGAGGGCGTGTACGCGGTACTGGCTGAGATCGACGGTGAGTGGCACGAGGCGATGGCCAATCTTGGCCCCCGACCGACGTTCGAAGAGACGGGCGGTCGACTCGAAGCACACTTCCTCGACTGGTCGGGCGAGCCCCTGTATGGCGCCCTGGTGGGTATCGAGTTCGTGCGCCGCCTGCGGCCGGTCAAACGCTTTGACGGTCCCGAAGAGCTATCCGCGCAGCTAGGCCGTGATCGGGCCGCAGCGCGGACGGCCCTGGCTGATCGTCAGGAGGTGGCGTAATGCGTTCTCCTATAGTATCTTCCATGATTATAGCTTGATTCTTTCAAGACCCACATTTCAGACATCGATCGAGGATAAACGTCTATGGGCTTGAGTTCTTCGCAGAAGAGCGAGGTTATCGAGGGTTTCCGGGAACACGAGACTGATACCGGTTCGAGTCGCGTACAGATCGCTGTTCTTACCCGGCGGATCAACGAGCTCACCGAGCACTTCCGCCAGCACCCTCATGATCACCACAGCCGGCGTGGCCTGCTCAAGATGGTGGGTCAACGTCGACGTCTGCTCGACTACTTGAAGAGCAGCGATGTGGAGCAATACCGGCAGATCCTGGAGGAGCTAAACCTCCGGAAATAGTGCGCTGTGGTCGGCCCGTCAAGCGGGTCGATTGCGGTTCGTTCGCGTCCGTGCGCGGTGCGGGAAGAGCGGTGTTCGGCGTGAGATGTACGCGGTACGATGATCGATTCGTACCCCGCATATCTTACGGCGAAACGTGCCGCACCTTCTTCCGCCTTCCGCCTGACGGGCGTCCACAAAAAAGGCCGGGCACTGGCCGGTGCCGCGCCCCGGCCAGAAACCGTCAGGAGAAAAAGAATGGCAACAATCAAGAAAACGCTCGATCTCGGTGGCAAGCCGATGACGATCGAAACGGGCAAGCTAGCACGGTTGGCGGGTGGAGCGGTAACGATCGTGTACGGCGAGACGATGGTTCTGTGCACGGCCACCGCCAGTCCTAAGGCTGACCCAAGTCGGGGTTGGTTCCCGCTGTTCGTTGAGTATCGAGAGAAGATGTACGCCGCGGGGAAGATCCCGGGTGGCTTCTTCAAGCGCGAGGGTCGCCCTGGTGAAAAGGAGACACTCTCTGCCAGGCTGATCGACCGACCCTGCCGACCGTTGTTCCCGAAAGGCTACATGCACGAGACACAGCTGGTGTGTCAGGTACTTTCGTACGATAGTGACAACGATCCCGACGTGTTGGGGATCGTGGGCTGCGCGGCCGCGCTGTCGATCAGCGGAATCCCATTCGAGGGACCCGTGGCCGGCGTCCGAGTCGGAATGGTGGACGGCGAGTACGTAATCAACCCCACCTTTGACCAGCTGGACGAGAGCACGATTGACGTTGTCGTGGCGGGCACGGCCGATTCGGTCTCGATGGTCGAGGGATCGGCACTGGAGGTGTCCGAGGCTGATCTGTTGGGTGCGGTTCGTGTCGGGCACGATGCGATCGCCAAGATCTGCGCCACCATCGAAGAGTTGAAGCGCGAGGCCGGCCGGCCGGAGATGACGTGGTCGCCTCCTGATATCGACACCGAGCTGGCGGGCCGCGTCGCGCAGCATTCGCGTCCTGGTGTCGAAGGTGCGATGCAGATCGCAGACAAGGATGAGCGAAACCAAGCTCTGGAAGCCGTTCGTGACTCTGTCGCAGCGGCGATGATCGATGAGCTTGGCGACGAGTATGGGGCTGTTGAGGCCCAAATCCGGCGAACGATTGACGACGTCGAGTCCGATACGATGCGCGGAGCGATTGTGAAGACCGGTAAACGCGCAGATGGTCGGGGTGCGACCGAGATCCGCCCGATTGAGATTGAAGTTGGCGTGTTGCCTCGAACGCACGGATCAGCGCTCTTCACGCGTGGAAACACGCAGTCGTTGGGCGTCGTCACGTTGGGGACGAGGCAGGATCAGCAGATGATCGACGATCTCGATCCCAAGTGGGACAAGACGTTCATGTTGCACTACAACTTCCCTCCGTTTTCGGTCGGTGAAGTGGGTCGTTTCGGTGGCACCGGCAGGCGAGAGATCGGTCATGGGGTGCTGGCCGAGCGATCGCTGCGAACCCTCCTTCCCGACCACGAGAAGTTTCCCTACACGATTCGAATTGTGTCTGACATTCTCGAGTCCAACGGCTCATCCTCGATGGCGTCGGTCTGCTCCGGATCGCTGTCTCTCATGGATGCAGGTGTGCCGATCGCCAAGGCGTGCGCAGGGATCGCCATGGGGTTGATTAAGGAAGATGACGACGTGGTCATCCTGTCGGATATCCTAGGGATCGAGGATCATCTCGGCGATATGGACTTCAAGGTTGCCGGGACCCGCGATGGGATTACCGGCTTCCAGATGGACATCAAGATCAAGGGTGTCTCGTTCGAAGTCTTGGAGCGTGCGGTGGCGCAAGCCCGCGACGGGAGGTTGCACATCCTCGGATTGATGGAGCAGGCTCTCGACGGGCCCCGGCAAACGATCAGTCAACACGCTCCGCGGATCCTCACGATCGTCGTGCCGAAGCAGAAGATTCGGGATATCATCGGCAGCGGTGGGAAGGTGATCCGTGGGCTCCAGGAGGAGACGGGCGCCAAGATCGACATCGACGACGACGGTGTCGTCACGATCGCTTCGATCGATGGGGCGGGTGGAGAAGAGGCTCTGAGCCGCATCGAGAAGATCATTGAGGAACCCGAGATCGGGAAGATCTACGAAGGACCGGTCAAGAGCATCACGACGTTTGGCGCGTTTGTCGAGATTCTGCCGGGCCGCGACGGGCTGGTTCACATCTCGGAGCTTGAGCACCGTCGTGTCGAGCGCGTGGAAGACGTCACGTCGGAGGGCGATATGATGCGGGTAAAGTTGATTGGAATTGACAATCAGGGGCGGGTGAAGCTCTCCCGCAAGGCGCTGCTCGAGAAGCCAGAGGGCGGCGACGGTGGTCAGCAGAATGGCGGTCAAAAGGAGCGCAGCGAACAGCGCTCCGGACGTGGACGCCGGCGGAGCTAAGAAGCGACACATGCGGATCGGGGTGCCGCGAGAGATCAAGGCCAATGAGAACCGGGTTGCGCTGCGCCCGGTGGGGGCCGAGGTGCTCAGCCGAGATGGCCACGAGGTGTGGCTCGAGCGCGGCGCCGGTGAGGGCTCGGGTTTCGACGATGGAGCCTACGAGCTTGCCGGTGCGCGATTGGTGGACGGACCGCAGGAGCTGTTCGCCGAGTGCGAGATGATCCTCAAGGTCAAGGAACCATTGGCATCCGAGTTCGAGTTGATCAGGGAAGGCCAGATCGTGTTCACCTACTTCCACTTTGCTGCCTCGCGGGAACTCACCGATGGGTTGATCGGTACCGGATCGGTCGCCGTAGCGTACGAGACGGTGGAGGAGGCGGACGGTTCGTTGCCGCTGCTGGTTCCGATGAGCGAGGTCGCTGGTCGAATGGCGATCCAGGAGGGTGCGAAGTACCTGGAGAAGCTAATGGGTGGACGCGGGATTCTATTGGGTGGCGTTCCGGGCACGCCGCCGGCCGAAGTTGTTATCCTGGGCGGCGGCGTGGTCGGTACCAACGCCGCTAAGATGGCGGCCGGGCTTGGCGCGCGGGTGACGATTCTGGACATATCCCTCGATCGCTTGCGGTACCTGGAAGATGTCATGCCGGCCAACGTCGACTGCCTCTTCTCGGATGTGCACACCATTCGCGAGATGCTCGGCCGGGCGGATCTGTTGGTAGGGGCGGTTCTGCTGCCCGGCGCGAAGGCGCCCAACTTGGTGACGCGTGAGGATCTTCACTATATGAAGCCGGGTTCGGTGATCGTGGACGTCGCGGTAGACCAAGGTGGTTGCATTGAGACGTGCCGGCCGACGACCCACGAGGACCCGGTCTTTGTTGTCGACGGCGTTGTTCATTACTGTGTAGCGAACATGCCGGGCGCCGTACCGCGGACCTCGACGATCGCCTTGACGAACGCAACCCTGCCTTACGCGCGGCGGTTGGCTGCCAAGGGGTGGCGAGCGGCATGCCGTGACAGCGAACCCCTGCGTCTAGGCCTCAATGTGGTAGCTGGGGAGGTTACGTATCCTGGTGTTGCAGAGGCGTTTGACTTGCCTTATCGGGAACCCAACGAGGTGCTTCAATGAGCTCCGGTCCGAGTGTAACCCTGAACGCCACGCATCGGCTGCCCGTTCGTCGACTGGGCGATCACGACTTACCGCTGCCGGAGTACGCAACCAAAGCCGCGGCAGGGCTTGATCTGCGAGCGGCCGAAGCGCACCGCATCGCTCCCGGAGAACGGCGGCTGATCGGCACCGGCTTTGCGATCGCCTTGCCGTCAAATTGTGAGGGCCAGATACGACCGCGATCCGGGATGGCGGCCGAGCATGGTGTTACTGTTCTAAACGCTCCAGGAACTGTAGATGCTGATTATCGAGGTGAGGTGAAGGTCCTGTTGGTGAACTTGGGTCAAAAAGTCGTCGAGATCAATCGCAGCGACCGCATCGCGCAGCTCGTCATCGGGTCCGTCTCACGCCTCGATCTAGTCGAGGTTGAGGCACTCCCCGAGACGACCCGTGGGGTCGGCGGTTTTGGGTCGACCGGTCGGTGAGCGCGCCGTGCTGAGCTTCCTCAGGTCGAACGCTGGGCCCTTTCTGTCGAGCGAAGTGTCGGTAGATCTGGGAACCGCCAACACGCTCATTTATGTAAAGGGGCGCGGCATCGTCCTGAACGAACCGTCGGTCGTGGCGCTGGACGCAGACACGCGTGAAATCCTCGCCGTCGGGCTCGAGGCAAAGAAGATGTTGGGTCGAACTCCGGCCGGGATCAACGCCGTGCGGCCCCTCAAGGACGGCGTCATCGCAGACTTCGAAGTAACTGAAAAGATGCTCCGCGATTTCTTGAAGCGCGTGTTACGAAACCGCCTCATGCCGATACGCCCGAAAGTTCTTATCTCGGTTCCAAGCGGCATCACCGAGGTCGAGAAGCGGGCGGTGAGAGATAGCGCGGAGTCGGCTGGCGCGAAAGAGGTGTACCTCGTGCCCGAGCCGATGGCGGCTGCGATCGGTGTCGGACTTCCGGTGGAAACACCAACCGGTAACATGGTGATCGACATCGGCGGCGGGACCACCGAAATCGCGGTCATCGCGCTGTCTGGTATCGTGAGCGATATATCGATCCGGGTGGGTGGCGATGAGATCGATGAGGCGATACAGCACTTCTTGAAGAAAGACTACAATATCGTGATCGGAGAGCCGACAGCGGAACAGGTGAAGATGACAATCGGCTCGGCCTATCAATCCGTCAATGGAGATGAGGTCATGGACGTCAAGGGGCGCGATGTCGTGACCGGTATTCCGAAAACGGTTCGGGTGAACTCGGCCGAGATACGCGAAGCGATCCAGGAGCCCATCATGGCGGTTGTTGACGCTGTCCGCCAAGCGCTCGAGAGGACGCCGGCTGAACTGGCAAGCGATATCGTCGATCGCGGTATCGTGATGACCGGAGGTGGCGCGCTCCTCCGGGGACTCGACTCGCTGCTGCGCGAAAACACCAATCTTCCCATAAACGTCGATGAGGAACCCCTGACGTGTGTGGTCCGGGGCACCGGTCGGATTCTGGACGACCCGGACAAGTATCGTGGCGTGCTCGTCCTGAGCGGCCGTAACTGAATCCACGGCTCGGCGTTGGTTGATGCCGCTGCTACCTCGTGATCGTCGTGCCGAAGCCGTCGCCATCGCCTGCGTGGCGGCATCGCTGGTCCTCTTAGCACTTCCCGATTCACGTCAAGACTCACTCGCTCAATCAGTCAATCACGCCGTAACGCTGCCAGTGTCTCGCGTTCGTGAGGTCTTTGGTGGCTACCTACGATTGAGAACAGAAAACGCGAACCTCAGGCGTCAGCTTCAACAAGCGCGTATTGAGCTCTCAGATTCGGATATCATTCGAGCGCAGAATCGGGAGTTGAGGGACCTGCTCGACTTCGCCGACCACTCGCCGGTGCAACTTACCGCGGCCAGAGTGATCAGCCGTGATTTCGCGACCGCGCCGAGCGTGATGATTGTCGACGCCGGTGGTACCGACAACGTCACGGCGAACCTGCCAGTAGTGACCGATGAGGGTTTGGTGGGCAAGGTCGTCTCGGTCGGGCCCGGCACAAGCGAAGTGATGCTATACACGCATCCAGACTTTAGCGCTAGTGCCCTGCTGCTGGGCGGGGATCATCTTGAGTATGGAATCGTGCGCCCCAGTGCAGCCGGTCGGTTGCAGTTGTTGCTGCCGTTAAGGGCACGCTCCGAACCCGGGGATCGAATCGTGACGTCGGGTTACGGCGGCGTTTTCCCGCGTGGGATCCCGATCGGACAGGTCACTGCTAGCCAAGAGGATCAACGACTGAGGTTGCAGCAAATCGATCTGGTTGAGCCGGTAGTTGACCTGGGTTCGGTTACGGCTGTGTTTGTGCTCATGCGGGGAACGTCGCCGGACGGTTCGGCGGGTGACGATCTGCGACTTTTCTGGCCTGGTTACGCGCACCCGCCGATGGTGGGTGAGCGTTTGGGTGGCAGGGCATCGGCTGGGCGAGATGACCCGGTCACCCCGGCCGACGCCGACTCCTTGTGACCAACTCGATTCGGCCGTCCAGCACTCACACGGTATCGCGCCAACGATATGCAACGTTTGTGGTGTTTTGCCTGTTGGCCGCGATGGTGCTCGAGGATCCCCTGGCGATCGTTGGTGCGCGGCCGGATTTTGTGCTTGTTGCGCTTACCTACGGTGCTTTGACTTGGCACGCCCAGGCCGGAGCTTTGTTGGGCTTCGGGCTGGGCCTCTTCCGTGACGCGCTCGTATTGTCACATTTTGGGTTGCACGGCTTGGGGATGACCGTCCTCGGGTATGGCCTGGGCAAATCGCGGGAGGCCCTTTACCTCACGACCCCAGGGGTGGATCTGGTCCTTCTCGCCGGGGGTAAGCTGGTGCTCGACGTGCTCGTCCTGGGGGCCGCGGCATCCGGCAGTTGGGAGGCTTTTGAGACCCGCTTCTTCTGGGAAGGCCCGCTGAGCGCGGCCTATACCGCCATCATTGGGGGACTCTGCAGGCGCCTTTTCCTGACTCGCTAGTCGTCCTGCGCCTGCCGCCGGCGCGAAGTTTGCTTCCCCTCGATTGAGGTCCTAAGTTCGAATTCTTAAGGCTTTTCCAGATTTTCGGGGGGTATTGAAAACCAGTCTCAATCCGCAGTCGGGCGCTCCGTTCGATCCGGAGAACCGTAACCAGCGCGGTCTCCTGGCGCGGGTCGGTCTGCTCGCTGTTTTCGGGATCCTCTTAGCGACGTTCTTTAGGTTGCAGGTCGTGGAGCACGCCTCGCACGTCGAGCGCGCGACGAACAACCAAGTGCGTACGATTCCATTGCCCGCGCCTCGCGGTTTCGTATACGATCGCGACGGTGAAGTCATCGCCGAAAACGTGCCAGCATACTCCGTATCACTGCTCCCAGCGTCAAACGAAGAACTGTCATCGTCGATAGAGAAGATCGGATCGATTCTCGAGTTTGATAAAAACGAGATCGAGGCTTTAACGCGCCAGTACCAAGTTGCACCGGGGCAACCGATTCTGCTCGACGACGATCTCGACTACCGTACACTCTCGAAGCTCGAAGAGAAGCGCAGTGACGTTCCCGGGTTGTTGCTGCAACCCAAACCACGACGTGCTTATCCGTACGGTCGTGCAACGGCTCACCTCACTGGCTACGTCGCGCAGATCACTGAAGTTGAGTTGTCAGAGCTAAAGGAGCACGGATACGCGCCAGGTGACATCGTGGGAAAATCTGGCATCGAGCGGATGTATGAGACTGAGCTCCAGGGTGTGAAGGGCGCCGAGTACCGTGAGGTGGACGTTCGAGGTCGTTGGATAGGACCATGGATGGAGAAGCCCTTCGACCCGCCTGAACGCGGCGAAGACTTGACACTCACCGTCGACCTCGATCTCCAACGACGGGCGGCAGAGCTATTTCCGAAGGATAAGCGGGGTGCGGTGGTGGCACTTGATCCCAATACCGGAGAAGTGCTGCTTCTGTACTCCCACCCAACATTCGATCCCAATGTCTTCAGTGGCCGGTTGACAACCGAGACGTGGAATCGGCTAGCGCACGCGGAGTCAAAGCCGCTTCTGAACCGTGCGGTCCAGGCGCGTTACGCTCCCGGGTCGGTGTTCAAGTTGGCGACGGCAGCGATGGCGATGTCACTCGGCGTGGTGGCGGTAGACGAATACGAGGATGTTCCCTGTCGAGGTGGTTATCAGTTCGGCCGCCGCTGGTTTGGCTGTCACGCGGTACACGGCTGGGCCACGCTACAAGACGCGATCATCACGTCGTGCGACACATACTTCTACCAGTTGGGATTGGCTCTCGGTCTGGAGGAGATTACGCGGATCGGATCGGGGTGGGGTTTCTCCGGGCTCACCGGTGTCGATCTGCCAAGCGAGGCGGAAAGCCTCTATCCGACCTCGGCGGATTGGTACGACGAGCAATACGGTTCGGGGGGGTGGGGCTCTGGCGTGATTCTGAACCTCTCGATCGGTCAGGGAGAGATCGCCTGGACGCCACTCAAACAAGCACAATTCGTTTCCGCGGTTGTCAACGGGGGCGAGCTCTGGATGCCTAGGATCCGCGCCATCAATCGAGCGCCCCGATCGGCCGGGACATTGCCGCTGTCCAGCGATCAGTTCGAAATCCTGCGCGCGTCGCTGACGGGAGTTGTGAACGACTGGCGGGGGACCGCATTCCATCGCGCACATACGGTTCCACTCCGGTACACAATCGGTGGAAAGTCGGGCACCGTTGAGCACAACGGTGGTACCGACCACGGCTGGTTTGTCGCCGCGGGCCCGATGGAGCGACCCCAGATCGTGGTCGCGGTCATCGTCGAAGAGGGACGCAGCGGCTCGGCCCAGAGCCCGATCGCGATCGATCTCGTACAGACCTACCTAGATGGTCGCAACGGGTTGGTACCCGACGACGCAGGTCCGCCCCCTCCGATCGCACTCAGCGAGTCGGTTTCGAGTAGCGAGTAGCGGCGTGGCCCAGCTCGTCACCAATCGACTCACGATCCCCCACAACTGGTATCTGCTCGGGCTGGCTCTGGCTTTATCGCTGAGTGGCCTTGCGATGCTCTACTCCGCCGGGCAGACTGCTTCGGGCGCGAGTTCGGAGTTTTGGCAGTACCAGGTGATATGGTTGTTTGTGGCGCTGATTGCGTATGCAGCAGTCGGTGTGCTGCCGTTACGTTTCGTGGAGAAGTCCAGTTGGTCTTTGTATGGGATAGGCGTGTTCCTGTTGATCGTCGTGCTGGCTTTCCCCGCAATTGGTGGGGCGAAATCTTGGATTCGGTTCGGCAGTCTTGGTTTCCAACCCTCGGAGTTCGCGAAGCTCGGTGCCATTCTCGTAGTGGCGCGATGGGTCGCATCTCTTGAGCATCCACCACGCAAGCTGTCGACATTGGCCATACCGGCGGTTTTGATGGGGATTCCGGGCGCACTGACGTTGCTCCAACCGGATATCGGCACCGCGACCGTATTCGTGCTGCTTCTCGCCGGGCTTTGTTTTTGGGCAGGAGCTCCACCACTGCTCGTGTTTCTGCTCTTGTCGCCGATCGTCAGCATCCTACTGACATTCTCACTTCCTCTTTGGTCATTTTATATCGTTGGCGTCGGTCTCATCCTGTTCTTGCTCAATCCTGGCCGCGGCACATGGCTCTACGTTGGCAGCACTAACCTCCTAATGGGAATCGTCGCGCTGCCGTTGTGGAACTCTCTGGCCGGCTATCAGAAGCAACGACTACTGGTTTTTTTGGAGCCCGAGATCGATCCGCGGGGCGCCGGATGGAACGTTATCCAGTCCAAGGTCGCGATCGGTTCCGGCGGCTGGTTCGGAAAAGGTTTCATGGAAGGCACCCAGAAGCGACTGGCGTTTCTTCCCGAACGACAGACAGACTTTATCTTCTCCGTTCTCGGAGAGGAGTTGGGGTTCATTGGTGTGCTAGTCGCGTTCACGCTTTTCGCTCTTCTCTTGGTTGAAGGAGTTCGAATCGCCGAACGTCATCCAGATGCGTTTGGCAGTACTCTGGCCTTCGGCCTGGTCGTATTGATCGCCAGCCACGTGGCGATTAACACTGCAATGACGGTTGGGTTGTTGCCAATCACTGGGCTGCCGTTGCCCTTCCTGTCGAAGGGCGGATCGTTTCTCGTGGTGTGTTTCGTCACCGTGGCGCTGTGGCGACAGATATGGTGCGAACGGTTCTTAACCAAGCGTGCATGAGAGGAGGCGTGTGTGGCCCGCAGTCTGAATAAGGCCATGTTGATTGGAAACCTCGGTGCCGATCCGGAGCTCCGGCACACGGCAAGTGGCATAGAAGTGGCGACGTTCAGGTTGGCGACCAACTGGAGTCGCAGGACGGACGACGGCCAAACCGAGGAGAACACCGAGTGGCACAACATTGTGGCTTGGCGCAAGCTAGCCCAAATCTGCCAACAGTATCTAACAAAGGGTAGCAAAGTCTACATCGAGGGTCGGATCCAGACGCGGTCTTGGGATGATGCAAAAACCGGTCAGAAACGGTATATGACCGAGATTGTCGCCGATCAGATGATCATGCTCGACCAAGTCGGTGCAGGCCGGGGTGATTTTGGCTCGCGGGTCTCGGCGGCCCCGGGTCCAGCCGGGGCGGACGATCGCAGTGTGGACTGGCCTGACACCGACGATCAGGACGACGACCTCCCCTTCTAAGCCAACGGCGGCACGGAACTTGAAAGCGGTATGGGGAGTAGTTTATTCGTGACTCATATGTATGCCGCCCGCAACTGCCTGCTGTTCGCTCTTTCCGCCGTCGCGCTCGGAATCGGGTCCGAGGTCTTTGCTCAGCATGCGGGATCGGAGCCCGTATCGTCAAACGGTGTGGGTCCGACGCTCGATGCGCGCGCGGTTACCGCTCGGGGACTGACGATGGAGCCAGCTCTCGAACTTGAGATCCTGCTCCGTCATGCAGCATTTGAGCGCGAGCTCGCTGCAGCCTTTGGTTTTCCCGTGGCTTCAGGTTCTGGCGTCAGGGGCGGTTTCGTGCACGACGTGGGATTGTGGATGACGGAACAGTGGAGCAACAGTCGCTTTGATAACTGGACTCAGAGCGCGTTTCTCACCTACTCGCGGCTTCAGTCCTCCGCTCGGTTCGAGAGAAGCGGGTTTAACATGGGCGTTGATGTCGATAATGTCGCGCAGGGGAAGTTCGGAATCCGTGTGAGCCGATCACTGGAATAACCGAGTGTATACTCACTCGGGCCGCGCCCCAAGTGGGCGCTTTTTTTTGTTGATCACAATTCTGTCATGTGTGGTTGCGATTGACTGTGGGGGCGGGCGCACCGCTCCGCGCGTGAGTGAGACCGGGCAGTCGTGGTTTGCGGGTGAACCGACTCTTCACGTCGGCATCGCGTGGGGTGACTCGGCGTTGCAAATCGGGGGAGCTGGTCGATGGTGGATTCACGAAGAAGGTAGCTCCACTCCGATCGCCGTCATTGAGGGTAGTGAATCGTGGCGTATTATCCGACTGCCGTTTGAGAGTGCTCTCAGAGTTGTGCGCCCGGACGGCCATCTCTCAGAACCCCACACCGGTCCGTTGATCGTCGACCCACTAGGCCCCGAGCCAGTCTCGCTGGCGGGGCAGCCACTCCCAGGGTCGGTACAGGTGCAGTTGCGTCCGGACGGCACTCTCACCGGCGTCAACGTCGTGGGGATCGAGGAATACCTCGAGGGCGTGGTGGCCAAAGAGCTAGGTCAACCCGGCAGTGACGCATTTGAGGCGCTGCGCGCCCAGGCGGTGGCAGCTCGGACTTATGCGCTCAAGCGAATGGGGAGTCGAGCCGATCTGGGCTTTGACGTCTACGGAACCGTGCTTGATCAAGCTTACAAGGGAGTGGTTGACGCAGCCGACTCGTTAGCCGTCCGTGCCGTTGGTACAACTCGCGGCGAGGCGTTGCTCTACAACGGTGCTTTAATCGATGCCTACTACCACTCGACGTGCGGTGGACACACCGCGCGCGTCGAACTGGTTTTCGATGACCCGCCGGCGCCGTATTTGGTGTCGGTCAGTGACCGGCGACCTAACGGCGAGGACTTCTGGTGTCAAGAATCCAAGTACTTTCGGTGGACGACGACGTTTGATGGGGATCAGCTCCAGGAGATGGTTGCTCGTAACCTGCCGCAGCTATTGCCACTGCCGCCGCCTGGGGCAGGAGTGGTCCGAGATGTCGAGATTCTCAACACAACTCCGGAGGGGCGCGTTGTCTCGATCGCGGTCACGACGACTACTGGCCGTTATCTGGTCAGTGAGAATGATATCCGGACGTTGTTTGCCGATGCCGAGGGGCGTTGGCTCAGGAGCACGATGTTCCTCGCACGACTGACTTACTCGGCGGGTCGAGTAGCCGAGTTATCTCTGGTTGGGGGGGGGTGGGGACACGGGGTCGGGATGTGCCAGGTGGGTGCGATGGCGAGAGCTCGCGCTGGGCTCGGTTACGGAGAGGTATTGGGGTGGTACTACCCGGGCACCACCATCACCCGCTTGTACTAGGGCCACTGAAGATGGCGCAACTCCTCGTTGCTTTCTCGTCGCGCGCTGCGGCGTGGGCTCGCCACGCCTCGCGAGCTCCTCGGCGGCGCCTCGATTGCCATTATCTTGAGCGGCCCTGAGTTTTGCACTCAGTGAGTGTCAAACAGTTCCTCTGCGCGCTCGCCCTAGTAGGGGTTTCGTGTGGCGTGCCGAAGTCAGCTCGCGTGGCGACGCCCGAGCCGATGGTGGATCCAGTTCCGATCGCAGATCGGTACGCAAACGGACGACTCGAGTTGCTGGCGTTGATCAACCAGGATCGAAGTGCCAATGGTGCGCCGCCGGTCACGCTCGACTCGCTGACTACCGTGGTGGCCCAGGCTCATGCCGAGGCGATGGCGGCAGAGGATTTCTTTAGCCACTACGGGCGAGGTGGGGATTCGCCGTACGAACGGCTGGCTGAAGCGGGCGGTACCGCTCACGTCCGCGAGAACATCTTCCGGCGAGTGGAACGCAGCTCGGATGCGTTGACCAGTTCCGACCCGTGGTCTGATTTCGAGGTCGAGGATGCCGAAGAGTGGTTGATGGGTTCGGCCGGCCACCGCGAGTCGATCGTTGACCCGCATCGGACCGGCGTCGGGATCGGGATCGCGGTCGACGAGGCACGGCACGCCGTCTTTGTGGTTCAAGAGTTCGTGGCTCAGCACATCGAAATGGAGGCCCCGGCTCGAGGGTGGCGTCGCTCGCCGACCGTTGTCCGCGGTCGAGTCCCTTCTCCCGATTTGCGGCCGCTGGTGGTCATCCTGCGGAAGGAGCCCGTTGAGCGGGCGTGGGTCGCGGCCGGCGAGCCCCCACCGAGCGGACCGTATTCTGACGGCGAGGGTAGGGGAGCGATCGTGCCGCCATGGGCGATCGAGTGGCAACCGACGAGTCGATCGTTTGAGTTGGTCTTACCGCTCGGGCGATCGAGCTCTCCGGGGCGTTACTACGGCGTCGTTTATGTAGCGACTGCGGCTGTCGTCGACGGCGCGGTCGGAAGGCGTTCGGTGAGCTCGGAGGACGGTTGGCCGGGGGCTGCGTTTGTAATTGATTTGTTCTAGGGCAGCCCGAGCCGGCTTGAAAACCGGTGGAATGAGCTTAACTTTATATTTTACAGTCATTTCGAGGATTTAGCCCAAGCGTGACAGATGCTAGCTAGACGACCCACACGCCAAGTAATGGTCGGCGCGGTCCCGATCGGGGGTGGCGCTCCGGTCACCGTGCAATCGATGACCACCACCAAGACGACGGACATCGACTCAACGTTGAACCAGATCCGGAATCTCGAGGTAGCTGGTTGTGACATCGTACGGGTGACCGTTCCTGATGAGGCGAGTGCCGAGGCGCTGCCCGAAATCAAAGCCGGTATCTCGATCCCACTGGTGGCCGATATTCACTTCAATTACCGGGTTGCGCTGTTGGCTCTCGATGCGGGAGTGGACAAGCTGCGCATCAACCCGGGGAACATCGGTGGTGAGAAACGGGTGCGCTCGGTGGTCGAGAAGGCGCGCGACAAGCGGGTCCCGATTCGCATCGGAGTCAACGGTGGATCGCTTGAGCGCGATATCCTCGAGAAGCATGGGGAACCGACCGCCGAGGGCATGGTCGAATCGGCGATCCGGCACTGCGAGATACTCGAGCGGATGGATTTCCGTGATGTGGTTGTTTCGCTCAAGTCGTCGCATGTCCCGAAAATGATGGACGCGTATCGACGCTTCGCCGATTTGCGCGATTACCCGCTCCACCTTGGTGTGACCGAGGCTGGCCCGGTCGAGGCCGGAACGATCAAGTCGTGCGCCGGCATCGGGACGCTGCTGGGGGAGGGCATCGGAGACACGATTCGGATCTCGCTCGCGGACGACCCCCTGATCGAAACGCGGATCGCGAAGAAGCTGCTACAGGTTCTCGAGCTTCGGCCAAGCGGAATCAACGTGATCGCTTGCCCCTCTTGTGGTCGCGCGGATGTCGATGTTCACAAGCTGGCGTCCGAGGTCGAGGCGCGCACCGCCCATCTGGACAAGAACCTCACCATCGCGGTCATGGGTTGCGCTGTGAACGGACCTGGGGAATCGCGCGAAGCGGACATCGGCATCGCAGGTGGTGTTCAGAAAGGGCTGTTGTATCTCAAGGGAGAGAAAGAACACACCATACCCGAAGAAGAACTCGTCGACGCCCTCGTTCGCAAGATCGAGGACGAGCTGTAATGCTTATCGAATGACGACTTCCGCGCCGTCTAGACCGATTCGCATTGGACTAATCGGCGCCGGCGCTGTGGCGCAAGTGGCACACCTTCCGGCTTATCGTCACTTGCGCAACGTCGAGTTGATCGCGCTGTGTGATAACGAGACAACCAAGCTGAAAACGCTCAAAGACCGGACCGGCGTAAACCACGCGGTTTCGTCTATTGATGAGCTATTGGCTATCGATGAAATCGACGCGGTCGATATCTGTCTCCCGAGCGATCTCCACCGTGATGCGGTAATCCGCTGTCTCGAGTCTGGGCGTCACGTGTTATGCGAGAAGCCGCTGGCCCTGACACCCGTCGACGTGAAAACGATCATCGACGCACAACGTAGCAGTGGCAGGATCCTGCTCGTCGGGATGAATAACCGCTACCGTGGCGACTCGATCCTGCTCAAGAGTTTCATCAAAAACAACGCCCTGGGCGAAATCTTTTATGCCCGGGCGGGTTGGCTCAAGCGTCGCGACGCGTTCAAGAAGGGCGCTTGGCACTATCAGCGCAGCCGGGCTGGTGGCGGGGTTCTGATGGATCTTGGGGTTCAGCTCCTCGACCTGACGCTGTGGCTGTGCGGCTACCCAAATCCGGAGCGCGTAGTGGCGCAGTTCTCCAGCCTGCGGCCTGACGTTGATGTTGAGGATTCAGCTGTGGCAATGCTCAAGTGCTCTGATGGTATGACCATTACTCTCGAGACGTCGTGGCATTTTTTAATGGATTCAGACCACCACTTTCTCAATTTGTTTGGGAGTGACGGTTCGGGCCTTTTGAATCCGATCCGCGTGTTTCAACGAATGCACGACAGCCTTGTCAACGTGACGCCACAAGGACAGCCGTCTATTGGGAACATCTACATGGAGTCGTACGAGCGAGAAATCGCCTTCTTTGGCGAGGTTGTCGCTGGGCGCGAGGAGGCGCCGTTACTAGATGAGCAGCTCACGCTCGCTCGAGCGTTGGCAGCGATTCAGCGATCTGCCGCGGAAGGGCGCGAGGTGAACGTTGAGCCGGCGCCCGAAATCAAGGCGCAGTGAATCTGACTGCCGATCGTTCACCGGTCGCCGCCCGCTGGTGGTGCCCGCCGGTGTCCGGGTTATTGTTGGCCCTCGCTTTCCCACCATTAGACCTCTTGCCGTTGGCGCTAGTAGCGCCGTGGCCGTTGCTGGCATTCCTGGAAACCGAGGATGCACGCCGCCCGCGACGTGCTTTCACCGGCGGTTTTCTGTTTGGTCTCGCGTTCTTTGGCGCCATCCTGTACTGGATCGCCGGCCTGAGCGGCTTCAGTGCGATGGCAGTCCCGGCCTATGTCGCCGCGGTCCTGGTGATGGCGCTGAACGGCAGCTTGACAACTCTCGCCGTCGCGGTCGCTCGACAGCGCGAAGTGTCGGTCGTAGTCGCGTTTCCGTTAGCGTGGACCGCAGTCGAGTGGCTGCGCTCGTTCGGTGATCTCGGCTTCACTTGGGCCATCGCGGCCGACGCGGTGGCCGGCTATCCATTGCTTATTCAGCCGGCGGAGCTCGGGGGCGCGTACTTGGTGTCGCTGTGGCTGATGGGGTTGTCGGCGGCGCTATACCGGTTGGTTAGGCCGACGCCAAGCACGCGCCCAGTTCGGGTAGCGGTCGTGGCGGCGGTGCTTGCCGTTGCGGCGCCGGCTTACGGCGCGCTTCGGTTGGGACAGCTTGAGCGTGATGCCGGCGACTGGCCCACCCTGCGCGCGGCGGCGATTCAGCCCAATGTTCCTCAGGATCGGAAGTGGGACCCGGAGTTCATCGAGGAGACCCTTGAGCGGCTCGTTCGGCTCACCCGACGTGCGGATGAACAGGATCCACAGCTCGTGGTGTGGCCCGAAAGCGCGGTGCCGGTCTATTTGCGTTACGATCCGCGAGCGCGCGCCCTGGTTCCGGATCTGGCGTCCGAGATCGACGCGCCCATCTTCACGGGCACCAACGATGCCGATACGCTGAGCGGTCGAAGTGGCGCAACCGCCGCCGACTACCGAGTCTATAACGCCGCCTACCTGGTGCGGCCGGGGGCGATCGCAGATGGCCGCTACGCCAAGCGACGGTTGGTCCCGGTAGCCGAGCGAGTGCCGTTTATCCCAGGGGCTGCTACGGCGTTCTTCGAGCGGTTGTCATCCTGGACCGGTCAATTTGCACCCGGCCGAACCTGGCCTACATGGACTGTAGGTGGGTATAGCTTTGCGGCAACGATCTGTTACGAGTCCGTGTTTCCCAACGTGTCTCGGCGCTTAGTACGTAACGGCGCCGAGATGCTCGTAAACATCACCAACGATGCCTGGTTCGGGCCTACCGCTGCACCCCATCAGCACGCGAGCCACTTGACGCTGCGAGCGGTTGAGAGCCGCGTGCCGGTATTGCGGGCCGCCAATACCGGGATATCAGGCTGGGTAGATCCGATGGGTCGGGTCCGTGTCGCGACTTCGCTGTACACGTTCGCGGTTGTTGTCGCCGACCTCCCGATCCCCAGAGTAGTCACACCGTACGCGCGCTGGGGGAATTGGGCTCCGTTGGCGGCGCTCATGCTGTGGGCGGGACTGTGCTTGCGAGGTCGGCAGAAGGGGCTGGGTTGATCTGAGCGCGCTTGTCGAACAGCCCTCTGGGCCGTACCTTTAATGTCTCGAATCGGTTAGTTCACCATAGAAAACCGGAGCCAATATGAAGAGCGGAATCCACCCCGAGTACGTCGAATCTCGGATCATCTGCGCCTGCGGCAACATCATAGAGACGCGGTCCACGGTACCCGAGATCCATATCGAAATCTGCTCCAATTGCCACCCCTTCTTCACCGGTAAGCAGAAGCTGGTGGACACGGCCGGGCGAGTCGAGAAGTTCCGCGCCAAGTATGGAATGGCGGATGGCGAAAGCGAAGCCGCAGTGGACGAAACTCCGGCCGAGACTGAAGCCGAGGAAGCCGAAGCGATAGCCGACGCCTAACGACGCTAGCGATGGCGGGAACCGTGCTGACGGTCGACCCGCGGAGTGCGAGAGCAGGGGGCGACCCTGCTCTTTTGCGTTCTCGCGCTGATGGCAGAGAGCCAACATGGATTTGACACAGAGGATCGAGGAACTGAGAGAGCGCCACGCAGAAGTTGAGCGGTTGTTGGCTGACCCCAGTGTAAGCCAGGATCGCAACCGGCTGCGTGATCTCGCTCGCGAGCATCGGTATCTGGAGCCGGTCTTGGCAGCGGCGCACGAGTGGGAGAACGTGAACCGCAGGTTGGAAGAAGATCGCGAAGTGTTGCGCGAATCCGAGGATTCGGACCTGAAAGAGCTGGCTCGGGCGGAGATCCCCGAGCTCGAATTCGAGGTCAAAGACCTGGCCGAAAAGCTGCACCGGCTCTTGGTGCCCCGTGACCCACTGGATGACAAAGACGCGATGATAGAGGTCCGCGCGGGCACCGGTGGCGAGGAAGCCACGCTGTTTGCGAGCGAGCTACTGCGTATGTATACACGGTACGCTGAACGGCACGGATGGCGGATTGAGTTGATCGACGTCTCGCCTTCTGACTCCGGTGGGGTGCGCGAGGCGGTCGCGCTCGTCCACGGCGATGGGGCGTTCGGTGTGCTTCGCCACGAGAGTGGTGTCCACCGGGTTCAACGCGTGCCCCAGACCGAATCCCAGGGGCGGATTCACACCTCGGCCGCGACTGTCGCCGTTCTGCCTGAGGCCGAAGAAGTTGACGTGGAGATCGATGAAAACGATCTGAAGGTCGATGTGTTTCGTTCGTCCGGTCCCGGCGGACAGAGCGTCAATACGACCGACTCCGCTGTACGGATCACTCACGTGCCGTCAGGCGTTGTCGTTCAGTGCCAGGATGAGAAGAGCCAGCACAAGAACAAGGCCAAGGCGCTCAAGGTTCTGAGGAGCCGCCTGCTCGATCGCCGCATCGCAGAACAGCAGGCCGAGCGTGCGCAGAGCCGCAAGGCACAGGTTGGCACTGGTGACCGAAGTGCCAAGATCCGGACCTATAACTTCCCGCAGGGCCGCGTGACCGATCACCGTGTCAATCTGACGCTGTACAAACTGGATGGCGTTCTGGATGGCGATCTGGAGGAGCTAATCGAAGCCTTGGTGTTGGCCGATCAGGCCGAACGGATCTCGGGATGAAGGTCGCCGCTCCGATCACGGTCGATCAACTGCTGGACGAAGCCGAGGCGCGGTTGAAGAAGCGCAAGGTCGAGTTCCCCGACACCAGTGTCCTGTGGCTGCTGGCACACGTGTTGGGGGTCGAGGATCCTGACGAGCTGGACGATCTCGGCGACAAAACGGTTGATCCCGATGCGGCGCGACAGTTCTGGGAGCTGGTCGAGCGGCGTGAGCAACACGAACCGTACCCATACATCATCGGGGTAACCGATTTTCGTGATGAGCTCATGGAAATCCAGCACGGCGTGTTCCTGCCCCGGTTTCAGTCCGAGGAGCTGTGTGATGAAATCGAGGAGTGGGTCGAGGAGCGCGCTGTTCCTCGTGACAGTTGGCGGATCGCGGATCTCGGCGCCGGCTGCGGAGCGCTGGGAGTTTCGCTGGCGATGGGCCCGATTCGGCCTGACCACGTGGTGTGTGTGGACATCGACCCTGTGGCGCTCGATCTGATCCGGCGCAACGCTGCGCGGCACGGGGTCGACGATCGAGTCCAGCCGGTGGCGGCCGATTGGCTGTCGGCGTTTCGGCCGGAACCGTGCTTCGACGTCATTTGTGCCGTGCCACCGTATTTGAATCCCGGCGACGAGGAGTTTTTAACTGAGGAAAGTCTCAAGTGGGAGCCGCTCAAGACCTTTTTTGGCGAGCCGAGCGGCGATGAGCTCGTGCGCCATCTATTGGATGAAGCGGCGCTTCGGCTGCGACCGGGCGGATTGATCGCGATACAGGTTGACGATGAGCAGATCCCCGGTCTGGAGGATTATGTCAACGAGGATCCCGACCACCCGCTGGAGATCAAGTGGATTCTCGAAGACGACGACGGAGAAGAAGACGCGATCCTGGCCGTCCACGCCTAGGAGCTCGGCTCGTATAATGGCCGGCTGGACGGTATTGACGCTGGTCCGCACGACCACCGAGTTCTTCCAGAAACGTGGCGTTCCTGCACCCCGATTGTCGGCGGAGTACTTGCTGGCCGATGTGCTTGGATGTCGACGGCTGGACCTCTACCTCGATTTTGATCGTCCGCTCACCGCCGGTGAGATCGATGCCTATCGCGAACATGTCCGACGCCGATCCACGTACGAGCCGATCGAATACATAACGGGCAAGGCAGCGTTTCGTGAACTCGAGTTGGCGGTCGATCCACGCGTCTTGATCCCTCGGCCGGAAACCGAGCAGTTGGTGGACGCGGTGCTCGAGTGGGCACGCGCGGAAAGCCGGTGCGGTCGCGTTCCTAGTGGTGGCTGGAGGCTGGTCGATGTCGGTACCGGATCGGGTGTTATCGCGTGTGCTCTGGCCCAAGAGCTGGATGGTCTCGATTATGTCTTGGGGATCGATTCGAGCCCCGGCGCGATCGTGGTTGCGCGCCGAAACGCAGAGCGAAACCGTGTCCGGCGGACGCGATGGATCGTAGCTGAAGGGTTGGCTGCGCTCGAACCAGGACTTCGCGTGGATGCGATCGTCGCGAACCCACCATACCTTGCCGATGACGAGCGGGCACTGCTCGAGTCGCAGGTTGTCGACTGGGAACCGAAGACGGCGCTGTTTGCCGGGCCGCGAGGAGATGAAGCGTTGGCTGTGATTGTGACGGCGGCGGCCGAACGTCTGCGTCCGGCGGGATTGTTGGCGCTCGAAGTCGGTGCCGGTCAGGCGGCTGGTGTACGTGAAATGATCGCCGCCAGCGCTGGATTGGAGCATCTTTCAACCTACCGCGACCACAATGGGATTGAGCGCGGGGTTTTGGCGCTCGCCGACTGATCGAAAGGGAGACACGTGGAGAAGTTCATCGTTACCGGTGGTCGGCCGATAAGTGGAACGATGACCCCGGCCGGAAACAAGAACGAGGCGCTACCGTGTCTTGCAGCGACCCTCTTGGCAGACGCACCAGTTCGGCTGACCTCGATCCCTGATGTCAGCGATATCCGGACGATGGTCGAATTGCTCAACGCCGTGGGTTGTACAGTCAAAAAGAAGACACCAAATGAGTGCACCATTGAACCCGGTTACAAGGGGGCTATTCCGGGTGATCTGGCGGGGCGGATTCGCGGCTCGTTCCTGCTCGCGGGGCCACTACTGGCACGTCGGGGCGAAGTCCACCTGCCGGCACCCGGTGGTGACAGAATCGGGCAACGCCGCGTCGACACTCATCTATTGGCGTTCCGCGAGCTCGGCGCTGAGGTCGAAGTCAGGGATCGGAAATACGTGATCCGAGCCCCGCGCGGCCTGACTGGTGCGGATGTCTTTCTCGACGAAACCAGTGTCATGGGAACAGAGAACGCGATCATGGCGGCCGTGCGCGCGGCGGGGACGACCCGCATCGCGAACGCCGCCTCGGAACCCCACGTCCAGGGACTCTGCCGGATGTTAATCGAAATGGGTGCGGATATCCGGGGGGTTGGCACCAATCATCTTGAGATCCGCGGCGTCAATAGGTTGAGCGGAGCAAACCACCAACTGCAGCCCGACCATATCGAAGTTGGCTCGTTTGTTGGGTTGGCCGCGGTCACCAACGGCGCACTGACAATCAAGAACGCGGGCGTCGCCAACTTGGCCATGATCAGGCTCTGCTACCAACGGTTGGGTGTCGAGATGGTTGTAAACGGAGACGATGTCCATGTACGGGCGGGTCAGAAGCTCCGGGTCGTCGACGATGCCGGCGGCGCGATCCCGAAGATCGATGATGCCCCGTGGCCCGGACTCCCGGCAGATCTGACGTCGATTCTTCTCGTCGTGGCGACGCAAGCCGAGGGCACGGTTTTGATCCACGAGAAGATGTTCGAGAGTCGACTGTTCTTTGTCGATCGACTCCTGACGATGGGTGCTCGGATCGTCCTGTGCGATCCGCATCGAGCCGTGGTCAGTGGCCCGACACCGCTGGTCGGGGAGCGCATATCGAGCCCCGATATCCGTGCCGGCATGGCGTTGTTGATCGCCGCGTTGGCTGCTTCCGGGGAATCCGTCATTCAGAACATCGCGCAAATCGATCGCGGTTACGAGCGCATCGATGAGCGCTTGCTTCAGCTTGGCGCGGCGATCCGTCGTGAACCGGAATGAAGGTTGGCGAGCCGGGGACGCTGTACCTGGTCGGGACACCCATCGGAAATCGGGGCGACATGACGTCTCGGGCTCGGCAGGTTTTGGCCGAAGTGGCGGCGGTGGCTTGCGAGGATACGCGGACGTGTCGCCGGCTCTATGCGTGGCTTGACGTCCCGGTGCCAGATGTCATCACCTATCACGATCACAACATCGAAACGGCGCTTCCAAGGGTAATCGCTCGACTTGAGACCGGCGACGAGGTCGCGTTGGTCACCGATGCGGGGATGCCGGCGATTCAGGACCCCGGGTATCGACTCGTCGTCGCCGCGCGAGAGCGAGGCATTGAGGTCGTTCCAGTTCCCGGACCGAGTGCTTTCTTAATCGCGCTAGCAGCCAGCGGCTTGCCGACTGATCGCTTTGCGTTCTTGGGCTTCGCTCCACGCCGTGGGAGGGAATCGTGGTGGCGGGAGACGCTCACCCGTCCGGAGACGATCGTCGTTTACGAAGCGCCAAAACGAGTCGGCGGCACGGTGGCGGCGATCGCGGGGTTGGATCCCGAGCGTCCCGTTTGCCTAGCTCGCGAGCTGACCAAGCTTCACGAGGAGTTTGTGACTGGAGCCGCCAAAGTGGTGAGCCAGATTTTGGTGACCCGCGAGGCACCGATCAAGGGCGAATGCGTGTTGGTCGTGGGCGGTGCTGGCGTGGCTGACGCAAGCACAGTCGCGCTACCGTGGCCCGACGCGCTGGCCAGGCTCGAGGTTTCACGCGCTGGGAGTGCGATGAGCGCGCGCGATCGTGTTGAGGTGATGGCCTGCGTATACCCGACGGCTCGCAATGCCATCTACCGGGCTGTACACGGGGCGGACGATCGCGTCGGAGAAGGGGAGTGAGAGGGTCGACGATCATAGCGGTCGCGGCCACGGTGGTCGCCACTTCGCCGCTTCAAGGTCAGGGACTTGGCGGTCGGTCGTTGACGCCGCCACCGACGCCGTTGACGATTGCTCGTCTCCAGTACGAGCCGGGTGACTGGTACGGGAATCCCACGTCGTTGCCCAACTTGTTGGCTTTCGTGCGTGAAGAGGTCGGGCTCCCGACCGCCGATCGCGAAGCTATCGTACGCGCCACCGACCCCGACCTGGATCGGTACCCACTTCTGTATCTGACCGGTCACGGCGAGATACGGCTAACCAACGAAGAGGTCGACGCGTTGCGCGCCTACCTGACGACCGGAGGCATGCTGCACGCCGATGACAACTTCGGCAT
>JBFGIA010000018.1:0-28824 GCA_041577935.1 Gemmatimonadota bacterium | reverse complement strand
CTCGATCCTGACCCGTTGTCTGCGGGGCAGGTTGCGGCCGACGGGCAACGCGTCGTGGGTGCCGGATATGTAAACCGGCACTATGGGCGTCCTGAGCTCCCACGCGATCAGTCCCAAACCCGGCTTGAACGGTTGGATCTCGCCGCTCCGCGAACGGGTCCCCTCGGGAAAGATCAGCGCCGACTCGCCACTCGTGAGAATCGACTTGACGGTTCTCAATCCAGCCAGCGATGTCTCTTCGCGCTCGATCGGAACAACGTTCAGAAACGTGCTGAAGAACCAGCCTTTAAGCGTCGTATCGAAGAAATAGTCACGCGCACCGAGCACGTGGATGGACCGCGCCGCCTCTGGGCCATGCGCGAGTCGAACGGCAGACAGCACGGCCGGTGCATCGAGATGGCTCGAGTGGTTCGCGGCCAGCAAGTACGGTCGTTTTCGCGGCAGCCGATCAGTGTGGAGTAGCTCGAGGTCGAAGTATGATGTGTACAGGGCCTCGAGTCCGCGGCCCGCGGATCCGAGCAACCACCGGTCTACCACCTTGCGCTCTGGATATGGAAGGGTCGAGCGAAGCGCGGGTTCAGGCTGTGTCGCGGCCAGTTTCTCGGATGCCTGTTTCGTCGGGGCCATGATCGCCAACAGCTGCTCCACGGTCTCGACTTCCGCAGCCGCCTCGTCGTCTAGCGTGGCGCCGATCGCGTGCTCGACGAACAAGAAGAGCTCGATCGCCCGAAGTGAATCGAGCCCCAAATCTTCGTACAGATGGGTGGCTGGTGTGATCTCTTCGAGTGGCCGACCCGAGAGGCGCGCCAGCTCGTCGTGCAGCTGGGCCTTGAGTTCCAATCGGCCGGGTCCGCTGATGACCGGCGGCGCCTCCCGATCAGCACGCGCGCGTGCAGTACGTTCGATCCAGCCTCGCAATCGCGTCCGATCGATCTGCCCGTCTTTTGTTCGCGGCAATGACCCTGCCCACAGGTGAACCTGTTGCAGCCGATGGTAGCTCGGCAGCTCGCGTCCCTGAGCCTGAACCTCGCGCTGAATCAGCTTCTGGACTTCGTCCGCCGATGCATCGTCCAACAGAGCCGGGTCCGGCTCGACGACTGCGTGTACCTCCTCCGTCAGGCCGCTCGGGATTCCTACGACACAGATCTCCCGCACGGAAGGCAACGCTCGGTAGATAGCTTCCAGATCCATCGGGTAGACGTTCTTACCCGCCCCCGTCACGATGACGTCTTTCTTGCGACCCGTGATGTAGAGGTACCCGTCAGCGTCGACCCAGCCCAGATCGCCTGTGTGGAACCATCCGTCCACCATGACGCGTTCTGTTGCCCCGGTGTTGTTGTAATAGCCGTTCATTAGGCTAGGGCTCTGAACGATGATCTCACCGACACCTTCGTTGTCCGTGTGGTAAAGTCTCAGTTCCACACCTGGCAGTGGCTTGCCGCACGAAGCGGGACGACTCTGGTACAGCGGGTTGACGGTCAGGACCGGAGCTGTCTCGGTGAGTCCGTAGCCCTCGTAGACCGTTAAGCCCATCGCGCGATAGTCGTTGTATAGCTCGGTGCCGAGCGCAGACCCGCCACTTACGAAGAACCGCACGCTGCCGCCCAACTCCTGATGAACCCGACTGAAGATCTGACGGCCTATGTTGCGGTTAAACGTTCGCTCCCACGAACGGCTTATCTGCTTGGTCGTCTCCATCAAGTTCGACCGTAGCGGCGATTTCCCAGCCCGCAGAACGCGCCGCTCGAGATCGTCGCGAATTAGTGCGTACAGGGTTGGCACCCCAAGCATGATAGTGGTGCCGGTCTCGCGCATCGTCTCTAGAATCACCTTGGGCTTCAGAGACTGAGCGTAGCTGATCGTCCCACCGTGGTAGATGGGGGTGAGGAATCCGCAGGTGAACTCCAAGGCATGATAAAGAGGTAGCACCGAGAGCAACCGGTCGTGCTCGCTAACCGATAGTGTGCGGCTGACACCGAACAAATTGTTCAAGAAATTGCGATGGGTGTGAATTGCGCCTCGCGGATCTACCGCGGTTCCAGTGGTGAAGATGATCGACGCGGGATCGTCAGGTCGCACCCGATCAGCCTTGTTCAAGGCCGGCGCTTCCTTCTCTGCTGGACGAGTGCTTCGGGGGTAGCTATCAAGGTCAAAAGGTCGACAGATACGGTCAACGTTCAGCACCAACATCGGCGTATCGGACCGTTCGTTCTGTTCCAACCCTTCAGGTGCCAAGCGATCGAAGCAAGATTCTGAAGCCAGCAGGGCCTGCGCCCCGACAAACCTCGCCGTGGACCACACCTCCCGGTGCCATGTCTGAGCATCGAGTGGGACGACAACCAGTCCGATCGACGCCGCCCCCAGGTAGGCGAGGCCCCATTCGGGTTGGTTCTCTGAGTAGAGCACCACGCGATCACCTTTGTGAAACCCGAGTCTCCGGAATCGCTCGCCGATTTCTTCGGATCGCTCCTTCAGCTCAGCATATGTGATCTGGACCCACTGGCCGTTCCTCTTCATCTGCAGTGCGGTTCGATCGGGGAATCTCTCGGCCGATTGTCTCAACAAGTCGTTGATGGTCGAGACGGACGCTCGTTGGGCGGCAGCCTCGTCATCGAGTTCAAGCGTTCCCGCTCGTTCTACTTTCAGGATGTGTTTCTTGACCCCGGCGATGTGGACGTGCATGTAGTGGGGCCAGTTGATCCGCGTGACATCGAAGTTGTAACGACTCCGCTCTTCCTCGGTCAGCTCCTCGAGCAGCCGCATCGTGTTGTCGATCTTGAACTGGCAATCGAGGTTCAAGTAGGGCTCGTACAGCTCGCCGTAGTAGTAGAGGGTCTCCATCGCAGCGAGGCGAGCAGCGAGTCGGCGTCGGTACTTTTGACTCTGCTTGTTGAGCACGCCCCAGGCGACCAAACGTCGCAGTATCCGCTCGAATCGTTTGAGTGGCTCGGCCTTGGCCCGGTACATCAGCCGAAACTGTTCCGGTTCTGGGAACGTCAGCGGCTTTACCCGGATCGGCTGGTCGTTCTTGTCCAGCATCGGATTCGCGGTGAAGTACCGCACGATGAGATCGTGAAGGCGACCCATGGTGACCGGGTTTTGAGACCCGGTAGCCACTTGATAGATCGCTATCCCACGCTCCTGGGCCAACTTCGGCATCGCCGCCAAGATGGTATTGACGACCATGTCGGCGGGAACGAGGTCGAGCGTCACTTTGGGGTTCAACGGTAGGGATCGTAGGCGTCCCTTTCCGATGGCTGCGATCAACGGATCAGCCATTCGCAACCCGTCCAGCCAGCCTGGGCTGGGCTCAGCCAGGCTGCTCTCGATGATCGCCGGCCTCACGACTGCGACTGGCAAGTCACCACGTTGTCTCAGGACAACCTGTTCACCGAGCGCCTTGGTGTACGTGTAGGTGTCGTTCCAGCCTCGTTGCCGAGCCCACTTCATACCTTCTTCCGTCAGCCGGTTCTGAATCCATCGACTGCGGAGATTCTGGATCATCTCGCGTCGCGGCTCAGCTCGCCCGGCACCACGGCCGCGTCGGCGTTGGACGAGTGCTTGGACTAGCTCACGGCGCACGTCGGCACCCTGACCTTGTTCACGTACGGCAGTGATGATCTCTCGGATCCGCGCTATATCGCGTTCTGGATCCGTAAACTGGCGCGGCGGGAATGGCTCGTCGGAATCGGCGGCGTGGTGAAACGTCTCGGGGACGGGTTCGTCTGTCGCCCCGCAGACGTAGGCTGTCGAAACGTGGATGAGTATAGCTCGCTGGCAGGAAGCGGCGAAGTCGGTCACCCGTCCCGCTCCTAGCGTGTTCAGATCGAGGGCGTCGTCCAACGGCGCGTCGAACGAGACCACCGCTGCGCTGTTGATTACCACGTCCAGTTCATGTTCGAGCTGGGCCCGGAGGTTGGAATCGATCCCCAAGCCGTCCTTCGATATGTCGCCAGCCACGGCGTGGAGTTTCTGAGCCAGGAAACGTTCCAGCTGCTCACCATGCCGATAGCGGAGCCGATCAAAGACGCTGGACTGAAACAGCTCACGGCGCAGCCGCTCAGCGGGCGTCTGCATCCGGCCGCCGAACTTCCGCTTGGGGCGAATCAGCACGTTGATGCGTTCGACATCGGGGGCCGCCCAGAGGATCTTCTCGACCAACGGTTGACCCAAGAACCCCGTGGCGCCTGTGACGAGCAGCTGTTTACCGCGTAGGAACTCGGTGATCGTATCCACCCGGTTCAGCCTCCGTTGGATGACGATGGGCCCACAACGACCCTGAGGGATCGGGGTACCACCGAAGCCTCGAGCGGCGAGCTGCCTATCACGTCGCCATCGAACATCTTCGGCATTGGCTCCGGCGACGTGATGCGCACCGTTCGGGACTGGTAGAGCGTAAAGCTAGGGTGGTCGAGGTGTTTCCCGCGATAGACCTTCGGAAAGTTGAGCATCAGGTCGAGTCGGCCGATGTCATCAACCACGACGATATCCAGCAAGCCGTCATCGATCTGCGCCCCCGGCGCCATGTGGAGCCCACCCCCGGTGTAGGGCGTATTCTGAATCATGACCGCGACCGACTCCAACTCCAAGGTTTGATCGTCGAGCTCGATCACGAGATGCTCGGGACGCAAACGGTACAGACCCTTGTAGACAGAGACAAAAAAAGCCGGCGGTCCTCTGAGCCAACGCGCACGGTTCGCTGCGTCGGCCACGATCGTCGGGAACCCGAGACCAAGCACCGAGATGAAGTGACGATCGCGTTCGCGGCCGACATCGATCGCCATCACCGATCCACTGATCGCCAAGTCGAGCCCAGCCTCGATGTCGTTGAGCGGGAGGCCAAGGCTCCGGGCGACGTCATTGCCGGTCCCCACCGAGACGACCGCCAACTCGGTGTCGGAGCCAACTAGCCCCTCTACGACCTCGCCGACCGTCCCGTCGCCACCCATGACCACCAGGCGCGATTCGGCCGACTCGGCCGCGCACCGCGCCAACTCGGTGGCATGGCCGGGGTGTTCGGTCAGGACCGGTCTGCAATCAAGGCCGCGGCGCCGGATAATGCGTTCGAGCTGCGCTACGTTCTTCTCGCCCCTCCCGTGCCCGGCGCGCGGGTTCGCGATGATCTTCATGGCAGGCGAATCAAGATAAGGATCGGTTCTGCAATGGTCTACCGGAGTGATATCGAAGCTGTAGTCGTTGGTGGTGGATTGGTCGGGTGCCTCGTCGCAAGGGCGCTGGCGGCTCAAGGGTTGGATGTGGTGCTAATCGAGCGCGATCCCGAGCTGGGTCGGCGTGCGTCGACCGCGGCGGCGGGGATGCTGTCACCCCAAATGGAGGCCGCCGAGGGGTTGCTCGCCGAGAGCTCGACTCGAGCCGAGGCGATGCTCGCGTTCTGTCTCGCCGGGCGGGATTGGTACCCGGGGCTTGTCGATTCACTCACTCGCGAAACGGGATTGGAGATCGAGTACCGAGCCTGCGGCACGCTTGTGGTGGCGACGGATACGACGCGGGCCGAGGCGCTGGCTACGGCGGCTGCCGCCCACGTGGCCGCGGGTCTGGCGGCTGAGTTCGTCGATCGCGATCAAGCCCGCCGGCTGGAGCCCGCGTTGGCGCCCACCACCGAGGGCGGGTTGTTGCTGCCCGATGACCACCAGGTCGACTCGGTGGCGTTGGTCGGCGCGGCCGCTCGGGTGGTTGCCGCCGATCCTCGCATTCGGCTCGAATTGAACAGCCGAGGCGTGGGGATCGACACCGCAGCCGGGCGGGTGACCGGTGTACGGCTGGAGCGAGCGGATGGCACGGCAGACCATGAGTCGGCGAGCCTGGTGGTGATCGCGGCAGGCGCCTGGAGTGAGGACGTCGCCGGGTTGCCTCGGCGGCTCGGCGTAGTGCCGGTCAAAGGCCAGATGGTTGCGGTCGATGGCCGTGCTGCCGGTTTGACTCACACCGTGGGGGGGGGCGGTGCCTACTGCGTACCTCGGGGCGATGGCCGAGTGCTGATCGGTGCGACGGTTGAGCGTGCCGGGTTTGACGTCACCGTAGATGAGGCGGCCATCGCGGGGCTGGTGGCGTCCGCTGCCGACTACGTTCCGGCGCTGGGGAGCGCGGATCGGCTGAGCACCTGGGCCGGGATCCGACCTGGCACCGCGGACGAGCTCCCGATCGTCGGCCCCGATCCGGACGTGGAGGGGCTGGTGTACGCTACCGGTCACTACCGTAACGGCATCTTGCTCGCCCCGATCACCGCCGCAGCGGTGGCCGCCTTGGCGGGCGGTTCGGTGCCGCCGGTAGATCTGACACCGTTTTCTCCAGCTCGCCTGCGCGATCCACAGACAGACCCTCGAAGCGGTTAGTTCGTTATCGTACTAACCCGATGGGTGCGTTGCGTCGTCGATAGCGGCCGCAATAGCTTGATCGCCATCAACGCGCACTCGACAGCCATCGCCCAGCCGCCGATCTCGACGGCTGAATCCGTCGCGCCCGGGGTCTCGCGAAGGGGGGTACGGGTCTATCAGCTCGGTCGGGTGGGGTACCGGCAGGCGTGGGAGCTCCAGCGACAGATGGTGGCCGCGCGCCGCCGGCACTGGATCCCGGACACACTCGTGCTGCTATCGCATGCGCCGGTCATCACGATGGGGCGTGGAGGCCGATCCGAACATCTGGTTGGATCGCGACGCGAGCTGTCGGCACGTGGTGTCGAGTTCGTCGAGACCGATCGCGGGGGTGACGTCACGTTCCATGGTCCCGGTCAAATCGTCGGCTACGCCATCGTCGACCTGACCCAACGAGAACGCGATCTGCATCGATACCTGAGAGACCTGGAGGAGGTCGTCGTGCGCGCATTGGCGGAGTTCGAGATCGACGCCGGTCGTGTTCCTGGCTTGACCGGTGTTTGGGCCGCGGATGCCAAGCTGGCTGCCATTGGGGTCCGGGTGTCGAAGTGGATCACCTACCACGGTTTTGCGCTCAACGTCGACACCGACTTGTCTTACTTCGATCTGATCGTTCCGTGTGGGATCGCTGACAAGAGAGTGACTTCAATGAATGAGCTGTTGGAAAGCGACGTGAGCCGGTATGAGGTCGAGGACGCGCTGGCGCGTTCGTTCTGTGGCGTGTTTGGGTCGAGTGTGGAATGACGACCGGCTTAGCGACTCGGCAGCGGCGACCCGATTGGCTCAAGATCCGAGCCGGTGGTGGCGCTCACTACGTGGGCGTCAAACAGGTCGTTCGGGAGCAAGAGCTGCACACCGTGTGCGAGGAAGCGCACTGTCCGAACATCGGCGAGTGCTGGGGGCACGGCACGGCCACGTTCATGATCCTGGGCGACACTTGCACTCGCGGGTGCCGCTATTGCGCCGTCAACAAGGGGATGCCTACCGAACTCGACCTCGAGGAGCCAAGCCGACTGGCGGACGCTGTCGTGCGGATGGGTTTGTCGTACGTCGTGATCACGTCGGTCGATCGGGACGATCTCTCCGATGGCGGAGCCAGTGTTTTTGCCGAGTGCATCGACCGGATTCGCGAACGATCGCCAGGGACTGTCGTCGAGACGTTGGTGCCTGACTTTCAGGGTAACCTGGCGGCGCTCAAGACCGTGCTCGACGCCGGGCCGGAAGTATTCAATCACAATATCGAAACCGTCCCCCGGCTCTACCGGCGAGCGCGTGGCGGGGGTGTGTACGAGACCTCGCTCGAACTGCTGGAGCAAGCCCGCGTGTTGGCACCGTGGGTGGTTACGAAGACGGGGATGATGCTCGGGTTGGGAGAGGAGACGTCCGAGGTCCTGACGGTGATGCGTGACTTGGTTGAGCGCCGCGTCGACATCTTGACGCTCGGTCAGTATCTGCGCCCATCCGAGTGGCACCTACCGGTACACCGATTTGTTCATCCCGACGAGTTCAAGGAGTTCGCCCAGCACGGCGAGGCGATGGGGTTTGCCCACGTCGAAGCTGGCCCACTCGTCAGGAGTTCCTACCGCGCCGACCGGCAACTGCTACGAAGTCGGTTGGCGAGCGGTCTGGCAGACCTGGCTCAGACCGGCTGAACCGCCGAGGAATTTCGATGACCAAGACACAGGAAACAGAGCTTTCCTTTCCCGCCAAGTATCGCCTAACCGGTGAGATGAAAGGCTGCACCGACGCGCAAAAGCTCGAGCTGTTCGAACGCTTGTTGAAGACGCGCGAGTTCGACGCTCGCATGCGAAAACTATTCCGGCAGGGACGCTTCGAGGGGACGTTCTACTCTCAGATTGGGCAGGAAGCGTGCGATGTCGTGATCGCGTATCAACTCGATCAGCGAGATTTTGTCGGGCCTTCGCACCGCGACTTGGGAGCCTCGACGGGCAAGGGAGTGCCGCTCAAGAATCTCGCTGCTCAGGTCTACAACCGCGTCGACTCGCCAGATGGCGGTCGGTACACGGCGTGCCACTACTGGCACCCGGAGTTCTGGGTGATGAACCCGTCCACGTCGATCGTCATGAACTGGGTCGCTGCCACCGGCGCTGCATTTGGCTACAAAATTCTCAAGAAAGACAACTTGGCGGTGGCGTTCTGCGGCGATGGGGCTACGGCTCACGGTGACTTTCACGAAGCGTGTAATTTCGCCGGTGTTCATCGGCTGCCGATCGTCTACATCGTTCAGAACAACCTCTGGGCGGAGTCACTGCCGGTCGCGCTGACCACGGCGCTCACGGATCTGAGCCGCCGCGCTGACGCGTACGGTTTCCCAGGCATTTCAATCGATGGCAACGATGTCGTTGAAACTTGGAACGCGACGCGTGAGGCGCTGAAGCGTGCGCGCAGCGGGGCAGGTCCGACGCTGATCGAGATGAAGACCTACCGCTGGCACGGCCACTCCGATATCGACCCGGCGGATTACCGTTCCGACGATGAGGTTGCGCACTGGATGGAGCGCGACCCGATACCGCGATACGAGCAGTACCTCCGCGAGCTAGAGGTTCTAAGCGACGACGCTCTGGCCGAGGTGCGCACGCGGATCGAAGCCGAGATCGAGGAAGCGGTCGACTTTGCCGAGAACAGCCCGCGTCCGGCTCCTGATGGGTACCTGAGCCACGTTTACGCTGAGGAGTATCCCGGATTCGACTTCGGTGATCGTAATCCTGGCGACGCCAATGGCTGAGATCACCTACATCGACGCGATCAACCGAACCCTGCACGAAGAGATGGCACGTGACGAGACGACGTTCCTGATTGGTGAGGATACTGGCATCTATGGTGGCGTTTTCAAGGCCACGCGGGGGTTGCTGGAGGAATTCGGTCCCGAGCGGATCATCGATAGCCCGATCTCGGAATCACTGATCGCCGGAATGACGGTCGGAGCGGCGATGGTCGGTTGCCGACCGCTGCCCGAGATCCAGTTCGCAGATTTTATCAGTCCGGCTTTCGACCAGATCGTGCAACAGGTGGCGCGTTACTATTGGCGCACCAATGGTGCGTTCGAGATGCCGATTACCCTCCGCTGCCCTTACGGTGGCGGCGTCGGCGGCGGTGTCTACCACTCGCAGTCGAACGAAGCGTGGTTCATGAACACCCCCGGGCTGGTGATGGTCGCGCCGGGATCCGTGCGTGACGCGGCTGGCCTGCTCCGGTCAGCGATCCGCAGCCAGGATCCGGTGCTGTATTGGGAACACAAGAAACTGTATCGATCCTTGAAGGACGATCTTCCGGATGGGGATGAAACGCTCACCCCGATCGGCGTGGCCGAGGTTGTGCGAACCGGATCGCACGTAACAGCGATTTCGTTTGGCTACACCCTCCGGCTGTGTATTGAGGCGGCCGATCAACTGGCCGATGAAGGCATTGAAGTCGAGGTGGTCGACCTCAAGACGTTGCTCCCGCTCGACAAGTCGACGGTGATCGAGTCAGTCGCCAAGACCGGCAAGGCGGTGGTTGTGCACGAGGCTCCAAAGGTGGGCGGGATCGGTGGCGAGATCGCGGCCATGCTGGCCGAGGAATGTTTCTGGGAGCTCGATGCGCCAATCACTCGGGTAGCGGGTTACAACACATCATTCCCGGCAGCCCGTACGATGGAAGAGCACTACATGCCATCGACGGTTCAGGTCGCCGCCGCACTGAAGACCGCGGCCCAGACGTGAGTCGCGAGCGAATGGTGATTACACCACGAATGGAGGCCAAGCGATGCCGTTAGAGATCACGGTGCCATCACTCGGCCAAAGTGTACCCGAGGCTGTCGTCGGGCAGTGGCTCAAGGAGATTGGCGATCCAGTCGCGGCTGACGAAGCGGTGGTTGAGCTCGAGACCGACAAGATCAACGTCGAGGTGACGGCGTTCAAGGCTGGCACGTTGGCCCGGATCGACCGCGGTCCTGGCGAGGTCGTGGCAGTCGGTTCGGTTTTAGGAGCGATCGCCGAGAAGGGTGAGGACGCGGCTGAAATCGCGGCCGCGGGTCCAGGCGCGGCGGCGGTCGCTGCTGAGCCGGAGGCGGTTGCCGCACCGCAGGAGTCCGTTGCCACTCCACCGCCCGCCGCCGCTGAGGCCATCATCCCCGAAGGCGCCAAGACATCGCCCGCCGTTCGGAAGCTCGCTCGCGAGCACAAGCTCGACTTGAGCCAAATCGTCGGAAGCGGACGTGACGGTCGGGTGACAAAGGACGACGTCTTGGCGCACGTAACTTCGGCTCCAGCTGCACGGACGGCCCAAGCACCGATCGCTCCAACACCTGCGCCGGCGCCGACTCGCGATTACGCCGCCGATGAACCGACCGAGCGCGTGCCGATGACACCGATCCGCAAGACGATCGCGCACCGGATGGCGGAGTCAAAGCACACCGCGGCTCATGTCACCACCGTTGACGAGTGCGACTTCGGCGCGTTGATCGAGCTGAGAAATCGGATGAAGGAAGCGTTTGTCACCGAGCATGGATTCAAGCTCACGTACATGCCCTTCATCATGAAGGCCGCGATCGCCGCGCTCAGGGAGTTCCCGCAAGTGAACGCCTCGATCGATGGAGAGGACATCGTCTATCACCATTATTACCACATCGGCGTCGCCGTTCATACCGAGCCCGGCCTCGTCGTCCCAGTCGTGAAGCACGCCGATCGCCGGTCGATGGTCGAGATCGCGGGGGCGATCGACGATTTGGCCACCCGAGCACGCGAACGGAAGCTGGAGATAAGTGATATCCAGGGAGCCACGTTCACGCTCTCGAACGCGGGCGGATTCGGGGCGCTTTTGACGACACCGATCATAAGCCAGCCCGAATCAGCTGTGCTCGGGATCCACAAGATCCAGGAGCGGCCAGTCGCGATCGATGGCAAAGTCGTGATTCGGCCGATGATGTGGTTTGGACTGTCGTACGATCATCGACTCGTGGATGGGACGCCGGCGGTCCAGTTCTTGAGGCGCGTCTGTGTGTTGCTTGAGGACCCCGAGCGGCTTCTCCTGGAGGCTTGATGTTGGTAACGTCGATTTCGACAGTGTCACACCATGCCCAATAACGAAAACGACCTCAGCGTCGATCTAGCGATCATAGGGTCGGGCCCGGCAGGCTACGTGGCGGCGATTCGAGCTGCTCAGCTAGGCCTCAGTGTAGCGTGCATCGAGCGCGAAGCGTTGGGCGGCACGTGCCTCAACGTCGGTTGCATCCCGTCTAAAGCGCTTCTCGATGCCACCGAGCATCTGGCTTGGATCCGCGAAGGTGCGGAGAAGGTCGGTATCGTCGTGGGTGACGTAGCGGTCGACTGGCCGAAGATGCAAAAACATCGCAAGCGAGTCGTATCGGCCAGCTCGAAAGGCGTGGCTTATCTGTTTCGAAAGAACGGTATCGAGCATCTCGAAGGTGAGGGCGGGTTCGTCGAACCGGGTTTGATCGAGGTTACCGGTCTAGGATCAACGCGTCGCCTGCGCACGACTTCAACCGTTATCGCTACCGGATCGGCGCCGATCGCGTTACCTGGAACGCCCTTTGACGGCCAACGGGTGATCTCCTCTACCGAGGGTTTGGCGATGGACGATATCCCCGCGTCAATGATCGTCGTTGGCGGCGGGTACATCGGCCTGGAGATGGGTTCCGTGTATCAGCGCGTTGGATCGCAAGTGACGGTCGTCGAGGCGCTCGAGACGATCCTACCCGGGATGGACGTCGAGTTGGCAGCCGAGGGGTTCAAGGCGTTCACTAAACAGGGACTCGACATCCGGACCTCGACACTCGTCACGAAAGCTGGGGTGACCGATCGAGGCGTAGACGTCGACCTAACTGCTGCAGACAAAGGTGAGACCCTATCGGCCGATGTAATGCTGGTCGCCATCGGGCGGCGACCGGTGACCGATGGGCTCAACCTCGATCGTGTCGGGGTCGCCACGGACGAGAAGGGGTTCGTCGAGGTCGACCACCACTTCCAAACCAGTGTGCCGGGCATCTACGCGGTGGGCGACGTTATCGGTGGCAAGATGCTGGCCCACAAGGGGTCCGAAGAAGGGGTCGTCATCGCCGAGCGGATCGCCGGGCGGGACAGCGAGATGGACTACTTTCCGATACCGGGCGTGGTCTACACGCACCCCGAGATCGCGACCGTAGGGCTATCGGAAGAAGAAGCGAAGGCCGCCGGTCACGAAACCCGAGTCGGACGTTTCCCGTTTTCAGCCAACGGCCGCGCGCGCAGCATGAACGACACCGTCGGGTTCGTGAAGTTGGTTGCTGATGCACAGACCGATCGGATGCTGGGTTGCCACATCCTCGGTCCCAGGGCTGGGGATTTAATCGCCGAGGTCGTGGCCGCGGCGGCCTTTCGAGCCAGCGCTGAGGACATCGCACTCACCGTTCATGCCCATCCTACGCTGGCTGAGGCGATCAAGGAAGCCGCGCTCGATGTCCACGGTGAGGTCATCCACTTCTAATATCGGACTCGTTAGACATCTTCATCGCCCGGCGTTGACTTCTCCGATGGATACACAAGCTCGTTCATATCGCGGATGATCTCTGTCAAGTGTCTGAAGAGCCCCTCGACGAGAGTGTAGTTGTCGGCCATGACTTGAATCATGTCGTCGCGGTGAATGGCGAGCGTCTGAGTCGGGGCGGTAGCCACCGCGCTGGTCGACCGCGGTCGCTGGTCGAGAATCGAAAACTCCCCGATCACATCACCGGGAACCGCTTGATAGACGGCTAGATCGCCTCGTTCTAGGCGAATCCCCCCATCCAAAACGACATATAGGTATTCGCCGGCCTCGCCCTCGTAGAACAGATGTTGATCGCGGTCGAACGAACGCTCCTCAGCGACCGCTGCCAGCTGCAGCAAATCATCGGCGTCGAGATTGCGCATTAACTTGGCGTGCCTGAGCGCCGCCGCTTTTTCGACCGTAGACCGAGCCATTCGTTCCTCGTGCTTGCCTGTAGCGATCGCCGCGCCGACGCGTTGCGCGAGCGGAGTGGCGTACGCCTTGAGCCACGGCTGTCCACGCTCAAGGACGATCGTGAGATCGGTCTTGAGCGGTACGTCCTCCAACTGAAACCACTGCCGGCCCGCGGCGACTCGCTGCGGTCGAGAGTAATCGGCGTCGATTAGCGGCACGACGACACGCGCATCTTCTCGATCGAGCGCGGTCTCCAAGAGCTCGATAGCGTGTGCCGCGTGCTCCGATCTACCGCCAGTTAGCCCCGCGTACGCAAAGTAGATCGTGCGCGGAGTGTGGAGCAGCGCCTCCAGCCGGAACGCGCGCTCGACTGCTCGCTCACCGCGCAGCGTCAACGCCCAAGCATACGTGATCGCGCTCTCGACGTCCGGTGTGTCGGGCTCGTCCGCGAGTTGAGACAGCGTCTCGAGCTGCCGCTCCGTGTCGTACGCCTCGAACAGCTCAGAATCGAGTTGACGCCGGATGACGACGGTGGGGATCTCCCACGATGGATGTCGACGGCGCAGCTTGTTGAGGGCTTTTAGCGCTGCCGATCGGATGTCCGTTTGGGTCAAGAACGGTAGACCGTCCGCGAGCGAAAAGAAGGCCGCCGGGGTGGCGATCTCGACGAACACGCTGGGCAACCACCTCCGAGGCATGCATGGATCGCGCAGAAAAGCGGACAGGTGCGGGACCGCACTATCCCCCGCGGCAGCCATCGCCCGCGTCGCGAGACGGCGAGTCTCGGCCGACCCGAGATGTGGCACGAGAGGCTCCAGCAACTCAACCCGGCGAGCCGCACCGGCGCTCGAGATCGCGGCTCGAATGACCCCCGGGTCGTCGTCAGCCAAGAGATCAGCGAGTCCGCTCTGCAGCGGGTGGTCGCCAGGCAGCCGAGCCAGAGCTCGAGCACACGCTGCCCTCTGCGGGGCGGCTTGAGGGGTGGTGTCGGCCATCAAACGCTGTAACCGGTCTGTTGCCGCCTGTTCGTGCGCTCGATCTCCGTGGGCCAAGGAGCACGCCAGCGCCGCCTCCAAGGCGTTGGGTTCCGTTGACTCAAGCCACTCCGGCATGCGTGCCAAGTGGTGCTCGGGCTCGAAGCGGGTGGCGAGAATCGTGGCTTGAGCTCGGACTCTCGGATCCTCGTTGTCGTCGAGCAACGGTCGGATGGCCTTCAAGTCGCTGGCGTTCGCTACCGGCAGTAGCTGCGTGATCGCGCGCGCGCGAACTGTCGGGTCGCGATGGTCGAGCAATCTCAGCAGGTCGTCGCGGAGCTTGCGAGCAGGAGAGTCGCGTAACAGATCGAGCGCGTAATGAACGCCGGTCGCACTCGTCGACGGCCGCAAGGCGGCGCGGAGCTCACGAACCGCCTCCGTGTCGAGGCTCTCGTCAGCTACCTCGACCAAGTCGATGTCGCGTACCGCCAGCAACCGCTCGAGTGCGTGACGGTAGCTGCCACGGACACGGACGACCGTGACCAGCCAAGCGGCGACCAACGCCAGGGTGATGAACGCCAGCGGTCGCACACCGGTTCCGGCCATCCCGCTTCCAAGCAGGATCAAGACCCCGGCCAACCCATCCGCGCTCCGCTGTAGTACGACATCGATAAACGGTTTGGCGCGTTGCTTGAACGCCGTCGGCACGGGGAGGTAGAGCAACTCTCTTGCGGATTGATCGACCGAGTTTCGGAGCGTCATATCGACGCCCTTGCCGGCCGTTGCGGTGATCAACCCCGGCAAAAAGATGAGTCCGGCGGCGCCCAGCCCCATGCCCATCGGCAGGATCAACAACGATCCCGCCAACCCGCACAGGCGAATGACGGCGCTGGTAGCAGCCAGCTGAAAGATGAGTCCGAGGCCGTTGAACACAGCAAACGCGCGTCCGAAGAACTCGGATTGAGCCTCTCGGTCGGGGATCGTCGACTCGACGAGAAAGCTGAACATCCAATCGAAGAAAGTCGAAACCAGAACAGTGATGAACACGAGTGCCGCGATCCGCTGGAGGTGGGGGAGTCGTTTGATCGAGCGGAGACCACTGGTGACTCCGCCCTCTGTCCGCCGCGAAGCACGCTGGCTGCCCGCCTGCCGTGTTTCACGAATCGTTCCAACGCTGAGGACACGCGTCACGACGATCGTGCACACGACCAACAAGACTGCCGCCATCAGCAGCAAGTTTATGGCTCCGAGAGGCCTGGATAGGAGACCGGCGGCGGCACTTCCGAGTACGCCGCCAGACAGCCCTCCGGCGCCGATGAAGCCGAACACGCGCTTCGCTTGGCGCGGATCGAACATCTCGCTGGTGATCAGGAAGAACTGGCTGATCAACAGCAACGAGAACACGTTGTTCCAGACGTAGAATGCGCCCGCGATGCGACCGTCGGGCCGGCTCAACAGCACCCAGAACGCGACCAGCGAAGCGATTACGATCGCCAGCGTAATGACCACCTGCCGGGTTCGCGAGAACGATGCCGAGAAACGTCCGTAAACGATCGTGGCGAATGCGGAGACGATCGCACTCGCGATGTAGGCCCACGGCAGATTCTCCGCTCCAGCGGTGCTCAGGAAGAACGCGTTTCGAGCCGGACGGAGCAGGTGTTGTGTCGAGGTGAGCAGGAAGAAATATCCGAACAGCAACCATACGATCGGCCATTCGTTGGAACGGATGTCGAGTAGCGTGGAGAGCCAGCGGCGAGCTGGCTTAGAACCGGCCGGGCTCAGAGCCGGTCGATCTCCTGTCGTGCTCCGAGGATCTCGACGCAGTCGAGATAGAGTTGCCGCTCCTCGGTCTCCGACAGCAAACCATGTTTGTAGCGCTCGTACTGGTCAGGAAAGTGCTCGCGCATGATCCCGAAGACTCGGATCTCGTCGTGCCCGCGGTCGATGCTGATCTCGATGCGCGGGAGTAATTGCGCGATTCGATAAGCGACCCAAATGAGCACGGCGACTATGATGATTAACTTCAGCATGCCGGTGCGAAGATTACTGTCGCAGGATTGGAAAAACAACGGCCGCCCCACATGGTGCCCAAGGAGGGAGTCGAACCCCCACGGGCGCAAGCCCACACGACCCTGAATCGTGCGCGTCTACCAGTTCCGCCACTTGGGCATCATGCGGGGCCGCTGGCTGTGGACCCGCCAAGGGAGGGTCAAGATACGGATCGTCGCTCGAGACTGTCAATCGCGTTTGCATACAATGCGCCCGATCCGTATCGTTTGACATCCCCATCCTGAGGACCGACCACAACCGAGAACGATGAAACCGGAGACGATCGTTGCCCGGAACCGCAGGGCGCGGTACGACTACGAGATCCTCGAGACGCTCGAGGCCGGGATCGTGCTGCTGGGCGCCGAGGTCAAATCGGTGCGGCAGGGAAACGTGAACTTGCGAGACGGGTATGCGACCGTTGAGGGTGGCGAGGCGTTTGTCCACGGCGTCTACGTTAGTCCTTATGACCCGGCCGATCGTTGGAACCCGAGCCCGACGCGACGCCGCAAGCTGCTGCTGAACAAGCGCGAGATTCGGATGCTTGCCGAGCAAGTCAATGAGAAAGGATTGACAATTGTGCCTTTGGACATTCATTTCCGGAACGGTTTTGCGAAGATGACATTGGCGGTGGCGCGCGGTAAGAAGCACTACGACAAGCGCGAGGCGATGCGGCGACGCGAGCTCGATCGCGAAGCCGAGCGCGAGTTGGGACGTCGATGACTCGCGTGAGATTGCTCGTCGTACTGGCCGTTTTGATCGCCGCACCGCCGCTGGCTGCGCAGTCGGTGACGGTGGCGATCGACGGTGTTGCCCGCGAGGTGCCCATAATCGAGCGCCAGGGCCGGCAGTTTGTGGCGCTCGCCGAAGTCGCACGGTTGCTCGGTGGCGATGTGCTCGCTGCGGGGCCCGAGCGGGCAGTGTTGGTCGTCGACCAGGCACGCATGACCGTTCACCGCCGTTCGCCGTTTGTCCAGTTCGATGGCCGCTGGTACCAGATGATAGACGCGGCACAGAAGGATGGGGCCGGTTTCTACTTGCCAGCCTCGAGCCTTTTTCAACTTCTCCCGACCTTGTGGCCGGGGCGTTTCCCGACCCTGCCCGACCGTGGCAGCATCGAGCGTGAGCCGCCGCCGGCCGACACTCAGAAAGAGCCGCCCGCGGGCGGGGTGGAGAGCGGCATGATCGGCCTCGACCGCATGCCAGCTGGGGACGACCTCCCGAGGGTCGACTTCTGGGCTGAGCCGGGGCGCACGCGGCTCGGGTTCCGGTTGGCTACTGTTCCGGGGATTGTCGTGGATGACGCGCTTCCCGGGACACTCCAGCTGCTGCTTTCGGGAGTCGAGATCGAACCGGATTTGGTGCGTGGCTTGGCGGGCTTGGGGCTGGTTGACAGCGTGGCGGTGGGTCCAGCGAGCAGCGGTCGAACCGCGGTGACGCTGTGGCTTGACCCACGCGCTTCGGTTTATGCCGTAGCCCCGCTTCGCCGGCCGGCCGGCTTTGAGGTTGTACTTCGCTCGGGTGCTGTCGACGAGGCGGCGATCATGCTCGCCGCCGACGTCAATGTCCGCCGACCGGTGGTTGTGTCGCCCACCGATCGCCGCCCCGATCCGGTCACTCAAACGCCGGCCCCACCACCGGAGCGAAAACAGTGGACTATCGTTCTCGACGCCGGACATGGTGGCGACGATCCGGGTTCAATCGGCCCCCGGCGAACGCAAGAAAAAGCGGTTACGCTGATGGTAGCGCGCCAGTTGCGAGAGCGGCTGCAACGCGAGAACGATGTCCGCGTATTGATGACGCGCGATGAAGACGAGTTTGTCACGCTGGCCGACCGCACTCGGATCGCCAACCGTGAACAAGCGGACCTGTTCGTTTCGATCCATGCCAATTCGGCGCGGAATCGTTCGGCAGAAGGTTTCGAGACCTACTTCCTGTCGGCGGCAAAAACAGAGGACGAAAAACGAGTCGCGCGGATGGAGAACTCGGCTATTCGCTACGAGAATCCCCAGATTGACCCTGAATCACTGGGTGATCTAAATTTCATTCTTTGGGATCTGGCGCAGAATGAGTACCTCCGCGAATCGAGCACGCTGGCAGAGACGATTCAGGAGGCGCTCAGCCGGCAGCTGCCACTCAAGAGTCGAGGGGTGAAGCAAGCCGGCTTTTTCGTCCTCAACGGCGCCTTCATGCCAGCCGTTTTGTTTGAGATGGCATTCATCAGCAATCCCCAGGAGGAAGCACTGCTCAATGATTCGGCGTTCCGAACCCGCCTCGTCGACGGACTCGCCGACTCTCTGCTCACTTACCTCTCGCAGTACGGAGAGCGAGCCTTGGTGCGCAGGACGACCGGTTAGACCCATCTCCCCTCACTCGCTTGTCTCCGCGTTGTTGCTCGCGTGGGCGAGTGTCGGCTGCGCGTACTTGAACACGTTCTACAACGCCGAGCAAGCCTACGAGGAGGGGATACGTCTATCGGGTGGTGAATCGGATTCGCTCCCTGCGCTGGCGCGGGAAGCCTTTGAGCGCGCCGCCGAGAAGAGCGCCATCGTTCTCGACCGGCACAGCGATTCGGACTATGCCGACGATGCCCTGCTGCTGCTGGCCCAGTCGTTTTACCAACTCGGGCGCCATCGCGATGCGGCGACTGTGTTTCGTGAGTACATCACTCGATTTCCCGATCGCGACGAGGCGGGGTTGGCTCGCCTCGGCCTGGTGCGGAGTCAGCGCCGTCTTGGAGATCTGGGAGCGGCGGAAGCGGCATTGGGTGGGTTACTGGGCAACGATGTGGCGGGCATCGACGGGGCCGAGGTCCTGTACGAGAAGGCGTTGATCGAGCTCGGACTTGGTGCTCACAATCGAGCGGTTGGGACTTTTCGACAGTTGCTCGAGCAAGATCCGCAGTTCGCTCGCGAGCACAACCTTATCCTTCAATTCGCTGACGCGCAGCTGAACGCGAGGCAGTACGACGCAGCACTCGCGGCCTACGCCGCATATCGCGACAACGCTGCCGATTTGGGGGTCCAGCGCCAGGCGGCGCTGAAAATTGCGCACGCCCTCGGTTTGGCGGGGCATAGAGATCAAGCGCTCGCTACGTACGCCGAGATCATCGAGCTGGGCGTACCTGATTCTATAGCTGCCATCGCAGAGGTTGAGCGCGGCGATCTGTTGGCTGCTGATTCGGCCTGGGATGAAGCCGAGGCATCGTACCGGCGAACGGCTGAGTTGGCCCCAGGCACAGTCGTCGCAAGCCGGGCGACGCTCCAACGCGGACGCATCGTCTGGCGGCTCAGACGTCAGCATGAAGCAGCCCTGGACATTCTCCTAGATGCTTTTCTTCACTCTCCCACCAGCGCCTTCGGAGACTCAGCGCGGAGCGAATCACGCGCGTTGGCACGCTTGATTCACTATCAGCAGTTGGCAGCCGGTCGCGAGGTCGTCGTCGGTATCGAGGACGCCAGCCTAGCCCGCTCGACCGCTCTGTATCGATTGGGTGAGGAGACCCTCGATGTCGAATCCGATCCAGATCGAGCCGCGGCGGTCTTCGCACAGCTGAGTGCCGAGTATCCTGACTCGCCGTGGCGGCCACGGGCGATGTTGGCGGCGGGTCTGCTGCGGTTTCGCAACGGTTCACACGGGACAGGGTCGGCGCACCTGCGTTCCTTGATTGCCGAGTTCCCGGATACACCGGAAGCCGACTCGGCGCGCCGAGAGCTCGGTTTCGATGTGCCCGAACGGCCGATGGACTTCTACGCCGTCGCGCCTGAGCTGACGACGCTGACCACCGCGCTCCCCGACGCGGCCGACCCGATGGTGCGGATCGTCGATCAGCTCGACCGCTACGCGGGTCGGGATGACCGACGCCGGGATGGAGCTCGAGCCGATCGTGGGCGACCGACCTTGGCTGAGCCCGCAGGTGGTGCGGATCGCCCCGGACCAGCCGACCAAGGGCCCCCAGGCCGGGTGGACGCCGACGGTCCCCGCCCGACACCGCCACGGGACATACCGCAGTGACTCCAAGCCCATCGGCGGTCGGGGTCTTTGCCTTAGCCCTCGAGTCGACCGCCGACATCGCCGCCGGCACGAGCTGGCTGCGGTTTCGACCGTCATCAGACACAGCCTGCGAACCGGGACAGTTTTTCATGTTGTCGACGGTCGCGCCCTCACCCGTCGCATACCTCGGTCGTCCGTTCTCGATCGGGGATGTGCGCGACGGAGAGTGGTTCTTCATGTTGCGAGCGTTGGGTCGTGGAACGGCGTGGCTGCGAACACTGGAATCGGGCACGATGATGCGTTTGGTCGGGCCGTTGGGAATCGGGTTTGCGCGTGGCGAGAGCCCAGTCCACCGCATGATCGCGGGGGGCATCGGTTTGGCGCCGTTTGTATTTCTGGCTCGTCGGCTGAGGGCGGAGCAGCCGGAGGCCGCGATCGAGCTCTACTACGGAGAACGTGACGCACGCTCCCACATCGAGCTGACCGCGGATGAAAGGAGCCTGTTTGACACCGTCGAACGATTCACCGACGACGGCAGCCTGGGGACCGCTGGGTCGGTCGTAGACGGGCTGGAGAGCCAGTGGGCGGAACCAGAGGTCGCCTGGTACGGCTGCGGCCCGAAACCGATGCTACGCGCCGCCGCGGCGAAGCTCGAAGAGCACGATATCGGGGGGGCGCAGTTCGCATTCGAAGAGCGCATGGCGTGTGGTTTTGGCGTCTGCCAGGCGTGCATCGTACCCAACCGCCACCCACCACCACGGTACCACTTGCTCTGCACTCAAGGACCGGTATTAGAAATCGGAAAGGTAGCCTGGTGAGCAGCGAACGACTCGCCGTTGACTGCGGCCCAATCACCTTTCAAAACCCGGTGCTCGCGGCCAGCGGCACATTTGGGTACGGCTCCGAGTTCGAGCACTTCTTCCCGCTGGCTTGGCTCGGGGGTTTTGTTACCAAGACGTTGTTTGTCGAGCCGCGGGATGGGAACCCAGCGCCTCGGGTGGCGGAAACATCGACCGGGATGATCAACTCGATCGGGCTCGCTAACGTCGGTTGGGAGGCTTTTGTAAAGGAGAAAGTGCCGGACTTGAAGGCGACTGTCGGGGCCGCCAAGATGCTCGTCAACATCGCCGGGAATTCTCCTGACGAATACCGCGCGATCGCCGCCAGAGTCGAGGGCGATCGGGAACACATCGGGTGTGCCGGAATCGAGGTGAACGTGTCTTGCCCGAACGTGAAGGAAGGGGGAACAAACATCGGCTGTGATCGGAGTCAGTTCCAAGCCGCGGTTCGGGGCGTACGACAGGAGACCTCGTTGCCGGTATTCGTCAAGTTGTCGCCAAATGTGACCGATGTCGTTCCGTTCGCCGGGTGTGCCTTGGATGAGGGCGTCGATGGAGTGTCGCTCATCAACACGCTGTACGGCATGCAGATCGACGTCGAAAAACGACGACCGGTGCTGGGAACAGGTTCGGGTGGACTGTCGGGACCGGCGATACTCCCGATCGGCGTCTATTGGACTTATAAGGTGCGTGCCGCGTTTCCTGATCTCCCGATTTTCGGGGTCGGTGGAATCGCGACCTGGCGTGACGCGCTTCAGTACCTGTTGGCCGGAGCTCAGGCGGTCCAGGTCGGCACGGCAGCGTTTGTAAACCCGCTAGCGTGCGTAGAAATCATCGCCGGCCTAGAGCGTTATTGCGTTCAGCGCGACACGACGATCGCCGAACTCAGTGGAACCGCGCATCGAGAAGGCCGATTGGCCGAGCCAGCCGTTTGGACGGGTTGAATTCATCACCGCTGATCGTCGCGCTCGATCACGAGACCGTTGCCGATGCAGAGCAGTGCGTAGCGTCGCTGGCGGGTCTGGTCGAGCGCTACAAGGTGGGAAGCGTTCTGTACGCGCGAGTCGGACCACCGTTCGTTCGGGAGCTCATCGTTGCTGGCTACAGGGTGTTTCTCGATCTCAAGTTGCACGACACCCCGGCGACGGTTGCCGGTGCGGTGGCGGGCGCGGCCGACCTAGGGGTCGACTTGGTCACGTTGCACGCGGCTGGTGGTGTCGAGATGCTCGAGTCCGCCCGGCGAGCTGCGGACGTCGGGGACCACGAATTGCGACTGCTTGCGGTAACCGTGCTCACCAGCCTGGACGAAGACGATTACGCTCGGATTGTCGGCCCCGGAGCCAGGTCGCTGAGTGACGCCGTTACGGCGCTGGCGGAGATGGCCATCGATTCGGGCATCGACGGTTGCGTCTGCGCAGCCAGCGACGCGGCTCGGTTGCGGACTGCGCTCGGGCCGGCCCCGCTGTTGGTCGTTCCTGGCATCAGACCGGCCTGGTCGGTTGCCAACCACAGCGGGCAGGCGCGAACGGCGACGCCGCAGGCGGCCCTGAAGGCCGGCGCCTCATACATAGTGGTGGGACGGGCGGTGACCGGGGCGCAAGATCCCGCCGCCGCTGTGGCTAGAATTCAGGCCGAGCTCGTCGCGTGAGCAGCGGGCGCACCCCGGACGGGCGTGGATGGCTCGATCGACTGATGGCGATCGGAGCCGTCACACGGGGTCACTTCGAGCTTTCGAGCGGGCTTCATAGCCCCGAGTACGTGCAGTGCGCCCGGCTACTGGAACGTCCTGATCTGGTTCAATCCGCGGCGCGGGATCTGGTGGCGCTATTGTCGCCGCGCGTGGATACGCCGCCGGCGACAATAGCCTCGCCTGCGCTGGGCGCGATCACGCTGGGCTACGAAGTCGCTCGCGCGTGGGGCTGCCGCTCGATCTGGGCCGAGCGGGAGCCAAAAGACGGACGGTTGGCGTTTCGCCGCGGCTTTGGCTTGCGGGCCGATGAACCGGTGGTAGCGGTCGAAGACGTCGTGACTACCGCTGGCTCATTGCGTGAGCTGGTCGAGTTGCTCGAGCGTCACCAGGCTCAGGTCGTCGGCGTGGCCACGCTAGTCGATCGATCTGGGGGCGAGGTCCAGTGGCGCGTCCCCTCGGCGGCGCTCGTCACCCTGGAAGGTGTTCAGGTGGCACCGGACCGGTGTCCCCAGTGTGCCACCGGGCTCGAGCTCGAAAAGCCCGGAAGTCGACCCAGCGGGGCGGGAACAAAGCCAGCGTAGGAAAGTACTCATAGCCGATGACCAACAAGCTCTCCTCCCTTGCCGTGTTGACGGCCGCTGTCGTGGTGGTCAGCGCGACGTCGGTCGACGCCCAAGAGATCGGTCAGCAACCGGTTGGTGCTCAGTTCCAGCCCCAGGTGCCGCCCGTGCCGACCTCCCTCCAAGAGACCTATGATCAGCTTGCGAACTTCTGGCAGTCGGGCAACGCCCGTGAGATCGCCCAGCTGGCTCGCGATGGGCGCGTGTACGTGGTGATTCAAAGGGAGCGTGTGAACCAGCGGTTGGCAGCCAGCCAACTACAGTACCTGCTGCAGGACCTGTTTGACTCGAGCGACGAGATCGAGCTCCGGTTCCCGGCGTCGACCCATTATGACGCAGACAGTGGAACGGCTTACGCGGTAGGCGAACGAGTGTATCGCGAAGGACCCGCTGAAGAGCCTCGTACCGATCGCGTCTTCGCGAGTACGCGCCAGGTGCGCGGTCGCTGGGTGCTGACCGAGCTCCGGCTCACCGACGACTAGAAGCGGCTCCCTCCTCACCCAGAGCACAAGCCTCCAACAATTCACTTGACGATTCGCGCCGCCGGGGAGCGAGAAGCGCTTTTTTTCGCCGGTACCTTGCATTGCAAGGTTAGATTTGGTATCATGTCTTGCATGGTAGCCAGGGCGGTCAGCACCGAACGCAGTTCTCAGCTTCTCAAGGGCGTTCTCGACATGTGCCTGCTGGCGATCGTCGCTGAAGAGCCAAGCTACGGCTACGAGATGGCTCAGAAGCTCCGCGAGCGTGGCCTGGGCTTGGTGAGCGAGGGCAGCATCTATCCGCTGTTGAGCCGGCTCCAGAAGCAGGGTCTGGTCGAGGGTTATCAGGTCGCGTCGCGGGAGGGGCCCCGGCGCAAGTACTACCGCATCGCCGAGCTCGGCCGTGACCGGCTCGACGAGTGGACTCGAGAGTGGCGGGAGTTGTCGATCGGAGTTGAGACGGTCTTAAGAGGAGGGCGCGATGTCTGATCACAACGACATGGTGACGGTCGTTTCCGATTGCGAGCGCTACTGGCGCGAGACGGGGGTGCCCCCCGAGGCGGTGACCGAGATGCGAGCCGAGCTCCAGCAACACCTGATTCAGGTGTTGGCGGAGGGGCGATCGGCGCATGCGGTCGTAGGGCCGGATCTGCCGGCATTTGCCGAAGCGTGGGCAGCCGAGCGGCGCTTGTCCACGGGGCAGGTCCCCTCGTGGCAAGAGGTCACGACGGGCAGGACGGCCCGCAACCGGCAAGCCCGTTTCGCGGCTGCCGGCTTTGTAGTCTTGGTCTTGGCCGCCGGTGGATTGGCGCTGACGATTGCCGCCGGTGGCGATCCTGCCACCAACGTGACGTGGCGTTGGTTGTGGACGGGTCTGGCGATCATCATGGGATTGGGTGAGATCTTCACGGCCAGCTTTTTCTTGCTGCCGTTCTCCGTCGGCGCGGTCGCGGCGGCGGTGCTGGCGTGGCTGGGTGTTCAACTGTTGGCTCAGTGGTTGGTGTTCTTCGTTGTGTCTGGCCTCGCGTTGGCCTACGTGCGCCAGTTCATGAGCCATCAGGACGAGGCTGCCGTCGCGATCGGAGCCAATCGATACCTCAATAGCCGCGGTGTTGTGACAGCGCGGGTTGATGCCAAAACTGCGACCGGAATGGTGCGTGTCGAGACCGAGGAGTGGCGTGCGACTACCGATGGCCAACCGCTCGAGCCCGGTGCTCACGTCGTGGTCGTCGGCATTCGCGGAGCGCGATTGGTCGTGGCCTCGGCAGATCAATGATGACTCATAATCGAGAAAGGGGGGCATGATGGACCCGATTGTTGTGCTATTTGTCTTCATGGCCGTGGTGCTCGTATTTGTGGCCGCCACCGGGTTTCGCATCGTTCGACCCTACGAAAAAGGACTAGTCGAGATCCTCGGCAAATACGAAACCACCGTAGACTCCGGTCTTCGATGGGTGATGCCATTCGTCAAACGACTGCTAAAAGTCGACATGCGGGAGCAAGTGGTCGACGTACCGCCGCAGGAGGTGATCACCAAGGATAACGTGGTGGTGACCGTAGACGCGGTGATCTACTACGAGCCCACAGATCCGGTAAAGCTGCTCTACAACGTAGGGGATTTCATTTTGGCGGTGACGAAACTCGCTCAGACGAATCTGCGTAACGTCGTCGGCGATCTCCAGCTCGACGATGCGCTGATCTCACGTGAGCTCATCAATGCAAAACTGCGAGAGATTCTCGACGACGCGACCGACAAATGGGGAAGCCGTGTGGTGCGGGTCGAAATCCAACGCATCGAGCCACCGCCCGACGTGACGGATGCAATGCACCGTCAGATGAAAGCCGAACGGCTTCGCCGCGCGGTTGTCACCGAAGCCGAGGGCGAGAAGCGTTCGGCGATCCTGCGTGCCGAAGGGGTGAAGCAGAAACAGATCCTGGAGGCGGAGGGAGAAGCCGAAGCGATCAAGCGGGTTGCTGAAGGCAAGCGCTACGAGTTCGAGACGGTGGCTGAGGGCGAGGGCCGGGCGATCGAGCGGGTGTTTGGCGCGATCCACACCGGTGATCCGACCCCTGACCTGATCGCGATCCGGTACCTGGACGCCCTCCAGGGGATCGCCGATGGGCAGGCGACCAAGCTCTTCCTGCCGCTGGAGGTAACGGGCGTGCTCGGCAGCTTGGGAGCGATACGCGAGGTCTTTGGCACTGACGGTGGGTCGACGACGGCAGCCTCGTCTTCGCCACCCGCGCCTGCCTCGGAGTAACCGTTTGTGACATGGCCTGATTGACCCTACCTTCGCACCATTGGCCATGGATTGGAACGAAGTAACTCTGCGCGCGGCCCGGATCGGGTTGGTGCTGTTGGGCGGGACGGCGGCCTACCTCGTCCTGAGAGGGGTGCGAGCACGGATCGCTCGGGCTTCGGGTGACGACACCGATGAAGCTCGACAGCGCGCCAAAACGCTGGCCACCGTGTTTACCACGACTGGGATCCTCGTCATCGTCGCGGTCACATTGATGATGATCGCACAGGAGTTTGGGATCTCGCTCGCGCCGATCCTGGCAACCGCTGGAATCGCCGGGTTAGCGGTTGGTTTCGGTGCTCAGACGCTCGTCAAGGACATCATCAGTGGTTTCTTCATTTTACTCGAGAACCAGTACGCCTTGGGGGACGCGATCGACACAGCCGGCGTCAGCGGTGTTGTCGAGGAGGTCAACTTGCGAACGACGATTCTTCGCGATGTTCGTGGCACCGTTCACGTTGTCCCCAACGGCGACATCCGCGTCGTCTCCAACAAGACCAAGGAGTGGTCGCGGACGGTGCTAGAGATCGGTGTTGGGTATGGGGAAGATCCAGATCGGGTGATCACCGTGTTGGAGGAAATAGGTGTCGAGCTGAGTGATGACCCGGTGTTTGGAGTTCTATTGCTCGAGACGCCCACCGTGCCCGGGGTGGAGGCGTTCACCGATTCAGCCGTGGTGATCCGCATGATGGCCCGCACTCTGCCGCTAAAGCAGTGGGACGTGGCTCGCGAGCTGCGGCGCCGGATCAAACATCGGTTTGATGCCGAGGGGATCGAGATTCCGTTTCCGCAACGGACGATCTGGCACAAGGGCGAGCTGGGATCGGGAAGCTCTGGAGGTTTGGCGCAGAGCTAGCGATGGGGCTCAGGCTGTACGACACGTTGCGACGCGAGACGGTCGAGTTCGAACCGTTGGATCCGAACCGGGTGCAGATCTACACCTGTGGTCCCACGGTTCACGACTTTGCCCACATCGGTAATCTTCGAACATTCCTGTTCGAGGATCTGTTGCGACGGGTGCTCAAGCACCGGAGCTACGACGTCATCCAGGTCATGAACGTGACCGACGTCGACGACAAGATCATCCGCAAGGCGAGTCAGGCCGGGGTGTCGATCGGCGATTACACGGAGCCGTACAAGCGGGCGTTCTTCGAAGATTTGGCGACCTTGCGGATCGACCCTGCCGAGGAGTATCCCGCCGCCACCGATCACATCGAGGCGATGGTCAGGTTGGTCGAGCGACTGCGGGACAACGGGCACACGTACACGACGGACGACGGCTCGATCTACTTCCGGATCTCCACCTTCCCTGACTATGGCAAGCTCTCCCGCGTCGATCTCTCGGAGATGCGAGACGGTGCGCGAGTCGATTCGGATGAATACGACAAGGAGAGCCCCAAGGATTTCGCGCTCTGGAAGGCCGCTAAGCCGGAGGAGCAAGGGTGGGACACGAGTCTCGGCCGCGGCCGGCCAGGGTGGCACATCGAGTGCTCTGCGATGTCGATGGCCTATCTAGGCGAGTCGTTTGATATCCATACTGGCGGGGTCGACAACGTCTTTCCGCATCACGAGAACGAGATCGCCCAATCCGAGGCGGCAACCGGGAGATCGTTCGTCCGCTACTGGGTCCACGCCGAGCACCTCATCGTCGACGGTCAGAAGATGTCCAAGTCACTCGGCAACTTCTACACGCTCAGGGACTTATTGGACCGCGGTTACCGGCCGCGGGTGATCCGATATCTGCTGCTGTCCGTCCATTACCGGTCTCAACTCAACTTTACCTTCGCCGGGCTTGACCAGGCGGCCGCGGCGCTCGAGCGGCTGGCGGACTTCACGGACCGGTTGCGGCAGCTTCCAGCCGGCGAAACGCCGAATGACGAGCTGGTGCGCCGCACGCAGCAGGCGGCCGCCGAGTTTGATTCTGCGCTGGACGATGATCTCAACTCGAGCCGCGCATTGGCGGCGGTTTTCGAGTGGGTCCGGGATGTGAACCGAGCACTCGACGCGGGACAAGCCACGACCGCTGATCGCGATCAGCTTGCGGTCTTTCTGGACACCTTTGATAGCATCTACGACGTACTGACGCCGGACCCGGGCGAGGCCGAGATCAGCGCCGACATCGAGGCCCTGATCTCGGCTCGCGAAGCCGCGCGTAAGGCCGGTGACTACACGCGCGCGGACGCCATCCGGGAGGAGTTGGCCGGCCGCGGCGTGGTGCTCGAGGATACGGCCCAAGGGGTGCGCTGGAAGAAGGTCTAAGCTCCTGCCCTGGGGGGTGTTGACATCTGCGAAGCTAGCCTTATATTTGGCATTCTTTACTTTCAGGCGTAATGCGTCCAGGAGGGCGGTGCGGCGCGCCCTCGGTCGGTGCCGAGTGCTCAGTGGGGAGAGAGACCCGGTAGCCGATGTAGCTCAATTGGTAGAGCAGCTGCCTTGTAAGCAGCAGGTTACCAGTTCGAGTCTGGTCATCGGCTCCAGATTGCCGTGGCCTACTCGTCGGGTGGCCACGCTACTGCTCGGGGATCAATGGAGGGATACCGAAGCGGTCAAACGGG
>JBFGIA010000017.1:0-30597 GCA_041577935.1 Gemmatimonadota bacterium | reverse complement strand
TGTACACCGTCACCGCCAGCGTCCGTGGGTCGGGGTCGTCGCCCATCACCGGGCCGCCGCCGGTCACCGCCACCAGCCCGCCCACCGCCAGCACCATCAGCATCAGCTTCGTACGCATCGTCCTATCCTCCCGTAAACCGAGGTATCGATCTCCTGGCCTGACTGACCTGTGCTACAAGCGGGAGGGCGGTTTATTCCATCGTCGGGCGAGCGGGTCGTCTTGGGGGCGGTAGCGGCTTGACCCTGTATCAGGTTACAGGGTTTATGTTGGGGGTCGGAGGTGATCATGGCCTATCGAATCGGACAAGTCGCCAAGCGTGCCGGGATGACTGCGGAGGGGCTTCGCTACTACGAGAAGCGGGGGCTATTGCGTCCCTCCGAGCGGACACGCTCGGGCTACCGACTGTACGGGGAGCCGGAGATCGACCGACTGCGCTTCATCAGAGCCGCGCTGGAGGCCAAGACCTATTGTCCCGGAATCGGGGTTGTTTTCGAGGCCCAGGTCCAGGGTGGAGACGAGGAGGTATTCCTCGTCGACTCGAGGCGCCCTGAGACGAGCCTAGGGACGCCCGGCCAGGAGCGAAGCCAGGCTGTCGGCTAGTGCTTGCGCACGCTCGCGGTCGGTCGGCTCGAGGTCGTTGCCCGCCCCGAGGCTGTCGTTCCAAAACTCGAGCGCCGCGTTGGCTGCCAATGTGTCCCTCTCGGCGATCGCGTAACGGGCTCGCATCTCGAACCGGGACAGCGGCCGGGCTTGGGGATCGGCTTCGATCTGCGCCTCGAGCTTGTCGGCCACGGCCGCGGCCTCGCCCTCGGCCACCTTACCGTCCTCGCCCGCAGCCCGCTTCTGCTTGTAGTAGCCGTCCTCTAGTGCCTCTTCTTCGTCCGGGCGCGGCGGGGCCGCGGCATCGGGTTTCTCCTGCGCGGCTTGGTCTCGGAACACCGCGCGCTTTGGCTCGGCGGCATGCTCGACCCCGCCGACCGCGGGGATCTCCCGATCGGCGGCGATCTGGTTCTCGCGAAAATCGTCGGCCCGAGCAGCTTCCTCGAGTGCTTCTTCTTGGCCCTCCCGAACTGCGTTCGGATCGGCGGCCCGTTCACCGGTGATCACGGCGGGTTGGTCCTCGCGCTCGCCACCTTGGGGCACTGCAAGGCGCGCGTCCCGATCGAGCTCCTCGTTGCGGGCCCCACGACGCATGTTGTCCAGATCGCGCAGCTCGCTCTCGTCGTACGATCGCTCGAGGTTCTCGGTCTCTGACTCGAGCGCTCCGAGTGCGTCCACCTCGCTGGACCTGGACTCGCTCGCTGCGGGCTCCGTTTCGGGACCGTCGACCGCAGCCCGTTCCGAGGACTCGGTTGGGCGCAACGCCTGCGACACATCGTCTGGCCCGCGCACTCCTTGCTGGACGACGATCACCACCGCCAGCACGGCGACGACCGCTGCCGCGGTTTGGGGCACATGGCGCGACAACCAGCCGCGCCTCGACTGGGCGTGCTTGGCCGACGTCTGAGCGACGATCTCTTGCCTCACTCGGGCCCAGTCGGGCTCGCTCTCAGCCGCCAGCGCGCGCTCGGCCTGGTACCCCTTCTCGACCGTCGATGCAAACGCGGCCAGGTCTGCCAGCGCAGCCATGCAATCCCCACACACCTCCAAGTGTGTTTCCACATGACGGCGCTGCTCGTCCGACAGTTCGCCGGTCCGGTACTGATCGAGCAACGCCACGACGTGGCCGTTACCAGTGGTCGACCCGTTCGTCATGCGCTCCACGCTACTCCTTTCGATTCCAAACAAATGCGCATCTTCTCGCGCGCCCGCCCCAACCGCGACATGACGGTCCCCTCGGGAACTCCCAGCGCAACCGCAATCTCACGATAGCTGAACGCCTCCCCGTGCCGCAGATCAAAGCACTCGCGCTGCTCGGTCGGCAGCGCAGCTCGGCACTCAGACAAGGCCACCGCCAGCTCCTGGTTTTCCACCGCTTGGTCGGTCGCGTCGACAGCGGCGACAGTCGGCGCCAGTTCGGGGTCTTGGAACGAAAGCAAAGACCACACCTTCCTTTTTCTCAAAACATTCAGGCATCGGTTTCGAGCGATCGAGTAGATCCACGTATGAAACCGATATGTCGGGTCGTAGTCCGACAACCGCTCATAAGCCTTGACGAACGCTTCCTGGACGACGTCTTCGGCCTCGTCAGCGTCTCCGAGCAGCCGCATGCAACTCCAGTAGAGTCGGCGCTGATAGCGCTCCACGAGCAACGAGTAGTGGTGACTCTCGCCGGCAAGTATGCGTTCGATAAGCGCGGCTTCCTCGACGCGCTCGTCAGACGTTATCTCCTGTTGTGTTGTACCCGCCGAGTCGGCGTTCATTCCGCTGGGCTCAGCGAGCGCCGACGCGGCCCTGTCCAGGCAGGTAGACGCCACCCGAGTCCGACAACTCGCTAGCCACGGCCCGGATGTCGTCATCGAGGTTCGATCGCACCGTCGCCACATTGCGGCGGACGTTGCGCCAAGCTTCGTTGACGATCAACCTGGCTCGCCGGACATGCGCCGCGCCGCGTTCACCGTCGTCCGCCCGCCGCCCGCGATCGGCGCGCGATATCACCGCCGCCATGCGATACAGATCGATCGCCGCCGCAGCGATCCGCTCTAGCACCAACTGGCGCTCTACGATCTTCTCCCCGTGACGTCGGAGCGCCCATTCCACCGCGCCCGCGAAGTCGGCCACGTACTCGGACAACGGATCCGCGATCGCCTCGACGTCCGGGTGAAGCTTTGGCAGATCCGGATTGATCAGCGTACGACGTGCCCGCTCGCGGGCGTACTCCGACAAGACGCCCAACTGGTTGATCGGATCTCGCAGCGCCCTGGCGACAGCCTTTAGATGGGCGCCGGGTTCCTCGAGTCCGGCCAACGCAGTATACAAGCGCAGGATCTCGTTAGTGCCTTCGAAGATCAGGTTGATGCGCGAGTCTCGCAGGTCGCGCTCGTAAGCGTTTTCCTGCATGTACCCCATCCCTCCGGCGATCTGCAGCGTTTCGTTCGTCGCGTGCCAGGCCGCTTCCGAGCAGTACACCTTGCAAATCGCGGACTCGAGCGAGTAATCGTCGTCACCCCGATCGACCAGTCCGGTCGTTAGATACACCATCGACTCGCAGGCGTAAGCCTCGAGCGCCATGTGGACCAGCTTGCGCTGCGTCATCTCGAAACTCGCGATCGACCGGTCGAACTGTTGGCGTTCGGTCGCAGCGCGCATCGCGGCCGCGAGCGCGTCCTTGACACCACCTACACAACCGGCCGCCAATCCCAGTCGCCCCGAGTTGAGGACTCCCATGGCGACTTTGAACCCGCGACCGACTTCACCGAGGACGTGATCTGCGGGAACCACGGTGTTCTCGAAATGGACCTCCGTTGTCGACGACCCCCGAATGCCGAGTTTGTGTTCTTCCGGCCCACTGGTGACTCCCCCCAGGGATCGTGGAACGATGAACGCGGTGATGCGATCGACGCGTTCTCCGTCCCGTTCGACTTCGGTCTGAGCGAACACGGTGAAGACCTCGGCGAAACCACCGTTGGTGATCCAGATCTTGGTGCCATTCAACGTGTATGCGTCGAGATCAGCGTCGTAGACAGCACGTGTCTGGATCGATGCCGCATCGGAGCCGGCGCCAGGCTCGGTCAGCGCAAACGCCGCGAACTGCTCGCCACGCGCGAGTGGCGGCAAGAAGCGCTGCTTCTGCTCCTCGGTGCCGTAGGCGAGAATCCCTTTGAGCCCGATCGACTGATGCGCGCCGAGCGTAACCACGATCGACGTGTCGATCGTCGCCACCTTCTCGAAGATCTTGGCGTACAGTGTCTCCGATCCCCCGAACCCATCATAAGCCTCGGGCACGACGATTCCGAAGATGCCGAGCTCGGCCAGTCCAGACAGGACTTCCGCCGGGATCTCCCCCTCGGAGTCGATCGCCCGGCTATCGATGTGTTGTTCGGCGAACTGGTCGAGCGACCGACTCAAGATGTCAGCCGTCTCCGCTTCGTCGGGTGAGATCTCAGGATATGGGAACAACCCTTCGGACTCGATGTGGCCCAGGAAGAAGGGTCTTACAACACTCATTCTGTGGCGTTGGCGGGCTCCGCCGCACCAGGTGCAGGCCGACCAGGAAGCTGACGGGCGAGATAGACGCCACCGATCAGCAGCAGGAAGCCAGCACTCAAGAGGATCGCGCTGTTGACGATCACCATGTCGACGACCGGGGCGGTGTGTACTGGAAGTCTTTCTGTCAACTCGCTGGTGCGCTGCAGTTGTTCGTACCAACCAATGATCGTCATTCCCGGTACGACGATCCCGGCTACCGCCAGCACCCTGAGCACCGTCGCTGGCCACACCGACGATCGGCCGCGGCCGATGGCGTACACGGCGATCATCGCCAGCGCGATGCCCCCCATCGCCTCCGGCGCAGTCGCCTCGAACAGTGGCTCCAAAACACTCATCACAGTCCTAACCCGGGTTGGGAATTCTCGGCGCTCGGCACCGCCACTCGCGGTCCGCCATAGAAGCCTCCCTCCCAGCGGGCACGCTCACGAAGTTCGGGCGCCGGAGCGAAGCGTGAGTCGATCGCCGCCGACCACTCGTCCAGCCGGTCCACAATCGGTGTCAAACCCACGTCGTCCGCCCACCGCAGCAACCCGCCTCGAAACGGTGGCCATCCAATGCCCATGACAAGCGCCAGGTCGCCGTCGCCGGGGCTGGCGACGATCTGCTCGGTCAGCGCCCGGGAGGCTTCATTGACCATCGGGTACACACACCGCGTCACCAAGTAGTCGGCGTCGAACACGGCGGCTTCACCAATCCCCTCCGATCCTATTCCCAGCTCGGCTCGCAGGTCACCATCGGCTGATTTTCTGTGTCCGCGTTCATATAGATAGAACCCGCGCCCCGATTTCTTGCCCATCCGACCCGAGTGCTCGAGACGCTGGAGGAGCAAGTGCGGCCGCATGCGATCAGGATATGCTGCCGCCATGACCTTCCCGACTTTGGCCGCCACGTCGAGCCCGATCTCGTCGAGCAGCGCCAACGGGCCCATCGGCAGCCCGAACCTCTCGAGTGCGTTGTCGAGCACTTCGATCGACACACCCTCGGCGTACAAGTGAGCCGCCTCGTTCAGATACGGCATCAGGAGTCGATTGACCCAGAAGCCCGGACCGTCGCGGACCACGACCGGTGTCTTTCCGAGATCGCGAGCCAGTTGGTGCAAGGTGGCTACCACGGTCGGTGACGTGTGCTCGCCGCGCACGATCTCAACCAGCGGCATCTTCTCGACCGGGTTGAAGAAGTGAAGCCCACCGAACCGACTCGGTTGATCGAGAGCGGTCGCGAGATCATCGACCAATAGCGATGACGTGTTGGTTGCGAGCACGGTCTCCGGCCCGACAACCGATTCGAGCTCGGCCAAAACCCGGCGTTTGATCTCGAGATCCTCGACGATCGCTTCGACCACAACGTCGCTGCGCTGAAACCCTCGGTACGAAGTCGTTCCCGATATGCGGTTCATCAACTGGCGGACTTCACGCCGCGTGAACTTGCCCTTACGCTCCAGACCGCGGGCGATCTTCGATGCGTGTGCGAGACCGGCGGCGACCTGATCGGCAGCGATATCCTTGAGCCGGACCTCAATTCCGTTGTAGGCCGCCACCTCGGCGATACCACCGCCCATGACGCCCGCACCCAGGATACCCAACCGTTTGACGGTGCGGGGCGATCCTTCTTCGAGTGGTTTGCGCGAACTCTCACGACGCTGATACAGCCACATCAAGTTGCGCGCGGTGGACGAGGTGGCCAACTCACCGACGGCTGCGGCCTCGGCTGCGAGCCCCGCTGTCAGCCCGCCGACTTGGCCGGCTTCGACCGCGTCGATGGCCGCCAGGGGTGCGGGGTAGTGGCCGCCTGTCCGTTCGCGGACGCGGCGCCGACTCTGATTGAACACCACCTTCCTCCCAAGCGGGTTGCGCTCGAGGACGTAGCCCGCCAATCCACGACCACCCCCACCCGGTACGCGCCGCCCACCGGAAGCGGCCCGGGCCACCTCTTCGGCGGCGTCGACCAACTTCGACGCTGGAACCACCCGATCCACCAACCCGATCCGCTTGGCACGGCTGCCCGACACCAACCGGCTGGTCAGGATCAGCTGCAACGCTTGCTGAAGCCCAATCAGTCGCGGTGCGCGTTGCGTCCCGCCCCAAGCCGGGATGATCCCGAGTTGGACCTCGGGGAATCCGAGTCGGGTCGAGCGATCGTCGGTCGCGACACGGAAGGAACAAGCCAGCGCGAACTCGAGCCCGCCGCCGACACATGCGCCGTGGATCGCGGCCACCGTGGGCACGGAGACGTCTGCCACGCGCTGAAACACCTCCTGACCGCGACGCGCCAGCGCGATCGCTGACTCACGCGAGTCAACCGAGGCCAGCATCTCGATGTCGGCCCCGGCGATGAAAGTGTCGGGCTTTGCGGAACGAAAAACGACCCCGGTCAGATCTCCACGCGCCGTTAGCTCGGCCAACACCTGCTCAAGCTCGTCGAGCGTTTCCGCCGACCACAGGTTGACCCGCTTCTCAGGGGTATCGAACATGACCTGGGCCAAGCCAGCCGCGTCGACGAGGTAGTCGAAGGCCCTCGGCATCAAGCCTCGAAGACGATCGCTCCGCCGAGTCCGCCGCCCACGCACAAGGTCGCCAGACCCCACTTCGCGTTGCGGCGCTTCATCTCCAGCGTGAGCGTTAGCACGAGCCGCGACCCTGTAGCGGCGATCGGGTGGCCGAGCGCGATCGCGCCACCGTTGACGTTCAACCGCTCGTCTCGAATCTCGCCAATCGGTTGCGATTGATTGAGCACTTCGGTCGCCCACTGGCGAGAGGGAAAGACTTCCATGTTGGCGAGCACGACGGCCGCAAAGGCCTCGTTCAGCTCGATCAGGTCGATCGCATCGAGTGAAACGCCGGCGCGATCGAGAGCGATCGGTGTGGCGACAGCTGGGCCGAGGCCCATCCGGCGCGGATCAAATCCGGCAAAGGCAAAGGACGCGATCCGAGCCAGCGGCTTGTAGCCCAATTCCGCGGCCCGGCTTTCCTCCATCAGCAACAAGACAGCCGCGCCATCGGTGATCATCGATGAATTGCCGGCGGTCACGGTTCCGTTTCGGCGATCGAACACGGGCTTGAGCTTGGCCAGCGCCTCCAAGCTCTGCTCGGGGCGGTACCCTACGTCCTCGGCGACCACGTCGCGGTAGTCGGGTGGCACAAACACCGGCGTTACCTCGTCCGCGAAGCGACCCGCGGCCCACGCCTCAGCGGCCCGCTGATGCGATCGCAACGCGTACTCATCCTGCGCCTCGCGGGTCAGGCTGAACTCGCGGGCTAGAACCTCGGCTGTTTCACCCATGTTGAGCCCGCACACCGGGTCGGTGAGTCCCTCGGCCAATGCAACCACGGGTTTTAGATGCGCCGGGCGGAGCTGTGTGGCGGCGGTCAGCTTGCCGGCCACTGACTTCGAGCGCGCTAGCTCGGACATCACATCGGAGAACTCGTCCGGATAATGGAGCGGCACGTTGGACATCGATTCGACGCCGCCGGCGATGACGACGTCCGACTGCCCCAAGACTATCTGGTTGTAAGCGTCGGTGATTGATTGAAACCCGGAAGCACAATTGCGCGCCACGGAGAACGCCGGTGCGCGCTCAGGCAACCCTGCTTCGAGAGCGGCGACGCGCGCGATGTTTGGTGCGTCGGCTGGAGGGGCAGCGTTACCGAGAATAACCTCGTCGACAAGGCCTACGTCGACTGCGGTCCGCTCGACGAGTTCGCGAATCGCGGTTCGTGCCAGCTCCAACGCCACGACGTCGGCCAACCCTGTCCCGGCTTTGGCGAACGGTGTTCGGACCCCGTCCACGATGACGACGCGTCGATCGTGATCCCACTTGCCGGGTCGAGGCATGCTGCCTCCTTGAGTTGGCTCGCGTGAATTGCCGGGTCGACTAGTACACCGGCTCGAGGCTCGCGTTTTCTCCGGTCAGCTGAACGGCCTGTTCTCCGCCCCCCGCCTCGACGCGCAGGTTCCAACGATAACGTTGGCTGATCGAACCCGGGACAGGTGCGTCGCCCAGAATCCACCATGAGCCATTGGGGACGGTGACGGTGGCCTGACCATCGGGATCGGTCTCCACTACCTGCAAGGGCATCTCACCAACCCGCGCGTTTTCGGCCACGGCGAACGCGTCTTCCGGCCAGGCACGCTCTTCCCAGGCGCGGCGCGTCTCTCGATATTCGTCTCGAACACCGGTGTAACGATCAGTGATGTTCTGACACGACTCAAAGCGCTGCTTCTCGCGAGCCACAAGCGCTTGGTAGGCCTCAAACGCCTGGCGATACTCATCCGATGTGCGATCCGAGATGGCGCTAGCGCGGGCCTGCACGCCCTCGATCGAATCACTCGTTGCGCGATACGATGAGCATGCATCTTGATACTGTTGCGAAAGCTGGCGGATCGCATCCGCTGACGGCGGCTCACCCGGCTGGGACCGGCCCTCAAGCTCGGCATACAACTCGTCGATGTCGTACGGAAGGATGTCGAGCGACACGTTCGAAAGCGGCACCGTTTCGCCTTCCGCATTCTCTCCGTGGGCGTCTATCATCAGTTGAGTCTCTGTGCTGCACGCGACGAGTGCGCCGAGAAACAGCGTAAGCACGAGCGAGCTTCGGGCAACTCCCACCGGCGGACCTCCTGGGCTGATGTTCAGGTTCGACAAGTTACCGGCAGCTTGACGACGCTAGCAACGTTTGGCGCTAGAGCTCAAACTCCGGCGTACCTGTTCGCACGATCCACGCACTAGTTGGCGATCCAGTCAACCATCTCTGGGCGACCGCGCGCACCTGCTCGGCGGTCACCGACTGGACGTCGGCCACCCATTTGTCGCCGAAGTCGTGACCTAGGCCATAGACCTCGTAGGCCGCGAGTCGCGAAGCCTGCGCCATGTTTGTCTCGACGCCGAGAAGGAATCGCCCCCGCAGGTAATGCTTCGCCGCGGAGAGCTCGTCGTCCCCAATCGGCTCGGCGAGGATGCGGTTAAACTCGGCCGCCAACCCGCGGGCCGCCTCTTCGACGCGATCGGGGTCGGTGACGATGTACCCAGCAAGAAACGACCCCTCGACTCGATCGCTGTAGAACGTCGACACTTGATACGCCAGCGACCGTTTCTCCCGCAGCTCGATGAACAGGCGCGACGACATCGATCCCCCCAAGACGGCGTCGATAAGTCGCGCGATCGGATAGTCGGCGTGCGTGTAGTCCGGGGCTGGGAACCCGTAAACGAGGTAAGCCGCGTCCCGATCGAGCGCGATGCGCTGAGCTCCACCACCGGGTTCGGGTGCCGGCGGACGAGCCGGCGGAGGCCCGATCGGCAACGGCCCGAGCGTCGACTCGAACATCGACAACAGACGGTCGGTCTCGAAACGACCGACGGCAGTGACGACGGGTGGCGTCGGCCTGTAGAACCGATGCGCGGCAGCAACAACCTGGTCTCGGTCGACCTCGCGAACGGTTTCGCGATAACCGATCGCCGGTTTGTGATAGGGGTGTTCGTTGTAAAACACCTCCCGAAAAAGGTCCAGCGCGCGAGTCATCAGCTCGTCCTCGCGGGCTTCGAGCGCGCCCAGCGTCTGCTCGACCTCGGACGCGACCTCGTCCTCGGCGAATGCCGGCTGGGTCAGGGCCTCGAGGAACAGCTCGGCCGCCGGCTCCCAAGTCTCAGCGGTCGCTTTCAACGTAACCGAGCCCATGTCAGTGCCGGCGCTGGTATCCAGCTCGGCGCCCAACTCAGCCAACCGATCCTGGAACGCGTCGGCCGACCGCCGCGCGGTACCCCTTGGGAGTACACTCTGAACGAGTTGAGAGATACCAGCCTCTTCGTCGGTTTCGTACAGCGAGCCCATCGGAATCGCCGCATACAGCGCGACTATATCGTTGGCGCTCAAAGGCCGGGCGAGGACCGTCGTGCCGCCGGATAGCTCGTGTTTTCGGTGATCAAGAACCATTGGGGCCCACCCATGCTCGCACCGCCGCACCCGGGTCGCCGCGTTCGGCGAGCGCTCGCGTCGCGTCCTCGGTGGTCACCGCGGCGATTCCCTCGAGCAGACGACGAAAAGTGCCCGCGTCTCCGAACAGCACCTCGTGCTCGCCGAGCGTGCCTGTAACGGCCGCATTCGTCTCGGTCGCATAAGCGAATTCGGCAGCCAGCATCGCTTTCGCGCGGCGCACCTCTTCTTCCTCAAAACCGGCTTCGATCGCCTTCGATACGACAGCCGTGATTTCAGACTCGACCTGGGCTCGTTTCTCGGGCGCACAAATCGCGTCGATTCCCAGGACGCCGGTCTCCTTAAGCGGGTACATCCAGGCGCTCACTGAGGTCACCAGGCGCAGCTCGTCGATCAAGCGCCGATACAAACGCGATGTCATACCGTCGCCAAGAATCGTGCTCGCCACGTCCAGTGCGCAGAGCTCATCGAGATCGGTCCGCCCAGCGGTTCTGAACCCCCAAGCCAGGTACCCCTGGTTGATCTCCATGGAGTCCTCGACCGGATCCGTTGCTGGTGGAGGCGGCGGCGCGGGAGCGCTCCCCGATGAGCCGCTGCGCAATGGGTCCAACCTCTCGGCGACCTGCTCGACGACCGTCGCTGGATCGACGTCTCCGGCGACTGCTACCACCAACCGCTCGGCCGCGTAGTGGTCCGACCAGTACCGGCGCATTACGTCGGGGCTGATGCGATCCAGCGATTCTGGGGTCCCCAAAACCTCTCGACCGTAGGGACTGTCGCCAAAGACCGCCCGGCTTAGGCGAGTGAACAGCCGTCCGTGTGGCGAGTCGTTCCGACGGCGGATCTCTTCCTTTACAACCTGTCGCTCGCGCTCCAGTTCGGGCGGCGGGAGCGTCGGCCGCAGCAGGTGATCGGTCAACAGCTCAAGCGAGGTTTCGAAGTATTCGCTCGGCGAGACTATGAAGTAATGTGTGAACTCGAGCGACGTTGCGGCGTTGTTGTAGCCACCCATCTCTTTCACCACTCGATCCATTGCGCCCAGCGGGAACCGCTCGGTCCCCTTGAAGAACATGTGTTCGAGAAAATGGGAGATGCCGACGTGTTCGTCGGCTTCGTCGACCGCGCCGACCCCAAGCCACAGATCGACCGCTACGATTGGTTGTGCGCGATTGGCACGAACAAGGACACGGGCACCGTTGTCGAGCTCGGCCCGATCAAACGGCGCCGGGGACGGATCCCCAACCTGCCCCACGGTCGTGAGTTGCGGCCGGGTCACCGAAGTCCTATTCACACAGGTCACTCAGCGTGGCGGATGTCGAGACGCGCGAGGAAAGCGGGTCGAGGCGTGCTTCACGTACGCCGCAGAACGTCGCGACGAGCGCAACAAAGAGATCGGCCACGATGTGTGACCTCAGTCGGCGATGGCGTCTGGGAAGATGTATTTGAGCGGATCAACCGGATCCCCATTCTCATGCACTTCATAGTGCACGTGGGGCGCGATCGCGTATCCAGTCGATCCGACCAACGCGATCGTATCTCCGCGTTTGACGTTCTGGCCCGGCTTAACGAGCACCTTCGAAGCGTGCGAGTACTTGGTGAGAATGCCGTTTCCGTGCTCGATCTCGACCTGATTGCCGTGCCCGTTCTGCCAACCGGCGCGAACTACGCGCCCGGCCGCGGTAGCCAAAATCGGGTTGCCCCGATTGGCTGAGATGTCGATCCCGAAGTGAGGACGGACGTCGTGGAAGATGGGGTGCCTACGACGCATCGAGTAGCTGCTCGACAAAAAGCCCGAGGCGGGCCAGATCGATGGCGTAGCTTCGAATCGCTTGCGGTTGGACGCGATCGACTTTTCGACGTCCTCGAAGCTGGTCGCGACCAGCTCGCTGCGCCGCAACAGCACATCGAGCGAAGTCGTCATCGATGCCACCCGGTCGTGAAGTTGAGCATCGCCTAGCCCGGAGCCGTCAAACGGCGTATGCCCAGGACCACCGACACCAACCGCCTGAACCTCGAGCGGAACCGGTGGCAGGTCGGCCGCCAACCGCAGCTCCTCCTCACGATCCAACAGTGTCTCGAGAGTTTGACCCAGCGTTGCGATCTCGCCTTCCGCATCTTTCAACTCGGTGCGGAGGCGATCGTTCTCGGCTACGACGGTGGCTTTGCCGGGCAGCTCGCCGCCAAGAAACGCCGCCAACCCCAGGCCGGAAACAAACGCGACCACCCCGATGGCAACCATGCCAGCGCCGACAGCGGTTCGTGTCGATAGCGGGAAGGATCGTACCTTGCTTTTTTCATTTGGTATATACATGAGCGTCCCAAAACGATCGAACACCGATCAATCCCCCCGAGAGATGGCAAAAAATTGGCGGCTATGCCGCCAGAAGACTCTAATAATGTGGTGCGGCGCGTCGAGTAAAGGCCAAAAAACGCTAGCTTCCGGGCACTGCCGTGTCAACTCGGTGGACCTGGAGTGCAATCCCCGTTCCACGCTTCTGGGCGAATCCCTCTAGAAAAGCTCTATGTTAATGAAGCCTAACGGGTTATCGCGGAATGCCTGGGCCAGATCTGCAACCCGCGCTTCAAGTACCCTGAGCTGCCGCTGGAGTTCCTCATCGTAGGCCAACCGGCCCAGCGTGCCGTGCGCGGCGTCCAGATGAGAGCGTACCGCTCCGGCCTGTGATCCGGCATCGACCAGCGCCGCTTCCAGCTCGGTCGGGCTGGCCCACCGCTGATACCCGCTATCGGGCACATTTCGCAACGAGTCGAGGACCTCGATCTCCCGCTTGAGGGATGCGATCTGGTTGCGCAATGTGGGATCGCTCCGGAACCTTCCTATGAACCCTGGGCCACTATCGATCGCCGCCAGCAACTGCTCGGTGTCATCGGTCACGCGGCCCAGAATCGAGTACAGCTCGGCATCAGCGTCCATCAGCTTCCCGGCTGTGCCGCCTCCAGCAGCTATGTCGGCGCGGACCTCGCGCCCAACCGCCATCAACACCTGCGCTTCGTTGAGCGCTCGCGCAAGCTTGGTCAGAATCAGGTCCCAATCCGCGCTTGGGACGGCCGGTATCGTCGACCCGACATCGAGCGGCGGCTCGCGCACATCGCCGACGGTGATCCGGACGTACCTTTCGCCGCCGAGCCCCAGATTGACGAGCTGCGCTCGCGAGGTTGGCGTTATGTAACGCTCGAAGCGCTCCTCGACCTCGATCTGTATCCGGATGTCAGCCGTCAGTTTGAACTCCGCTGGCGGTAGAACGATTTCCCCCGTAAGCGGTGGTTTCGGTGGACGCGGCGGCACTATTTCGACGTCGCGCACCTCACCCGCTGGCATCCCGCCCACCCGGACGAACGATCCGACTCGGATCCCAGCCGCGTCGTCGAGTTCGAGGTAATACGGCAGTGTGTCAGGCAGGAAGGGTCCGCGTTGCGATCCGAGTAGCAGCACCGTCATCACGACTGCGGCTACCACCAGCGTCACGACGATCCCCAACCGATACTCTCCCCAACCGCGATCGTGCGTCCGGTCGGGCACCGCTACGTCCTCTCGAGCTCAAGCCGCTGGTAAACCGGCGGCACCACCCGCACCGAGCCGCCGTCCAGCACACCCCAACGCAGCTGGTCTGTGCGCGGAGTGCCGGGTTGATCGAGCGACTCCAGGATCGATCCCGCGAGTTCGGGAACGACCGGCCAGACCAGAGCGGCCGAGAGCCTGACCGCCTCGGCTGCGTGCGCCAACACTGCTGCTACCTCAGGCAGCGCATCCGGATCGTGGGCCCGCTTCCACGGCGCGTGGCGCTCGAGGTACTCGTTGGTCGCCGACACCAAGCCTACGATGCGCTCCAACGCCAAGTTGATTCGCCACTCCCCCCACGCCTGGGAAACCGACCCTTCGGCCCCATCGGCCAGCAACCGCTCCGCCGGCTCTCTCAACATCGCTTCGCCGGACCGCCCCTCAACCTCGTCACGGGGTGGCAAGCGCCCCCCCAGGTACCGTTCGACCATCTTGGTCACCCGCGAGTGGAGGTTCCCCAAGTCGTTGGCGAGATCGGCGTTAAGCCGCTTGGCCATGGACTCGTATGAAAACGTGCTGTCTTGTCCGAGGGTCATCTCGCGAAGCAGGAAGTACCGCAGCCCGTCAACCCCGACAACCTCCGTCAATTGGGCCGGGTCAACCACGTTGCCAACCGATTTGGCGATCTTGCGGCCTTGCCAAAGCCACCATCCGTGGCCGAGAATCTGTTTTGGCAGCGCCCAGCCGAGAGCCATCAGGAGCGTCGTCCAGTAGACGCTGTGGGTTGTCAGAATGTCTTTGCCGATCAAATGAACATCCGCCGGGTGTTCGTTCCAGGCGGCGATCGATCGCTCCGCGCTGCCGTCTGCGTCGGCAGTGGAATCGACCGTGCCGGTGACGTAATTCAGCAACGCGTCGACCCACACGTACGTTACGTAGCCATCATCCCACGGGAACGGGATGCCCCACGCAAGCCGGGCTTTCGGCCGCGAGATGCACAAGTCGCCCAGGGGCTCTCGAAGAAAGCCCAGAATCTCGTTGGCTCGGGTCTCGGGATAGATGAAGCCCGGGTTGTCGCGAATGTGAGCGACCAGCGGCTCCTGATAGGCGCTCATACGGAAGAACCAGTTCGACTCCTCGATCTCCTCGACCGGCTTGCCACACTCCGGGCAGCGGTCATCCTGCAAGTCTTTCTCGGTCCAGTACCGCTCGTCCGAGACGCAGTACCAACCTCGATAGGCGTCCTGGTATAACAGCGGTTCGCCGGCCGGTGTCGTGCCTGCATGGAGTTGCGTGAGCGCCTTTTGGACGACCGCCAGGTGGTCGGCATCGGTGGTGCGGATGAACCGATCGTATCGAATCTCCAGCTCGTCCCATGTTGCCTGCCACGTCAGCGCCAACTCGTCGACGTGCTGCTGCGGCGTAGCGCCGCGTTCTGCAGCCGCCCGAACGATCTTCTCGCCGTGCTCATCGGTGCCGGTCAGGAACCTGACATCATCACCGGTCATCCGGTGACGCCGCGCCAGCACATCGGCCAGCATCGTCGTGTACGCATGACCGATGTGGGGACGATCGTTTATGTAGTAGATGGGAGTGGTGAGGTAGTAGCGCTCGGCCATGGGGGCCAAAATCTACGGGGCCAGTGCGCGCAGCGCCTCCCAGTAGAGCAGGGTCGGGGTCAGGTTGCTCCAAACGTGCTCGCGGACCTCGACCAGTTGGCGCGCCGTGCCCGAGAGTGCTACCGCGCCTTGCCCAGAAGCTTCTCGGTAGCGCGGCAAGAGATCAGGGTGGTGCAGGGCCGTCCCCTCGTCGCCGTTGGCGACACAAACCGCCAGCACGTCTTCGGCCATTCCGAGCAAGAACTCAAACACGAGCTCGTGCTGCTCTCGTACCCGCGGCAGCTGCGTGGCGAGCAAGAACGCGTACGGATCACCACCCGCCATCCCGGCCTCGAACAACTTCACCGCAAACTCCCGCAGCCCCAAGATCCCTGGGTCGGCCAGCGCTAAAGCGCGTCCCGGTCGACCACCCGCAAGCGCGATCAGAGAAGCTCTATCTCGAGCTTGGATCTCGAGCCGAGTTTCGACAAACGCCCGGAGCGCGTCGTCATCGACGGTGGGGATGGCCAGCGATTGCACACGAGAGTGAATCGTGGCGGGTAGCGCTTCGGGCCGCGTGGCGGTCAGCACGAACCGCGTGCGTGGTGGCACCTCCTCGAGGAGCTTCATCAGCATGCCGGTCGGCTCATCGCCCGGCGGGTGTTGATCGACGTCGCCCAGCACGAACAGTTGCTCGGACGCTTCAAACGGGGGACGCCCGGCTTGTTGCGCAACGGCTCGAAAGTCTTCCATGCGAAACGATGCCGGGTGATCGTAGGTCGCTGGAGCGATCGGTTCGCCGGCGCGACGAGCGAGATCGTCGGCGCGCGCGTTGGCTTTGTAATAGGTCTCCGCTGGACGTGGGAAGTACCAATGGAAATCGGGGTGATTGTTGCCGGCCAACCGACGACACGTAGCACATGAGCCACATGGCTCTCCGGTGGACTTTGCGCCATCGTCCGTGCAGAGCAGGCGCTGTGCGAGCCACCGGGCCAAGGTCTGTTTGCCGACCCCACCGGGGCCGTAGAACAATAACGCAGTCCCCAGTCGCTGACGGCCAATGGCGGCGTTGAGCGCCGTCTTGAGCGCGTCGTGCCCGAGCACGCGGATGCGCGTGCTATTCGTCATCGCTTTTGCAGCCAGGCGATCGGGTCGATCGCCCGACCTCCTTCACGAATCTCGAAATGAAGTTGAGCCCCCACCAGACTCCCCGTTTCGCCCACCGCACCGATCACCTGTCGCTGGCCGACTTGCTGCCCCACAGTCACATCAGCGCGATCGAGGTGCGCGTAGAGCGAATAATACCCGCCGTCATGATCGACGATCACCATTAGACCATAGCTACCGTTCCAATCGACGTAGGCGACCTCCCCGGCGCCGACCGTTCTGACCGGCGTGCCTCTCGGCGCGCGAATATCGATGCCGTTGTTAACGACCTCGGTCTTGTAAATCGGATGCACAGCGCGACCGAAGCGCGCGATGATCTCGCCCTCCACCGGCCACGCCAACGCCCCCACGTCCGCGGTGAGGGTTGAAGCCGCGGGGTCCGGCGCGCGCCGGCCGGCAGCGGTTGCCAGCCGAGCGGCTTCGGCTTCACGCTCGGTTCGACGCCGCTCGAGCACGACCAACAGCTGTTGTATCCGGCCGGTCTCCTCTTCCAGCTCCTGAGCGGCACGAAGCTGCTCCGAACGACGACCCTTGACCACGGCCAACATGCGCTGCCGGTCTTGCTCCGTGGCTGACAACTCTTCCGCATGGCGCATGCGAGCCGCTCGCGCGTGGTCGAGCTCTTCCCGCGCCCGCCCGAGCGCGACCAGGTTCTCCTTTATCCCTATCTCCAAGCGCGTGATTCGGTCCAGCAGTCGTCCGTCCTGCTCCGCGATCAACCGCAGATACTTGTAGCGACTGAGCGCGTCCGCGAACGAGTCCGATCGGAACAGTATTTCGATCACACCGAAACGACCCAGCTTGTAGATCGCGCGCAGTCGACGCGCCAACACTTGGCGCTTGAGCGCTAACTCGTCATGCGCGCGAGCCAGTGATCTTGACACTTCTTCGATCTGCTGGCCGCGGCTCTCGATCTCATTGCCGAGGGTTGCGACGAGCTGTTCGGTGACCCCGAGCTCCCGCTCCACCTGCCGCAGCTCTCGAATCACGCTCTTTTCGCGTTCACCGAGCCGCGCCGCTTCGGCGCGCTTGTCTTTGATCTCCTGTTGGATTTGCTCAAGCCGCTGCCGCTGTGCCTCTAGCTCTGCATCTTCCTGGGCCAACGCGTTCGGCACCACCGGCATGAGGCCGTAGAAGACGGCCACCAGCCCGACCTGCGGCCAAAGACGAATCACGTCGTGCCGCCGTAAAGGTGTCGACGCAGCGAGAGGACGGACCCGACCGCTCCCAAAAACCCACCCAACGCGACGCCAATCACGATTTGTGCCGGCGTATAGAAGCCAAGTGACAACACACGTTGCTCGAGCGCGCTGAACGTCGCTGTCAACAGCACCAGCGCGAGCACTGCGCCGATAACTCCTTTGGCAAAACCTTCCAGAATAAACGGCTGTGCGATGAAACCCGGTGTTGCACCGACCATCTTCATGATCGCGAACTCGTCTTCACGCGCGATTAGCACCAGGTTGATCGTCGCCCCGATCGCGACAAACGCAACCGCGGCAAAGATTCCACCCACCACCAAACCCAAGAACAACGAAATATCCTGGAGGAAGTTGAGCTTCGAGACCCACTCTTCCCCGTACTTCACCTCTTCGACAAACGGGAACTGTTCGACCCGGCCGGCGACTTCCCTCACTTGAGCACTGCGGCGGAAACCCGGTTTGAGCGCGACCTCGATCGAGGCCGGGAGCGGGTTGACCTCGAGATCCTCGTACAGGTCCCGGTATTCGCTCAGGTCGGCGCGCGCGCGCGCCAGTGCGTCGTCCTTGGAGACGTACGCGATCGAGTCGACCTCAGGGTAGGTCGCCAGCTCACTCATCAGCGTCGCGCTCTCACCGGGATCGGTGCCATCCTCGAGGAAGACGATGACCTCAACCCTTTGCGCCACGTCGTCGAGCACACGCTCGATGTTGAGCCAAACCAGGCCGAAGACGGCCAGCGTATAGAGCGCGAAAGCGATTGTTACGACGGAGAGAGCGGTCAGCAGCGGGGCGCGGCGAAAGGCGAAGAAAGCCTCCCGCGGGGTGTACCTCATGGCCGCCCCGAGTAAGCCGGCCGGCTAGGAATCACCGGCCTCGGTGTCCTTCACAAGCACGCCGCTATCGAGCTCGATCACGCGCGCACCGACGTGGTCGTCGAGGAGGCTTCGGTCATGAGTGACAAACAGGACCGCCATGCCGCGAAGATTGATGTCCTTGCACACGCGCAGGATGTCTTTTGACACACGCTCGTCCAGGTTGCCCGTGGGCTCATCGGCGAGCAAGACAAAGGGCTCGTTGACCAGCGCACGAGCGATCGCGACCCGCTGTTGCTCGCCGCCGGACAGCTCGGCGGGTAAGTGATCGGCCTTGCTGGCCAAACCCACCGCCGCCAGGGTCCGCGGCACAGCCAACCCGATCTGCTCGCGAGGAGTTCCAATGACCTCCATGCTAAAGGCGACGTTTTCCCGCGCCGTACGGTTCTTCAGCAGTCGAAAATCCTGAAACACGACCCCCAAGCGACGGCGCAGGTACGGAATCTCGCGACGCTTGATGCGATCCGACGAGAAACCCGAGACGCGAACAGTCCCAGCGCTCGGGCGTTCCTCCATCGTGATCAGCTTCACAAGCGTCGTCTTGCCGGCACCCGATGGCCCGGTGACAAAGACGAACTCGCCGCGGCGCAGATGAAACGATACGTCGCGCAGCGCGAAGCCTGTCTTGGGGTATTCCTTAGAGACGTTTTGGAAGAGAATCATCGCTGGCCGCGACGCTCAGATGTCGGCCAGGGCCCTCTCCGGCCGGACCCGAATGTCCACGAACACTTGCTCCCGAAGGCGCTGGACAAACGCCTCCTCGGCGCGCTCTTGTTCGAGCTGCTGGCGAATGCGAGGGGCGATCTCCTCGAAAGTGATCTCTTCGCCACCACCGCGTCCCCGACTCACCAGCACACTGAACCCGGTAGCGGTTTCAATCACTGTTGCATCTCCATCTTCGAGGTCTTGGAGCGCGCGCAGGTACAGCGGCGGCAGCTGAGATGCCGGGAACTCGATGCGTGCGCTGGCGGTCGAGTCGCCGGGCATATGAATCGCCTGCAGGCTATCGACATCCGCGCCACCTCGCACCAGATCTCGGATCGACTCGGCTTCGACTCGTGCCCGATCGCGATCCTCCTGGGTTCGCTCGAACGAAAGCAGTATGTGGCGCGCTCGCCGCTCCTCGGCCCGCTCATCCAAAACCTGTATGATGTGAAATCCAAACGGGCTCTCAACCGGCCCTATGAGTTCCCCGCCGACGGCACCGAACGCCGCCTCCTCGAATGACGCCACCATCCGTCCGCGACCAAACCATCCCAAATCGCCACCTTCCTCCCGCGTGCTCGTGTCGCCCGAGTACTGGCGGGCGGCGCTCGAAAAATCGAGCCCGGCCTCCAACTCTTGTATGACACCCTCGGCGGCACTTCGGGCCGCTTCGCGCGCGCTCTCCGATGGCTTTAGTGTGACGGTGATCTCTTCGAATCGCATAGTCACCGGCTGAGTGCCAAAACCGGCCCGGTTTTCGTCCCAATAGGCTCGCACTTCCGCATCCGAGATCGTCGGCGCCTTGATCTCATCGCGCCGTATCTCGAGCAGTGCTTCACCCAACATCTCGCGACGTTTCCGGTCCTGTATGTCGGCTCGATACGCGGCCAAGCTTCCCCACTGGCTGCGCTCGAGCTCGCGCCGAAAGTCGGCCTCGCTGGGGAATCGTTGGCTTATCTGCTCGATCTCACGATCGACCTGCTCCAGCACCAGGTCCTCATCGATCATGATCATCGTATCGCGTCGCGCGACCGAGACAATGACAAGATTTCTGATGATCTGATCAAACGCCTCGGTGGCGATGAGCTCAAACTGTGGTGTTCCTCTGGCGACCCCGAGCTGCTCGGCAAGAATGAGCGTTTGCTCGACCCACTCTGATTCGAGCAACAGGTCGTCGCCTACGACCGCCATGATGCGGTCTCCCAGCCTGCGATCCAATGATAGGGGAGTCGGTTCCGCCTCTTCGGTCAGCGGGATCTCGGCCGCCTCATCCTCCTCTTGGGCGTTGACTTCAGCCGTCCAAACATTGGACGCCAGCACCAAGCACAGGGTCACCCCTCGAATCATCGTCAGCTGCTGGCTCCCGTCTCGTCCTCCGCCAACCGTTTCTTGAGCGTCGCCAACACGCGTTCGTAGAGCGCTTCGTTGGTTTGCAACGACACCTTCTCGGCTTGCGAGTCGGCAACCGCGGTCATCAGCTCGCGCTGGTACTCCGGATCCCGGAACTGATCTCTGCGCTGACCGATCAGCACACTTCGGACTTGCTCGCGAACGTCCTCGAACGTCTGGCCGCGATAGAACTCTCGATGCTCGTCGAAGTACTGCCGCACCTCTGAGTCGGCGACCTCGCTCTGCTTTTCCAGAAGCTGACCGAGATACGACTGCGCCCATAGGAGATCTATGCGTTCCTCTAACTCGCCCTGTCGGGTCGAGTCGAGCTCCGTCCCCTCGGACGACGCGCGCGCCAACACCACACGCCGCTGGACGATCGAAGACAGAGCCTGGACCATCGTCGCCTGGTCGAGCGTCGCGATCGTTCGACGATTCGCTTCGGGCAGCATCTCGTACAGCTTCCAGATGTCGCCGAGCTTGATCTCGCCTCCCGTGAACGTCGCCAGCGGCAAATCACGCTCCTCCGATTCGATGTCACCAGGAGGGGGGTTCTCAATCAGCTCGATAAGCCGGTCGATGTTGGTCTCGTAGAACTCGATCGAGCTGGTTTCCATTAGGCTCGTGAGGAACGCTTGCTCGGCTTCCTGTCGCTCCGGCCGAGCCAGCTGCTCTTCAATCTCCTCACGCAACTCTTCGAATGTCTGCTTGCGTCGATCCTCGACCTTTATCACGTGATAGCCGAACTGTGTCTCCACGATATCGGAAGCGACCTCACCCACCGGCGTTCCAAAGGCAGCTTCCTCGAACGGTCCCACCATCTGCCCGCGTGAGAAGTAACCCAGCGAGCCACCGCGCTGAGCGCTCCCCGGATCGTCCGAGTTCTCTTCCGCCAGCGACGCGAAGTCGGCTCCAGCCTTGACCTCTTCCAACAACGATTCGGCTTTCGCCTTGGCCGCCTGTCGAACGGAATCGGGGTCGCTCGCCTGGGCACGAATCAAGATGTGTCGAGCGTTCACTTCTTCGCCCACGTTCTCCTCGTACCAGGTCCGCAACTCCTCTTCGTCCACCGTCACATTCTTGTGGATCACGTCCTCGCGGAACTGGTTCCACATCAGTGTCTCGCGCATTTCCGTCAACCGGAGACTGTCGGATGCGGTCAACGTGTACCGCTCGCGAGCGCGTTGGGTGACCAGGTGCATCTTTACGAGCTCGTCGACGGCGCGCTCCACCGCTTCGCGGTTGGCGCCGTAGCCCGCCTGTTGCATGTACTCGACTACGTCGTCGACGGTGAACGTCTTATCGTCAACGGTCGCTACCGCGCCGTCGTTGCCGGACCCGCAGGCCACAGCCAGCGCGAGCGCCACGATCGACCCTTTCAGGGTCGCGAGCGATTGCCTGACAATCACGGAACACCTCGTGTATGAGTATCGGGTAAGCCGCTATTCGGATGGGGCGGTCAACAAGTGACGATAGAGTCAGGCACCCAGGCTCGCAAGCCGGCTTCGAGCACTTCCAGCAACGTCGGGTAGTCCGGCGCGGCGAGCACGAGGTGTAGAGGCTCGACTCGTTGCACTGTCAGTTCGACCAACTCACCCGCGGCCGCCTGAATCGCCTTCAATCTAGGCTCTACCCCCACTGGCCAGCGCAGTTCCGCCATTGCGCGGTGCGGCTTGAGCCTTAGCCGCTCGAGTCTAGCCGCCGTGCCGAGGGCCTTGAAACGGGCCGCCGTGCACAAATGCCGGGCCGGATCCGGGAGCGGGCCGTAGCGATCCTCGAGCTCGGCCGCGAAGTCGTCGATCGCTCCCACCTCGCGGAGCCGAGCCAGCCGGCGATAGAGGGCCAGTTTCTGCTGGTCGTCGGGAACGTACTCGGCGGGCAGATACGCGTCCCCATCGAAGACCAACTCCGGTGGGGCGGTGGCCTTCTCGTCCTCGCCCTTGAGATCACGCACGGTCTCTTCGAGCAACCGCAGGTACGTCTCAAACCCGACGGCGGCGATAAAACCGGACTGATCGGCGCCCAACAAATCACCCGCCCCGCGCATCTCCAAGTCGTGCAGCGCGATCCGATAGCCGGCTCCAAGATCGGTGTGCTCTTCGATCACCTTGAGCCGCCGTTCGGCGTCGCGCGTCATCGCTCGGCGCGGTAACGAAAGCAGGTAGCAGTAGGCTCGATGGTGCGAGCGGCCAACCCGCCCCCGAAGCTGGTACAGATCGGCCAGGCCGAAGCGGTCGGCGCGATCGACGATGATCGTGTTGGCGGTCGGGACGTCGAGCCCGGACTCGATGATCGCCGTCGTCACCAGCACGTCGATCTCGCCCCGGAAGAACCGCATCATCACCGCCTCGAGCTGATGACCGGGAAGTTGCCCGTGGGCGATCGCCAGCTGCAGGTCGGGCACCAGTCGCTCGATGCGGCGCCGGGTGGCGTCGATCGTCTGCACACGATTGTGGACGAAGAACACCTGGCCGCCACGATCGACCTCGCGCCGGATCGCTTCGTCGATCAACTCCTCGTCGTAGAGAGCGACCCACGTCACGATCGGGGTTCGGTCTCGCGGTGGCGTCTCGATCAAGCTCATCTCGCGCAGGCCCATGAGACTCATCTGCATCGTGCGCGGGATCGGTGTCGCCGACAGTGTCAGCACGTCAACGCTCGTCTTGAGCGCACGAAGTCGCTCTTTGTGCCGGACCCCGAAGCGTTGCTCCTCGTCGACGACGATGAGCCCGAGATCCGCGAACACGACGTCGCGCGACAGCAGCCGGTGCGTCCCGATCACGATGTCCAGCCCGCCTGTTCCTAACTCTTCGATCACGGTGCGATTCTCGGACGGTGTGTTGAATCGCGACAGCATTCCGATTTTGACTGGGTAATCCGCTAGCCGCTCGCCAAAAGTCTCCAGGTGCTGCGCGGCGAGCACCGTCGTCGGCGCCAACACGGCGACCTGCTTACCGTCCTGGACGGCTTTGAACGCTGCCCGAATCGCGACCTCGGTCTTACCGTAGCCCACGTCGCCACAGATCAACCGGTCCATCGGCCGTGGTCTCTCCATGTCGCGCTTGACCGCTTCCGTCGCGGCTCGCTGATCGGGCGTGTCCTCGTAGACAAACGCAGCTTCCATGTCGCGTTGCCAATCGGTGTCGGCGCTAAACCCGAAGCCAGGCGCCAACTCGCGCTTGGCATGGAGCTGGAGTAGCTCCTCGGTGAGCTCGGCGATCGCGGCCCTCGTGCGCGCCTTCTGTCGTTCCCAGCGCGGGGACGACAGTCGATGAAGCGACGGCACCGTTCCCTCGGGGCTGCTGAACTTCTCGACCTGTCCGATCTGCTCGACGGGTACATAGAGGACCTCGCCGGCGTCGTATTCGAGTCGTAGCGCCTCGACCTCGCCGTGGTCGGCAAGACGCAGTCGCTCGAGCCCCGTGTAGCGGCCGACTCCGTAATCGAGGTGCACCAAGAAGTCACCCGCCGCGACCTCGGTGAGGTGGAGTTCGGCTGGCGCCGAAGCGTAGCGCCTGCGGCGGCGCGGACGACGGCGACGGGCAAAGATCTCGTGGTCGGTGTAGACCGCCAGGCCAGCATCAGCATCGACAAAACCACCGTTTAGCGCGCCGACGTCGAGCGTCACCGCTTCGAGATCGGTCGGGAGCAGCTCCGCGAGTCGCTCGAGTTGGCCCCAGTTGTCACACAGGATGACCGGTTGCGCGCGGCCGGCGAGATCGTCGCGCAGCAACTCGATCAGCCGCGGTACCGATCTTTGAATGGGCGCGGGCTCGCGGGTCTCGAATCGGGTCGACGCTGCTCCACCCTTGGGATTCATCATGTGCAACGCTTCGACATCGAGCCGGCGAAACGAAGCCATAGAGCGCTCTACCCCGGTGGGGTCGAGGTACAACTTGTCCGGTGGAAGGAGCGATCGATCATCATCGGCTTCATCGTATCGGCGCACGACCTCCTCCCAACCGTGTTCCAGCGCCGCCTTCACGCGTTCCGGCTCGTCGACGACGATCACACAATCGGGGTGCAGGTAATCCGCCACCGGTCTGAGGTCCTGACTGGCGGCCGAGGCCTCGTCAGACTCGTCGGCGGGTCCCGAAGCGGTGCGTTCGCGAGCCGGCAGGATCTCGACTCGGTCGAGCGGCTCGACCGAACGCTGAGTGGCCAAATCAAATGACCGGATCGAGGCGATCTCGTCGTCAGCCAACTCGATCCGGACCGGGTGCGAGTGGCGGTAGCTGAAGACGTCGACGATACCACCGCGGACGCTGAACGTGCCGACGTCGGCGACCATCGCCTCGCGCTCGAAGCCCATTTTGGTGAGGTGCCGAGCGAGGTCCTCCAGATCGACTCGCCCACCGGTCGCAAGGCGCACGATCCGCGTATTGAGCGCGGCTGGCGCCAACACCTGCTGTGCGACTGCCCGCGCCGGTGCGACCCCAATGGCGATCGTTCGTTCGAGCAGGCCAACCATGAACTCCAGCCGCTGGCCCTCGATCTCCCGCTGCGGCGAGCGATCCTCGTACGGCAGGATCTCCCATTGCGGGAAGAGACCAACGTTGGTCTCGCCGGCCAGTGCCTCGAGATCTGTTGCCCACGTTTCGGCTGTGTCGGTGGAAGCGGTCAGCACCAGCACCGGCGCTGACAGGTCCTCGGCGACCGCGGCTGCCAGGACCGCTTTGCTCGAGCCGGCCAGGTTGCTCGCGTGTACCGAGCCACCAGACGCCAGCGCACGACGAACAGCGCGATAGCTGGGCGAAGCGCGGAACCGAGTGGCGATCGCCGGGATGCGCATCATAGGTCTTCTACAACTCTATTTATTGAGAACCCGGTGCCTCAAGAACGCCTCGACGGCAAGGCCGACCAGCGCGAGCGCCAGAAACCAGGACCGCAGCTCCGGTCCGCGTCGACGCGGAAACAGCTCTCCCCGCCACGCCTCGTCGTTCACCGGCGCGGCGCCCCAAGCGGCCTCCCAGGCCTCGGGGTCGATCGGCGTAAGGTCGCCCTCGCCTGACTCCCCGTTGACCGCCACGAAGCTCGCCCGTTCCCCGTCCACCCGGTAGAGCCCGACGCGCTCGAGGCCCGGCCCGACTCCGCCGGGCGGGACTTCCCAACGGGCAAGTGGTGCGACATGCAATGGGCCGATGACCGTGCCGCCGCTCGACTCGAGCTGTACCGACTGGCCGGGCCGCAGGCTACCACCGGCGGTCCGCCATCGTGCGTCCCACGCCGCCATAACGGCGTCGGCCACGAGCGCGAAGACCGGTGTCGTGCCGATTCGGCTCACGGGCGGGCCGAACGGTACCAGCCAAACCGCAACCGAGCCCTTGACCCATAGTGCCGGCGCGCCGGTGGCCAACTCCCAGCGCCAATCGGAAGCCGTCGGCGCGATGTCGATCGCCGGTCGGACCGGCACCCGAGCCAGCAAGTGATCCGGAACGACAACCGGGGCTTGAACCGGGGTCGGCTCGCCCGCCAGCCGGGCCCGTCGATCGGCGGGAGCCAATCTCCACGCCAACGCCGGTGTGCCCAGCGCCCCGTTGGGCAGCCATTCACCATCGGGGACACAGGCCGGATCGGGGCAGCTGGGGGCAAACAGCAGTCGCGTTCCGGTCTGCGCGAGTTCGGCCAGCAGCGCCGCTTGATCCGTCCGGTAGCTTCGCAGCGGCAGCAGCGCCACATCGGGCGCCCGGTCAACGAGATCAGCTAGCGAACCGGTCTGCTCCACTAGCGGCGCCCGGGGCGCCGCCGCCAGCGCGGCCTCCCAGAACAGCGCGCCCGACTCGGGAGGCTCATCCGGTGGTGCCCACCGTGCCACCCTATAGACACCGCTCGGCCCGCCGCGGGCCATATAAAACCGATCGTCAGCCGCCAGCCGATCTGACCCCAGCAGGGCGAAGGTCGCGGTGTCTTCAACCGCCCATCGCGCCGCCCCAAGACTCCCATCTGCCGGAATGGGCTGCGCATTTATCACCTGATCGCCCGTCAATTGCCCGGCAAGCAACGACTGCGGCTCCTCCTGCCCCCAAGTGCGGGCTCCAAGCGCCACCTCGCCGCTGGGCTCTGGCTGGGCGGCGACCAGACCCCGGTTTACACCCAGACCGGGCTGCCACGTGCGGACGACCCGGTGGCCACTCGACAACCCGCCCACCGGGTCGGCCCACTCCTCGTTTGTCAGCCGACCGCCAGGACCCTGGGCTCCATCGGTCAGCAGATAACCCTCCCCGTCGCCTTCCAACCGTCCGGCCAGCGCGGACAGCGTCCGCGGCCAGTCGCTCGCTCGGGCCGTCGGGACCAGCGCGGTGAGCTGTCTCCGCAACGTATCCGGCGGCCCATCCCACCAGCCAACGATCCCGTCGGCAACCGCCGCTAATGCAGCCTCGTCGTCGGGACCGACCATGGCCAGCAGGCTGTCGGCCCAGGTTTGAATAGCCGACCAGGCGGTCACCCCTTCGCGGCGCTGACCAACGCTTGCTGAAACATCGACCGCAACCACCAACCGGGTTGAAAAGTGAGACTCGGGACCGCCGGAGCCGGGGCCGACGGGACGCGCCGCCGCCATGATAACGAGGCCGATCACCAACGCGCGAAGCAACTCGACCCAGCGAGAGCGAGTCAAGATGTGCCGCGTCGGGTCCAGACGAGCACGCTCGACCAGATACACCGACGAGAAGCGGGTCGGCGACTGTGATCGCTGCGACCGCCACGCGAGCCAGAGCGGCACGAGCGCCAACGGCAGCGCCAGAAGCGCATACGGAGCTAGGAACCGCACCCCTATCGCCGCCCTTTCGGTCCCCTTCGACTAAAAGGAGTAACTAGGGTGCCTATCAACGGTTTACGGTGGAAACCGGCGGGGTCAAGCGACGTCCGTGGAGGTATCGCGCGAGGGCCGCGCCCAGCGGTTCTTCCGTAGTCAGCGATACGAAATCGAAGCCCCGATCGTGGGCCTGAGCTCGATAGGCGGCCTCGAGAGCGGCCAACTCGTCACGATAACCTCTTGCCAATGCCGCCGGGGTGCCGCGTACGACGTGTCCAGTCTCGATGTCCGCTAGCGCGCCGGTCTCGCCCAAGCCGCTAAGCGTACGCTCGACCGGGTCGAGGACATGAAACACGGCCACCTCATGCCTCCGCTGCCGGAAGTACCGCAGCCCGGGGAGAAAGACCTCCGGGGGTCCGAGCAAGTCGGAGATCAACACCAGCAAACCGCGTTGGGGCAACCGCTCGGCCAATTGCCGGAACGGCTCCGCGGGCTCGGTCTCACCAGCCGGCTCCAATCCTTCGAGGGTCTCCAAGATCCGGCTGCGCTGAGCCTCGGTGGCGCGCGGCGGTAGAAACGCCTTGAGCTCGGCGTCAAACACCGCCAGCCCGACCCCGTCGTGCTGGGCCAGCAGCAAATGCGCAAGTGCAGCCGCGACCGCGCGGCCATACGCCCATTTCGTTGGCCGTCCGCCGGCGCCAAAACCCATCGACGCGCTGGCATCGATCGCCAGCGTAGCGCGGAGATTGGTTTCGGCGTCGCTTTGGCGGATGAAGAAGCGATCGGTACGGCCGTACACTTTCCAGTCGACGCGTCGCAGGTCATCGCCGCGGACGTAGGGACGGTGCTCGGCGAACTCGAGCGACCCGCCTCGGTTCGGGCTCCGATGCCGACCGCTCAGGTAGCCATCGACCACGAGCCGGGATATGAGGTCCAACCCGCCTAAGGCGAGCAGCTCGGCTGGCGGAAGGAGCGCCGGCTCTGGCGTAGGTGGTCGGAGCGGGGCGACCGGACCCATCGTTAGCTGGGCGCGCTATCAGCGGCCGTCACCAGCTCGGCGATCAGCTGGTCCACGGTCACTCCAGCGGCTTCGGCCTCGTAATTGAGAACCAGCCGATGACGAAACACCGCCGGTGCCAGGGTGCGGACGTCGGCCCGATCGGGGGCCACCCGGCCGTGGAGCAGGGCCCGCGTCTTGGCTCCGAGAATCAGGAACTGACCGGCGCGCGGCCCTGCACCCCAGCCCACGTACTCGCGGATCGCCTCCGGCGCTTGGGGGTGATCGGGACGGCTTCGCCGCGCCAACTCGACCGCAAAAGCGACCACCGAATCGTCGGCCGGAGCGCGTCGCACCAGATCCTGGAACGACAGCAGCTCGACCCGCGATACGACGGGATCGACGGCCGTCACCGCTTCCCCGGTCGTCGCCCGAACGATCGCCACCTCCTCGACTCGCTCGGGATATCCAATCGTCAACTCGAACATGAACCGGTCGAGCTGCGCCTCGGGGAGCGGGTAAGTGCCCTCCTGCTCGATCGGGTTCTGAGTAGCGAGGACGAAGAACGGCTCCTCGAGCATGTGGGTCGCACCGCCGGCTGTGACCTCACGCTCCTGCATCGCCTGCAACAGGGCGGCCTGGGTCTTTGGCGGTGTGCGATTGATCTCGTCTGCCAGCAGCACGTGCGCGAAAATCGGACCCGGCAGGAACCGCAAGCTGCGCTTACCGGTTTCCGGGTCCTCTTCGATGACCTCAGTGCCGGTGATGTCGCTCGGCATGAGGTCGGGAGTGAACTGGATGCGGCTGAAGCGACAATCGAGCGCCTGCGACAGCGTATGGACGAGCAGCGTCTTGGCCAATCCCGGGACGCCGACCAACAGCCCGTGGCCCCGGGCCAGGAGCGCGATCGTAAGCAACTCCCGAACGCTCTCCTGCCCGATGATCACCTGCCCGACCGCATCGTCGATCGCGGTCCGCGCCGTGACCAACCGTTTGGCGGTCTCGATATCGGTCTCGGGCGACTTTGGCTCGAGCTTGGGGTGCGCTTCCATCGTCAATCGCTCCTTCGCGCGGTCCATATCATCTCTTGGCCGTTCCGATCGAACGGTTCTCGCTTCCACCCTCCGTACAGCGCCTCAATCACATAACCCGCTCGATGCAGCAGGTGTTCAATCTCGAACCGGTGAAAGTAACGCAACCTCAATGGCTCGAACTCTCTCGCAACGACCGCGCCGGTATCATCCAACCGCTCATAGATAAACGTGACGTCAAGCAACTGAGCGGGCAGGTCGTAGCGCACGGTGAAGCGCTCGCGCACCCGACCACGGTCGTCGCGGTACTCGCGGCCAGAGTCCTGCACCGGCAGCGGGTCGTGGTTATCCCCGGCGAGCAGATCGACGCGCGGGTCAAAGACGTTGAACACCAGCCGACCTTTAGGTGTCAGCGCCGATCGAATCGCGGCCAGCGCCGCCAACTGATCGGTGATCTCGAGCATCGACTGAAACACGTGGTACGGCATTAAGACCTGCGCGAACGTCCGCCGAAACGCGAAACTCCGCATGTCACCGCGCACCAGAGCGATCCGCCTCTGGACATCCTCCGGCACTCGGCTTCGCTTGCTCGCCGCCACCTCCAACATATGCGCGCTCGAATCGATGCCCACGACTCGGACACCGGCTTCGGCGATCGCCAGCGTCACTCGACCCGTGCCGCACCCGACCTCGAGCACCGGCGCGCCGTGGTTCCGAGCCTCCTCGACGTAAAAAGCGGTGTCCTCGTTCTGAGTTGCGTGAAGTGCGTCGTACCGCGCGGCCGCGGCTGGAGTCTTGTCGTAATAGTCGCTGCCTCCAATGACCACCACGGAAAGATACCCCGTCGCTCGGGCCCCGGCGGAGGTTCGAACTTCGGCACGGGGCTTGCCGTTTTAGCGGGGGAATGAAGCCCAAGCTCGCCCGCGCGCTCACGCTATGGCTCGGGTTGGGCCTGCTCGGCCCGACCGCGGCCCGCCCTCAGGCTGATCACGTGCTCCGGCTCTCGCCGGGGAACGATCTGGCGGACCACATCGCGTATCTGAGGTCGACGTGGCCAACTCAATTCGCGATCGCGGTGGTCGAGGCCGCGGACTCGCCTGTCTGCAACACTCCCGACCCACGGCCGGGCGTCAGCGGCAACGTCACCTACTGCTGGCTAAGAGTGCAAACAGCGGATCCGATCCTGGTGCGCTGGCTGCACGCCGACCCGATGGCGCCAAGTGACGAGATCACGATCCACTATTGGTACGACAAGAACCGGAACGATCTGGGGATCAACACCGGCGAG
>JBFGIA010000016.1:0-30798 GCA_041577935.1 Gemmatimonadota bacterium | reverse complement strand
GGCTGCCCTACAAGGACAGACACTTCAATTGTCAAAGAGCGTGTTCCCGTGCCCATTTTTTGGGGGGAACGCTAAGATACACCTGGGATTGGGGAGCGTCAATCACGCCGGAGGCTCGTCGATGGTGCTTACGGCATCATTTGAATATATTTAGTCATTCTTGACAAGAAACTAAGAAGGAGGCTCGATGCGCACAGCATGTCTGGTCCTGGCGGGGTTCGTTTTCTCGGTCGGCGCTGCGGTCGCTCAAGACCAACAGACCAACCCCTGCGAGGAGAACCCGCGATACCGCGAGTTCGACTTCTGGGTCGGTGAGTGGGAGGTGTTTACCCTCGATGGCACGAAGGCCGGCGACAACTCCATACAGTACGAGGAGAACGGCTGCCTGGTCGTCGAGCGTTGGACGAGCACCAACGGGGGCACGGGTCAGAGCTACAACTACTACGATCCGGGAACCGACAAGTGGCGTCAGGTATGGGTCAGTCAAGCCGCGGTCATCGACTACGAAGGTGGCCTGACCGACGACGGGTCGATGCAGCTACGGGGTGAGATCGTCTATCAACGCAACGGTCAAACCGCCGAATTCATGGGCTTGTGGACACCACAAGAAGACGGCACCGTGCGCCAGCACTTCGAGCAGTACGACGCCGAAAAAAACGAGTGGTCGCCGTGGTTCACCGGTATCTACCAACGCAAAGAGTGAGCTAACGACACAGCCGGGGTTATTCCGGCTCGGTGCGGTCGATTTCTCCAAACAGTGACGCCAGCTCGGGGCCGAGCTGGCGCGGCGCGTCAATCTGAGGCATGCGGCCACTCTGGTCGATTCGGATCTGCCGCATCCGCGGAAATGCCTGCCGGAGGCGGGGCTCGCCGACCGCGGGCCCGCCGCGATCGCTGCGCACCAGAAGCACTGGAACCGTTACCTGGCGCTCGGTGTCGAGCGACAGGTCGGTCGACAGCCACCAGCGGATCGAGGTGATCAACGCGGCCGGCGCCTGGCGCCGAAACATGAGGTCGTAGAACGGCGTGACCCAAGGCTCGCGATTGGCGAATAGGGTTCCGAACCAGCGCTCGACAAACAGCGCCGTGTACTCGCCGAGCGAAGGCTCGCCGACCTGATCGTAGGCGTCGAGAAACCGATCCCACCACGACAGCTCGTCGCGCGTCCACGCCAGGTGCGGATTGAGCAGCGCCATCGAGCGCACGCGATCCGGTGAACCGTGTGCGAACGCGATCGCGATCCGGGCGTTCAATCCGGTCGCCACGATGTGCACGCGTTCGAGACCGAGCCCGTCGAGGACACGGCCCAGATCGTCGCGATGCGCATCGAGCGAGTAGTCGCCGTTGGCGGCTGCCTCTGACCGACCCTGGCCTCGCACGTCGTAACGAATGAGCCGATGGTGGTCACGCAGGTAGGGCAGGATGTGGAGCCAACTCGACGTGTCGTTGGCCCAATCGGCGATCATCACGATCGCTGTGCCGCGACCATCCTGTTCGTAGAAGATCTGCGGCGCGTTCGATTGAGCGGCTGCATCCACCGCGGAAAGAAACGCCAAGACACCAACGAACAACGTCGTTCGGCCGAGACTCGATGATACGCTGGTCATCATGCGAATGTGATGGCTCGTTCGCTGCCGGGCAATCAGCGCCTACCGCAAAGAGCGTCGCAGCGCTGAGCGCGCCGCGTGGTAACCGCACATTCCGTGCACGCCACCCCCGGGCGGTGTCGACGCCGAGCACAGGTAGAGCCCTTCGGTCGGCACTCGGTACGGGTCGCGGCTCGCTACCGGGCGAGCAAACGCTTGCTTCATATCCATCACGCCACCGCCGATATCACCGCCCACGTAGTTAGGGTTGTACGCTTCGAGCTCAAGTGGTCCCATGGTGTGACGCTCGATGATCCGATCGCGAAAACCAGGGGCAAACCGCTCGACCTGGGCCTCGATCCGGTCGGTCATGTCGACCCGCGAGCCATGCGGAAGGTGGCAGTAAGCCCAAGCGGTGTGCTTTCCCGCCGGCGCGCGGGATGGATCAAACAGCGTCGGCTGCGCCAACAGCACAAACGGGTGCTCGGCGATGTCGCCCTGCCATGCGGCCCGCTCAGAGAGCGCGATCTCGTCGGCGGTCCCACCGACGTGTACGGTCGCCGCACGGGCGCACTCGGGTGCTGCCCACGGGATCGGCGCGTCCAGCGCCCAATCGACCTTGAACGCGCCGGGACCGTATCGATAACGCTCGAGCCGGCGGCGATACTGCGGCCGCATTCGATCGCCACCGATCGCGACGAGCTGCCGCGGGGTGACGTCCAGCAACACCACCCGCGCCGCGGGCAGCTCGTCGAGCGAAGCAACGGCAGCGTTAGTTACTACCTCTCCACCGAGCGACTGCAGGTGCGCCGTCAACGCGTCGGCGATCCGTTGCGACCCGCCGCGGGACAGCGGCCAGCCGACAGCGTGGCCCAGAACACCGAGCGTCAGCGCGACGCCAGCCGTCAACCTACGATCGAGTGGCAGAATCGAGTGCGCGGCCAAACCGGCGAACAACGCCGCTGCGCGTCGCCCCGTGAAGTGCCGGCTGCAAAGCGACTCCACCGATGGGAGCGCACGGGCTCCGAACCGCGCCATCGCGATCGGCCGACGTGGCCAACCGGCGGGCCCGAGGACGTCGTCGACGATCGACCCCCATCGTGTCACCAGCGGATCGATGAGCGCGTGGTAGGGTTCGCCGTCGTCACCCAGTCCGGCCGCAGTTTCGGCGACGCCACGCTCGAGCACGACCGCCGTGCCACCATCCAACGGGTGTGCCAGCGGCGCATCGGGTTGCACCCAGTCGAGTCCGTGCTTGGTCAGCGGCAGCGTGCGAAAGAACGGCGAGCCGACACCCAGCGGGTGGATCGCCGAGCATACGTCGTGCACGAAGTCGGGTAGCGTCAGCTCCGCCGATCGCATCCCACCGCCGACGGTGGCCGCGGCTTCGTAGGCGCGCACGGCGTATCCTTCACGCGCCAGCATGATCGCCGCCGCCAAACCGTTTGGCCCGGTGCCCACGACCATCGCGTCGAACCGCTTTCTCTCACCACCGTTGCGCTTCGGGATCATGATATCGCTCATCGATCCCCCAACTTGCGCTGCGCTCCGGCGATCGATCGCGCGCGGCGGCCAATCCCTGTCCACGGATCGCCGATCGCCTCGAGCCGCTCTAAGACCGTCTGGAGCGTGTACCGGGTCGGGCTCATGTCGTGTTGGTCCAGCTCGTTCCAGGCGAGTGGGGTCGCCACCGGACCGTCGGGACGAGCGCGCAACGCGTACGGTGCGACCGCTGTCTGAGCGTACGCGTTTCGCAGTGTATCCAGATAGACCCTCGTGCGTCGTTTCGCTTTGTGCTGTTCGGTGGTGAGAACGGCGGGGTGTTCTTCCGATAACTCGTCGGCGACCCGGCGTGCAAAACGACGAACGGTTTCGAACGACGCTGTTCTCTTGAGCGGAACAACCACATGCAGTCCACTCGATCCGGTCGTCATGACGAACGACACGAGTCCCAGTTCTTCGAGCCGCGCACGCACCCACTTGGCGGCTTGGCGAACGGCCTCGAACGCGTCATCGGACGGGTCCAGATCGATGATCATCCGATCGGGGTTTCTCATACGATCGACGCGCGAGAGCCAGACGTGCGGGGTGATCATCGCCTGTCCGGCTAAGTACACCAGTGTGGCCGCATCATTGACGATCACCATGCTGAGCGAGCCACCTTCCTTCGTCACTCGCTGAGTACGAACCCACGACGGAAAGTAATCCGCGGCTTCCTTCTGATAGAATCCGGCGGCGTCGATCCCGTCCGGATACCGGTGCAACGTGACCGGTCGACCGCGAACGTACGGCAACATCGTAGGCGCGACTCGACGGTAGTACTCGACTACATCCGACTTCGTGAACCCAGCACGCGCGAACAGCACCTTGTCGGGGTTCGAGATGTCGATTGCCCGGCGGCCGACGCGTACTCTCACCGAGCAATGGTACTCGCTGCGGCGTATTCGGGCCCCGGCGCCGGTATCAGCGACCTTGGCTGCCGTGGACAGCGCGCTACATTTTTCATATGCCGGCCACGCAGGAACCGAGAAACGATCTCCTCGCCTACCTAGAGCGATACCGGCACAGCGCACGACTCACTGCCCGACGTGCCGACCGGTGGCGGCGAAGAGGCCTGCGCGGGCGCGAGATCGCGAGTCGTGCCGAACACGTTGCGGGCACACTCGCCGCACACGGCGTCCAAGCCGGCGATCGCGTGGCGTTGGCGCTAAACGACGGACCGCTGTGGCACGCCGGGTTCTTTGGCACACTGCGCGCCGGCGGGGTTGCGGTACCGCTCGACCTGTCGTTTGAGCCGGAGCACTTGCGCCAGCTGACACTCGACCTCGAGTTGCGCGCACTGTGCACCGAACCCGAGGTCCCGGACCTCGATCTCGGATTGCCACACGTGGTGATCGATTGGCGCGACGACCACGACATCGCGCCGTCACCGATTGAGTGGCCATCGGACGACCCGGGTCGCGTCGCCGAGATCGTGACCACGTCGGGCACGACCGGCGCACCTCAGGCCGTGCCGGTCACCCATCGAAACCTGAGCTCGGTGCTCGACTCGCTCACCAACGAGATCGAAAAGTACCGCTGGGCGCTGCGGCTGACTCCCGCGATCCGGATCGCGGTATCGCTGCCGCTATCTCATCTGTACGGTCAGGTCATGGGCGTTTTTCTGCCGCCGCTTTTGGGCGCGCGCGCGACCCAGCTCGATCCGATGCCGGCTCCCGATTTGGCCCGTGCGCTGCGCGACGAACGGGCCTGGGTGTTGGCCACCGTACCGCGTACGCTTTCGCTCCTCGGCCGCCACCTCGAGTCGCAGGGCGTGGCGCTCTGGGGCGCGGACGAGATGAGCCGCAAGCTGGAGGTCGCCCGCAACCGTTCGTGGCCGGTGCGATGGGCAATGTTCGCGCCGCTGCGTCGGCTCGTCGGGTATCGCCTGATCGCGGTCGTGTCAGGCGGCGGGCCGCTAGAAACAGCGACCGAGTCTCTGTGGCGGGCGCTCGGGTACGTCGTCGTTCAGGGGTATGGCCTAACCGAGACGGCGCCGTTGGTAACACTGAATCATCCGTTCGACACCACTCCAGGATCGCTCGGCAAACCGCTGCCCGGCGTGGAGGTTCGGATCGCTACCGACGGCGAGATCCTTGTGCGTGGTGCCAACGTCGTCGCTGCCCGGGTCGGCGGGCCGGCCGTCGACGATCAGGGATGGCTTCACACCGGTGACCTGGGGCGGTGGGACGATCGCGGAAGACTCACGTTTCTAGGTCGGATGGGTGAGCGCATCGTGACGACCGCCGGGGTCAATGTCGATCCGGAACCCGTAGTCGCCGCGCTCAAGCGACAACCCGGGGTCCTCGATGCGGTGGTGTTGGAGCGGCCGTGGCCGCCGCCTGGAGCGGTGAGCGCCGTGCTCGTCGTCCGTCCCGGCGTCGACGCTCAACCCGCCGTCACGCAGGCCAACCGCGAGCTGCCTGACGCGGCGCGGGTACGATCGTGGCGCGTCTGGCCAGAGCCCGATTTTCCGCGCACGCGAACCGGAAAGCCGCGACGCGCGGATGTGCGCGAATGGCTGCAGCGACAAGCCCCAACTTCAACCGGCGCCACGGCCGCACGCACTTCCGTCGATCCGTTCGATACGATCGCCGGGATGGTCGGAGATCTGACCGGCGTCGCGTCACCCGACTTGGCGCGCGACACGCGACTCGAAGACGCGTTGTCTTCACTCGACCGGGTCGAGCTCATGACACAAGTGGAGATGGCGTACGGCGCAACGGTCACGGACGAGGTTTTCGCCGGCGACGCGACGTTGGCCGAAGTCGCCGAAGCGATCGCGAGCCAGCCCACAGAGCGCCCGCACGCGGACAAAGACGTATTAGAGCGCGAGTCGCATGAAGTGCCGATCGCGCGGTGGCGCTTTTCACCGCCGGTACGAGTCGCACGGGCGGCACTTCAGACGCTCGTCATGCGACCGGCGTGGCACACCCTGTTCGATCTCGACGTCGGAGGTCAACAGCACGTGCGTGCGCTTCCCGGTCCAGCACTCATCGCCAGCAACCATCTCAGCATTCTCGACCCGGGCACGGTATTGTTCGCGTTGTCGGCGCGCGCCTCGACCCGGATCGCGCCGGCCGCGATGTGGGGCCACTTCACCGCGACACGGGCGGGTTGGCTGCAGTATCGGCTGGCGGTCTTCGGATTGAACCTGGTGCCCTTGGTTCAATCCGGAGATTGGCGCCCGACCCTCTCGATCGCCGGTGCGGTTGTCGATCGCGGCTCAAGTGTGTTGATCTACCCGGAGGGCGAACGATCCTTGGACGGAGAGCTGCTCGAGTTTCACCGTGGCGTGGCAGTCATGGCGCAGGAGTTGCGCTTGCCGATCGTGCCGTGCGGCATTGCCGGCACGCTGGCGGTCCTGCCACGCGGCGCGCGGTGGGCTCGGAACTGTTGGCTACGCTCAGCGCCGGCGGCGATTCGGTTCGGCGAACCACTTCCAGCCCCGGGATCCGATGACGATCTGCAACCGACAATGACCGAGCTGGTGAGTCGGATCGCGGCGCTGAGGAGCGACGCCCTGCAAGCTGCCGGCTGCAACTAGCAACGCCACTCGGAGAATGAGATGAGCAGTCCCCTCGTTTCCGTCCTGCTACCCGTTCGCGACGGCGGACCGTTCTTAGCACAGGCGATCGCATCGCTCCGATCCCAGACGATGCCCGACTTCGAGGTCATCGCAGTAGACGACGGGTCGACCGACGACTCGCTGGACCAGCTCGAGGCCTGGGCCGAGGACGATCACCGCGTTCGAGTCATGAGTCAGCCCAACGGTGGCATCGTGGCGGCGCTCGAAGTTGCTCGTGCTCAAGCTCGCGGGTCTTACTTGGGGCGTATGGACGCCGACGACATCGCGGCACCCGCTCGCTTCGAACGCCAGCTGGCGCTCGTAGCGAGCGACGACTCGCTCGTCGCCGTCGGGTGTCAGGTCGAGTACTTCCCCGAGAAAGCCCTGCGAGACGGTGCGCGCCGGTACCAAGAATGGATCAACGCGCTCACGACTCCGGATGAGATCGCGCGTGACATCTTCATCGAGTGTCCGCTCGCCCACCCCACGCTGCTCGCTAGCACCAGGGGCGTCGCCGAAGTCGGCGGATATCAAACCAACGGGTGGGCTGAGGATTACGACCTGATCTTGAGACTGTGGGAAGCCGGTGGGCGATTCGCCAACGTCCCCGAGGTGCTGTTCAAGTGGCGCGAACGCGCCGATCGCCTATCGCGGATCGACCCCACGTACTCGCTGGACGCGTTCCGGCGCTGCAAGGTTCACTATCTAGCGCGCACGTTGCTTCAGGATCGCGACGGGGTCGTCGTTTGGGGCGCCGGGCCGACCGGCAAAGGGATCGCCCGCACACTGCTCGAGGCACAGGTTTCGCTGCAAGCGTTCGTCGATCTCGATCCGCGAAAAATCGGACGCCGGATCTACGGCGCGCCGGTCGTACCGCCGACGATGATAAACGAGTACCAAGGATCATTCTGTCTGGCGGCTGTCGCCCAGCCAGGCGCACGCCAAGAGATCCGCGCCGCGTTAGCCGATGCCGGTTGGCTCGAGACAAAAGATTTTGTCGCCGTCGCGTAGTTAGGCGCTGGCACCAGTCTTTGCGGTGTCAGGTCGGCGAATCAAGAGCACGAACACGATCATGTGCGTCACCAGCAGCGCCGGGACGACGATCGCCGGGATGAAGTAGGTCGCCCCAAGGTCGCCATCGGGTGTCAGCTGAAACCCTCTGTACAGCGCGTGAATGAGATCAAGAAACCCCTCGATATTGAACAGCCAAACGAGCGGGATCGCGATCGTCCAGTTCAGGCGCAGCCCGACCAGAGCTACAAAAGCAAGCGCCGCCGCCAACAGGTCCCCGTAGGCCGCCGGCTCGGCAAAACCGGCATCCAGCGGCGCCGACGTGACGCCGACCACCAGGAACGCCAAGCCGATATGGCGAAACGAGTGGAACAACAGGAACGGCGTCAAGGCGTCTCGCAGTGTGTATTTGGCGAGCAGTGGCATGATGTACCAGCGCGCGATGAGCCCAAAGCTCACCAAACTCATCGTGATACTGAGCGGCAGGAAGAGATCGCGCACTAGTGGGGCGTGCCAGTCTTTCGGACACCGTCCGGGCCGGGAACGTGGGGCGAAAGATGGAGCGCCAGAAACAACACCTCTTCGGTCGTCATCTCACGGCCTTCAGTCCATCCGTCGACAAAGTCGCGGCTGCTCATAGTGGACCGAATCGTCTCCTTGGCGGTCTCGAATTCGGCTTGTGCATGTGGCGGTAGCGATACGTCTTCTGACTCCAGCATCGCGTCGATCCGGCCACACAATCGAACCGCGCGCTTGGGTCGCTCTTCAGCCAGCTGAAGGGCAGCGAACCCGACCAACGCACCAGCCACCCCGCCGGAGTAACCCGACTTGCGATATAGCGCCAGCGCCTGGGCGTACAGCTCACGGGCGCGATCGGTGCCGCCCTCGACCCGTGCCAAGTCGCCCAAGCCCGACAGCGATTCGGCCATCCCCAGCGTCTCGTTCAATTGACGGTAGTGCTTGAGGCTCCGCTCGTAGAGCGAAACGGCGCGATCGAGATCTTCCTCCTGACGGGCCAGATCTCCGAGACTGAGAAGGCCGTGCGCCAGGCGATGGAAGTTGCCAGTGCTCCGCGCGAGCTCGACGCTCGTCTCCAGCAGCTCGTTGGCGGTCCTCAGGTCGCCCTCCCCTTGTGCCAGCGCGCCCAAGTTCTCGAGCGCGGCAGCGACCCGCGATGCGTTGTTCTCCGCCTTACCGACCGCGAGCGCTTCCTCGAAAGCTCCCCGCGCTCGAAGAGTGTCGCCCGCATCGCGATAGGCCGAGCCGAGATTGATCAGCACCTGACCGATCGAAGTTTTATCGTCCAACTGACGGTACAACGCGAGGCTCCGCTCGAGATGATCGATCGCTACGGACTGCTCATTCTGCCAGCTCGCCAGAACGCCGGCTCCAAGCAGCGCTTTGGCCCGATACTCCGCGTCCGACGCTTCGTTGCACGAATCGAGCGCCTGCTCGAGCCAGCGGCGTCCCTCGGTCAGATGGCCCCGGAGGAGCCAAAACTGCCACAGCGCCGAGCCGAGCCGGAGCGCGGTGGCACCGTCGCCACGCGAGAACAACCGTCGTAGGACACCGCTCAGATTCGCGTGTTCGATTTCGAGCTCATCGAGCCAGTCTCCTTGTTGTGGCGTACATAGATGACAGCGACCGGTGTCGATCATGTCTACGTAGTACGCGCTTTGCCGTTGCGCCCACTCGTGCGCCACATCGGTCTCTTCGAGCCGGTGCCGAGCATACTCGCGAATCGTCTCGAGCATCCGGAAGTGCGGAGTTCCAGCCTGTGTCCCGATCTGCTCGAGGAGGCTCTTCTCGACCAGCGATATCAGTAGTTGGAGGGTCTCATGTCGCGAATTCCCCGCTGCGATCCACATCGTTTCTATCGCCTCGACGACGCAACCGCTTTCAAACAGAGACAGAGCGTAAAAGAACTCCCGCTCCTTCTCGGTCAAGAGGGCGTCACTCCACCGAATTGTGTTCTCCAAACCGTGGTGTCTGCCCGGCGCATCCCGCGCGCCGGTCATCAAAAGATCAAAACGACGTTCGAGCAGCTTGGTGATCGTCTGGGGTGGGAAGACATTGACCCGGGCCGCCGCCAGCTCGATCGCGAGCGGAAGACCGTCCAGCCGTCGACAGATCTCGACAACCGCTGGTGCGTTCTCGTCGGTCAATCGAAAAGCCGGCATCACCGCTCGGGCACGCTCAACGAACAACACCACCGCCTCAGCTTGCTCAACGTGCTTTCGGCTAAGCGAACCCTCTCGGCCCGGGACAGTCAGCGGCGAAACCGCGTACTCATACTCCGCTCGGAGCCGCAACGGAGAGCGACTCGTCGTCAGCACCGAGAGTTTGGGGGCCCGTTCGAGCAGCGTGTTGACCAACGGAGCCGCAGACAAGACGTGTTCAAAGTTATCGAGCACGAGCAGCAGCTCGCGGTGTGCCAAATGGTCGATCAGCGCCTGGAGAACAGTGGCATCATCGCGCATCCGGACACCGAGCGACTGAGCGATCGTCATGCACACTCCGTCCGTGCCTGTTGGCGCCAGCGTCACTACCCCAGCGCCGTCCGCGAAGCGATCCGCGAGGCCGGCGGTTACTTCGAGCGCGAGACGCGTTTTGCCAACACCAGCGGGCCCGGTGAGCGTAACGAGCCGGGTTCCGGGCGACTCGAGCAACGTGCTGACGTCTTTGACCTGTCGCTGGCGACCGATAAACGGGGTGGGCTGCCAGCGCACTCCGGGGTCGCCCTCAGCCCTGATCTGCTCCCGGGTACGAATCGTCTCGATCGCGGCTCGCGTTTCAGGCGCCGGCTGAACGCCAAACTCACGCGACGTGTAGCTGGCGAGATTCTCGTAGGCTTCGATCGCTCCGGCCCGATCGCCAAGCCGGTCCAACATCGAGATCAGCGCTCGGACGACGCGTTCGTCGGCCGGATCCAGCGACGACCAGTGGCGCAACCAACCGGCCGCACGGGAGAGTTCGTCAGCCTCCTCGGCCTGCTTCACCAACTTGGCTACAGCCGAGATGGCGCCCTGTCCCAGCCTCGCGCGCTGCAGCTCCAACCACTCTTCGAACGCCTGGGACGCATCGGCGATGAAGAAGCCGGGTAAGAAGTCCCCGTCTCCGTAGAGCTCCATTGCCGCTTCCATGTCCTCGGCTTCGAGGGCCGCGTCGAACGCCAGCGCATCGCACCAGATCGATCCGGGAGCGATCCCGATCTCCTCGCGGCCACGCGTCACGATGACCCCGCGGCCGATCTTCGATCGCAACAGATAGAGTGCCTGGCGGAGTGCGTGACGGCCGGCGTCTTGGTTGTGCTCAGGCCAAAACAGACCCAGTAGCGTGTCCCGGTGGTGGAACCCACCCGGTCTCGCCAACACCAGATACGCGAGCAGTGCCAACCGCTTGTGTTGGGTCAGGATCGACTTTCGCTGTTCGCCGTTTTGACGGTACAGCTCGACCGAACCCAGCGTTCTGAAACGAATTGTCGGTTCTTTTTTTGGCACAACAGACCTGGTGACGATGCGATGACAGAAAAGTGACGGACACTACCTATCTTGTTGATTTTAGCGCCGCTAGCAAGGGCGTTCAACCGTTCAACAAAACCGAACAGGAGCCCAACATGAACCGTTTGATCGCTTTGTGCCTGCTTGTTTCAGCACTAACGATCGGTTGTCAGGCCAGCTCGCCACTCGATCCGCTCGAGAGCGACCGTTCGTTGGCACCCGCCAACGAGTGTCGTCTGGACGCGGAGATTTGCTAGCGATCCGCCGACTCCGTTGCTCTCCTAGAGGCGTTGGATCGTGACTCCTTTGACCGAACCGGCGTTCGCCACCGCTGCCAACGAGGTGTTGGAAGGGGTGTTGGCCCAACCCGAAATCGTGGCCGGGGCGATTTACGTGTTGGACGAGCGGAAAAGCGCGCTCGAGCAGGTGGCGTGCAAGGGCCTTCCCGAAGACTCCGCTCGCGAATCCTCGGTCTCGGCCGGCGAGGGGCGCCTCGGGAGGGTTGTGTCGACCGGTCGACCGGTGATCTCGGATGTGCAGCTTGGCAACGACAGCATAACCGTTCACTGTGTCTACCCACTCAACGATCGTGGAATCGTACGCGGGGTTCTAGAGGCCTATCTCAGTGCCCCGCCCGATTCCGTGCCCGGGTTCTCGCGCGTCCTCGACGTGCTGACCGGCAACGCGGCGGCCACCCTACGCGACGCGCAAGAACTGGACGCGCTCCGGCGAAGCGTCCGCGACGCCGACGAGTCGTACGACAAGTTCGTCGACGCGTGGTCACAGACGCTCAGCTGTCGTGACGAGACGCGTCGAAAGCACTCCCTTCGGGCAGCGGAACTGACGCTAGCGACCGGCCGCGTGCTGGGTTTGTCGGAAACGGATCTTGTTCACGCCCGTCGCGGGGCACTGCTCCACGATGTGGGGTTGACCCGGGTCCCGGAATCGATCCTCGAAAAATCCGGCAAGCTGACTGAATCCGAGTGGGAGATCATGCGCCTTCACCCGGTCTACAGCTACGAGATACTCCAGCACATCCCGGCTCTTTATCCGGCCATCGACATCCCCTACTGCCACCACGAGCGATGGAACGGAACCGGCTATCCGAGGGGAATCGAAGGCACCGAGATCCCGCTGTCGGCGCGCATCTTCGCCGTCGCTGACGTGTGGATCGCGCTCTGCTCCCGCCGCCCTTACCGAAGCGAGATCAGCCCACAAGAAGCGTCGACGGTGGTCAGCGATGCGAGTGGCTCGCTGTTCGACCCTCGCGTTTTGGAAGTCTTTCTCGGCGTCGTCCGCGACGCCGACGCAGCCTAGTCAGTCACAAAAACCACTTTTCGTCGGCTTGACACGTTTCACCCCAAGGGGTACATCGTGCGGCGTTCATCCATACCGTTGAGTTCTCTAGCCAAAGAAGGAAAACCGTCATGAAGCCGCACCTCCTCGTTGTAATCGCTGCCGGCACCCTCATCGCGGCGACGCTCGTTCCGCAAGAAGCAGCGGCTCAGCAGGCGACCGCTGGAATGGTCTCCGGCAAACAGAAGGTCATCAGCTCCATGGAGCTGCCGGACGGACGCACCATCCGACGCATGATGTTTAGCCTCGAGGTCACCGCCGACGATCCCTCGAGCATCTGGAATCTCGGCAGCCAGGACTGTTTCGCCACTTACATGTTCGCCGCCGATGGCGCGCTGATTGGCGGCCGCGGTCTTTGCGACTTCGTCAGCCCGGATGGGGATCTGTGGTGGCTTACCCTGGAGGCCTCGGGCAGCGACCCGATACGATGGAAGGGTCTCGGCGGCAATGGAAAGTTCGCCGCGGTCGAGCATAGCGGTACGACCGTTACCCAGGCCGAGTGGGGCGATGGGAAGATGGTGGGTCGCTGGGAAGGGACGATGACCCAGAAGTAGGCTCGGCCCTTCAACTGTTCGGCGCTAGACTTTCGTGGCGCGGACAAGATGAGCCACAAACGCTCCCTCCAGACCGTTCTGTTCACCGACATCGTAAGGTCGACAGAGCGGGCAGCCGAGCTCGGCGATAAAGCTTGGCGCGAGCTGCTCGAAGAGCATCACGCGCGAGTCCGCGCGGAGCTCAGGCGATTTGGCGGCCGAGAGTCGAACACCGCTGGGGACGGCTTTCTGGCGACGTTCGAGCGGCCGGCTCGCGCGATTCGCTGCGCGTGGGCGATCCGCGAGGCGCTCGAGGATCTCGGCCTCGAAGTCAGGAGCGGCATCCACGCCGGCGAGGTCGAGGGTCACGGTCGCGAGATCTCGGGCATCGCGGTGCACACCGGTGCGCGGGTCGCCACTGCCGCCGATTCTGGCGAAGTGCTCGTTTCGAGCACCGTTCGCGATCTGGTCGCCGGCACCGGGTTTCGCTTCAGCGACCGCGGCACACAAGAGCTCAAGGGCGTGCCTGGCGAGTGGCGGTTGTTCTCGCTCGAAGGCCTGCCGGCCGGAACGAGGGCGATCCGCACCACTCGTTGGGTTCCGGAGCTGCCGAGCCGGGCTGTGCAAATCGCCGCAGCCGTCATTCTCGTGGCCGTCGTTGGCCTGGCGATCGCGGTGTTCAGCGTCCGCGATCGGGCCCCAGGTATCGGCTCACCCGGGATCGCGCTGGCCGAGTACGCCGCACCCGGGATCGCCGTGCTACCGTTTCAAGTCAGCGGCAGCGAGCTCCAAGAGTGGCGCGAGGGGATGGTGACGCTCCTGTCGACCAACTTGGACGGGGCGGGTGACCTGCGCGCGATCGACAGCCGAACGGTACTCGCGCAGTGGGACGCGCTAACCGATGGGCCGGGAGGTACACCACCGCTGGACGTCGCCCGAGCTACCGGTGCCCGCTACGCGGTCGTTGGCTCGGCGGTCGCGATCGGCCCCGATATTCGTTTGGTCGCCGATGTCTACGATGTCGAGAGCGGAGACGTCCTGGGCCAGGGGCGAGTCGAAGGCGCCCCCGACAGCGTTCTCGCGTTGGTCGATCGGCTGGCGGTGGAAACGCTGGCGGTCATCCAGGCCGGTGGCGAGGGTGAGCTGCCCGAGGTCGATCTCGCCAGCCTGACGACGTACTCGATTCCGGGACTGAAAGCTTTTCTCGAAGGTGAAGAGCTTTTCCGGGCGTCTCAGTTCGAGCCCGCGATCGATGCTTATGAAAAAGCGGTCGCCGCTGATTCGACGTTCGCACTGGCGTGGTACCGGATCGGGCAAGCCTACGGCTGGCTGGAGAGCTCGACCCCGCGCACGATCGCCGCGATCGACAATGCGGCGCGGTATTCCCAACGATTGCCCGAGCGAAAGCGATTGCTCGTCCGTGCCGACGCGCCGCGGCACCACGGTTTCGCCGATGGAATCGACTCGGTGCGTGAAGCGACGCGACGCTATCCAGACGACGCCGAGGCGTGGTTCATGCTGGCCGAGATGTACTACCACCTACCCGAGTTGGCGGCCGATCTCGAAGATGCGCAACGCGCGTTTGAGCGCGCGGTGGCGCTCGATCCCGCATTTCTCCCCTACCGAATCCACCTCCACGAATTGGCGTTCGTGACCCCGCCGGACAGCACTCGGGCCGCGGACCTGCTTGCCGAGTTCCGTCGCCTCTCGCCTTCATCCGAGCACGGAATAGCCGGCATGTTGGCGCTGGCGCTGGCGTTTGGCGATTCCGCAACGCGAGCACAGACGATCGCCGCATTCGATACGCTGCCGACGGAAACGGTGCGCCCAATCAACTCGAATTTGTTCCACCCGCGTTTCTGGGAGCTGCAGGAAACCGTGGTTTTTGAGCTGCTCGATCGCGGGATTTTTCGACCCCAAGTCCTGTACTGGGGCAACTTGCTCAAGCGTGGCAAGCTCCAGCGCGCGCTGACGTTCATCGACGCCCCGGGTGGTCCGGACTACTTCCCCGTGTGTGCACTGTTCAACGCCTGGACGATGGGGATCCCGATTCCGGAAGAGGTGCTCGAGGAGCGATTGGTGCTTACACCGGCCGACACGCTTCCCAGCCCACTGACCGCGTGCGGCGGCGCCTACGCGGTCGACAAGCGACGATGGGCGATGTACGAACAGGGTCTCGCTACCCACCGCGCAGGCGCCACGTGGGCACAGGCGGCGGGCGACTCGATACAGTTTCGGGTTCACCGAGGCACGGCCAATGCGCTCGAGGCGTACGCGCTCTGGAGGCGCGGCGATCTCGACCGCGCGCTCGAGCTCTTCCGGTCGGCCGCGCTCGACGCGCCCTGGGATCAAATCCAGCTCTGGATCGGCCAGATCTTGATCGATCAGGGACGACCCGAAGAAGCGATTCCGTACCTACGCGCACGCCGGTACAATCCACTCGGCGATCTCTACGTCGGTCGCGCGTACGAGATGATGGAGGAGTACGAGCGGGCGAACAAGTTCTACGGGTCGATCGTCGAGCATTGGTCCGATGCCGATCCGGCGCTCCAACCGCTGGTCGAAGAAGGTCGGCAGGGGTTGATCCGGACCGGTGGGTTGCAGCGCGAGTAGGTCCGACGCACAACACCACCAACAGAGCGGGCGCAAAACAAAAAGGGCGAGGCCCGATGGCCTCGCCCCTCCGTGTTCTGCTCACTGGCTGAATCTAGTTCGTCGCCAGCGCCGGCTCCCCCCAGTACTCCAGCTCCGGGCGGTACCGCATGATCGTCTGGTCCCAATCGTCGATCGTCGTGGAGAACCTGGCCCACAGCTCCTGCATGCGCTCGGTCGCGTTGGCGTTCGCTACCGTCTGCTGGAAGCTGTTGTCGCCGTAGAACTCCGACAGGTCGTCGATGGTCGTCACGAACACCGCGCGGCCTGACTGTCCGAACTTCGTGTCGTGTCCCATGATCGGATAGGCATACCCGATGTCCTTGAAGAACGTCATGTACTCCTTGACGATCTCGCTGAACTCCTCGCTCTTGCCCGGACGGATCCAGAACTCCAGCACTTCGACGTTCTTGTGGTTCGCCATCTTCTGCTGGAAGTCAGCCATGTCTCCAGGCATGTAGCTCCAATCCATCTTATGCACGGCGATCTCTTCGTTCAGCACGCGATGGTCGATCGTGCCCATCGTGGCCATCGCCGCCTGCAGCGCCTCGTTGCCCTCGGTCCCTTCGAACTGCCGAGTCCACTGCATCGGGTCGTCGAAGTAGGCGAAGTTGGCGACCGGGTAAACCAAGGTGTAGTCGTTGTTCTTGCTGTAGAACGTCCAGCCGTACTCATGGGACAGGTTGGCCGCCTTGGCGGCATCGACGATCTGCTTGATCGCCGCTTCCCATTCGTCCGTCTGATCGGGCGCGACCTCCAAGGTCATCACCTGGACCAGGCTCGTCTCCTTCATTTCGTGCTCAGCCTCCTGAGCGAGAGCCACGACCGGCAGAGCCAGGGCGGCGATCAGGAGCGCGGAAAGGAACTTCATGTGCTTGCCTCCTAGAGTTGGCGAACGGCGCACCGTAGCTGGTCGGGTGGCGAGCGATCCTCGCCCGCGCCTAGTGGCCCGACGGCTACGTTTTCGCCTTTGCCATAATGTGTGCGAGTTGAAAAGCGACCTCATTAAGGTCGAGAAAGCCTAGCTCGCGTAGGATCGGGCGTCAACGGCCACGAGTCACCAGATTTGAGATCGACTTGGCGTTCGTGTATGCTGTTTGTCCGGAGGGACCCGAGCAAATCCCTGGAAGGAGCTTGAGCATGCACAAAGCCCTACCGCACGTGCTTGTGCCCGTCCTCATGGCCGTAGCGGCCTGTGGTCAGCAGGAGCCCGCGGAAACCGAAGTAGCAGAAGAAACCGCCAACCCGTGCGCGGCCGCAACGGAGATCGATGCCGCACGCGTCACGCAGGGCGATCGGGCACTCAACCCTGGCGGTCTGGATGACGCCGCGCTGATCGCGCGGGGCGGGGAGCTCTGGAACGACAACAGCTTGAGCACGAATGGCTCAGCGTGCTCGACATGCCACATCGGGAACTACGCGCTGATGAAGGCGACGTTCGCCGAGCCGTATCCGCATCCGGTCGCGATGGCCAAGGACCGCGCCGGGCTCGATCAAGTCAACGCCGCCGAGATGGTGCAGCTGTGCATGATCGTCCCGATGGCCACCGAGCCACTGGCTTGGGATTCACAAGAGCTGGCCGCACTGGCTGCATACGTCGAGCACATTCGACCCGGATTCGACCCCGCGGCTGCAGCCGCCGGCATCAATCCGTGCAACCCATGCGGTGGGAATCCATGCAATCCGTGCGCAGGAAACCCCTGCAAGGGGTAACCCGGCGCTGACAATCGGGATCAGGCGTTAACGGCTTCTGGGCGTTGGCCCCGGCGGATGTCCGGCCACACCAGCGTCAGCGCCCAGCAGACCGCAAAGAACCCGACGTGGTTCCAAAAAGCGAAGCCGAGCGACGTGTTGAGGCTTGGTATGGCGGCTGGCCATCCCTGGCCGGCCAACACGCTGATCGTGACGGCAATCGCCGGAGCGGTAGCCAGCGTCGTGAGCCACCCAAGCACGAGCGCCAGCGCGAGGCCTGCGGTCCAGCGTGCGATCCGAGCGGTGGGCATCACCGGTTGATGCGACGTGAAAGCGTAGAGGGCGGCGTACGTCAGCGAAACGCCGAGGTGGACGCCCCACCCGATCGCCCCGGCCAGCGACTCGCTGTAGCCCCCCTGATTGACGATCTGGCGGCCCATGAACTGGGCGATGTTGGGCGAGAACCCGCCCAATCCTTGGACTACGAGGAACTCGATCGCTCCCACCGCGGCCGCGAGAACGACCCACGGGACCAGCCTCTGCATGTTTAGTTGGTGTCGAAGATCAGCTTGAGGAACCCCCACACGGCGGCGACCGCGATCAGGAGGAACCACTTGTTTTCCATCGCGAGCTTGGCTGTTTTGCGGATGGAGGTCTCGATGAAGGAGCTGACATCCGAGAAACCGCCGTATTCAGCGGCTGCCTGGCCGAGTGCCGAAATCGTGATATCGAGCATCGTCCTCTTGACTCCGTTTCAAAGCTGCGTCTGGTGTCGAAACGGTGTTAGCAAACTACCCAGCAACAACTGAACTTAGCAACGGTCTCGAACGAACTCGACCGATAGGGGAAGTCACGGTGGTGGAGGCAACCGGGCTCGAACCGGTGACCTTCGGCTTGCAAAGCCGATGCTCTCCCAACTGAGCTATGCCCCCACCACCGTGCCACAAAAAGCTGTCGCTCGCAGCGCTCGAGTACAAGCCGCGACCGTCGGGCCGCAGGACGCGGGCCACGGATCGCAATCTGCGCCCGCCGTCGGTGAACGCTGGTCGGCTATCGCGACGCTCGCCAAGGTCAGTCACGCCCCCGGATCATACCAAAGTATCCATTTCTGTCCAAACAATGTGAATTTGACCGGTCGAGTGACGGTTGGCGTCATAGTTGCAGCCCCGCGGGGGCATGAAACACAAACTGGTAGTCCTACTCGAGGACGGTCGACGCCTCAAAGGCACGGCCGACGTCTTCGACCCCGAGAAACCGTTCTTGCTCCTTCGCAGGGTGGACATCGAAGGTCACGTCCTGGGTTTTCTCGACGTCGAGATGAAGAACGTTGTGGCGGCGTTTTTTGTTCGCGACTTGGCGCTTGATCGCACCAGTCGTCAGACCGCGAACGATCCACGGACCGAAGCGGACCTCCCCGATCCGTCCGGCGGCACGACGATTCGCTTGCGGTTTAGCTGGGGCGAGGTCCTCGACGGCGTGGTCTACGACTACGACCCGGCTTCCGATTGGTTCTTCCTGTTTCCGGTGGGGATGTTGAACCGGGCCTCCAACAATGAGCGCGTCTTCGTCACCAAGAAGGCGCTCGCCGCGACCGAAGTTCTAACCGCCCCGGCGATCTAGCTCCAAGCAAAGACAACCTCGCTCCACCCACGCGGCTGCGATAGGTTCGCGCCGTGGTGAGCTCCGTTTCGCGCCAACGACTTCTCATCGGACTCCAAGCCGGGGCCATCGCCTCGGCGATTGTGCTGGCGCTCACGGCGACCGACGCAGTCCAAACGGTCGAGCGCAAGACTGGGGACGCTCGGCTCCAGCTCGAGCGCGTAATCCGAGGCGCCGGGGTGACGGACTCGACGCTCGTCATCATCGACATCGACAATCGTTCGCTTCGACTTTACGAGAGCGATCTGGGTCGGTGGCCGTGGCCACGAAACGCTCACGGCGCGATGCTCGAGTTCATCGCGCTCGGTGACCCAAAGGTCGTGGTCTACGACGTCCTGTTCAGCGAGCCCGATCTCGCTCGGCCCCAAGCCGACTCACTTTTTTTCGCTGCAGCCAAACGAGGCCCACCGGTCGTCCACGCGGTCGCGTTCGATGACCCTGATGGTGAAACAACGATCGCAGAGCTGGAGCGCGCGTTCATCGATCGCGATCGGCGGCTCGACGCACTCGAGCGATTTGCGCTCCCCGAAGCGACCTCCCTCTCGGCTCCGCTATTCGCAAACGTCAACCCGCCGGTAATCGAACTGCTCGACATTGCGATTGGGGTCGGAGCGATAAACCGCGCTCCCGATCGCGACGGCGTCGAGCGACTCGAACCGCTGCTGGTCGAATACGGGAGCCGGCTCTACCCGTCGATGGGTCTGGCAGCTGTCACAGGCGGTCCGCGTGGATACGATCGCCTGGCGACCGTCGACGATCAGTTGTCATTAGATGGTCGCACGATCCCGCTCGAGGCGGGCCGGCTGAGACTGCATTGGCGCGGTCGCTACGGTGAACCGTATCGCGTCATCTCGGCGCACGAAGTGTTGAACAGCTACGCGCAGATCGCGGTCGGCGCCAAGCCCGATCTCGATCCATCCGAGCTCACCGACCGGATCATCCTGATTGGTTCCAGCGCGACCGGGGTTGGCGACTTCGTAGCTGGTCCGTTCAGTCCCACCGAGCCCGGCGTGTTCCTCCACGCAACAATTCTGGACACCTTGCGGTCGGGCGACTTTCTACGCGTGCTGCCGATCGGTTGGGTCGTGTTCCTGACACTGCTCGGCGCCGGCCTTACTGGCGTAGCGGTCGCGTTCATAAGATCCGCGCGACGGTCGGCGATCGCCTTGACGGCCATGCTCGCAGCGATCGGGATGCTGGCGCTGACTGCGTTTCTAATCGCTGGTTGGCTCACACCGGTAGTGGCGCCGGCCACCGGCGCCGTTCTCGCCTACGCCGGTGCTATGGCTGGATCATACGTGGTCGAGGGAAAACGCCATCGCCAGATCCGACGCATGTTCGCGAAATTCATCCCACCTGAGGTCGCCAACCAGTTAGCCGAATCGAGCGAGGATCTTCACCGCACCGCCGAGCGCCGCGAGGTGACCGTGTTGTTCAGCGACATCCGAGACTTCACCACCCAATCTGAGGGGGTCGAACCCGAGATCGTGGTCGACACCCTAAACGAGTACCTCACCGCCATGGTCGAGGTGCTGTTCAACCATGGCGGTACGCTCGACAAGTACCTGGGGGACGGGTTGATGGCCTTCTTCGGGGCGCCGGTGGTCGATCCCGAGCATGCCTCCCAAGCCTACCGTGCGGCGACTGGAATGCTGGATCGCCTGGAGACGCTGAACGAAAACTGGACCGCGGCCGGACGACCGCGGCTGGACATCGGGATCGGGATTCACACCGGTCCCGCCGTGGTGGGTTTTATCGGCGACCCGGATCGGCGCATGGACTACACCGCGATCGGAGACACGGTGAACGTGGCCAGCCGACTCGAGGCACTAAACAAGGAGATCGGCACGGCGATTCTGCTTTCCGCCGCGACAGCTCAGAAACTTGACGGCGCGTTGCCCTTGAAATCCATCGGTGAACGCGCCGTCAAGGGCCGTACAGAACTGATCGAGCTCTACACGATCACGGCTTGAACCAGACCGCGATAAACCGTTCTGAGTCGTCGTAACCCTGCACGTCGTAGAGGCGATAGCCCTTGGACGCCAGCTCCTCGAACGCGTCCTGATACTGTGCCGGAGTCAATCCGTGTCGCGCCGCAAACCTCCCCGGCAATTTGCGCCAGATCCCGCCAAATCGAGTTCCTTCGGGCAACTCCTCGGCTTCGGCGTTGACCAGATCCCACCCTTGGGCGTCTAGCTCCTCAGCTTTCGCCTGATAAGCCGGGCCCGTCATGTAGTGATACTCGTAGAAGCCACCCGGCGACCCTTCCTTGACGAACACCGCCGCCAGTCGTCGCGAGTTGCCGACCCGATAGGCGGCTCGTTCCTCGACTTTCATGCCGCCGTTTTCGACGTATTCCTTCCATTTTGCGTTCCACACGTCGTCGGTCATGTTGTGATGCGCAGCAAAGTTCTCCCCCTGGCGCTTTTTCCAAATCACCGTGAAGCGCGGGTCGCCGTTACTGTGGCGAGTGACCGAGATCTCCCGCGGACGGAACCCCTGAGCGCCGTACTCGTTGAACCACTTCTGGTAGTCGCTCGCCGTCATGTACATCCGCATGTACCACGCCTTGGGCAACCCGTGCTGGAAGGCGCCCGAGGCGAGCACACTGTTTCCTTTGCGATGCAGGCTGATCGTCTGCAGCCCCATACCCATGCCGGTGTAGTAGCCCCAGTAAAACCCGACATACTGCGCGGGGACGTTGTGGAAGGAGGGGTAGAACGGGGCGAACAAACGCACGTAGGCGGTCGTGTCCAGCAGATCGTAGCACCCCGAATCGCTGATCTGGTTGTAGACACCGTACGGATCGACCTGAACCCAGTCACCGGCGTTGTTCGGGTCCGGCACGGCGGTCATCAAGTGAAGGTGATTGTTGGCGGTATTTGCGTTCTTTGGAGTACCGTCGTCGTTCAAGCCGTTGCCGGCTCCGCCGGGGCCGGTGTTGCCGCTCCATCCAATGAGCGTACCGGGACGGATCTTGTCGCCGACTTTCACCCGGATCGTCTGGTTCTCGGTCCCCCAATGCTGCTCGCTGGGATCCTCGAGATTCGCAAACCGCTGGTATTTGAGACGATTCGTGGGGTTGCCGTCCTTGTCGAACCTCTGATCCGATTTGACGGTCAACCCCCGCGCCATCTGCAGATCGTTGGTGAACCCGTTGCGGAGGTGCTTGTACGACGTGCGGTATTTGTCACCGTTGGGAGCGGTGTGCTCGATGATGACGATGTTCCCGCTCCAGTTGTCCCAATAGACCGAGACCACGACACCGCTGGCCATCGAACGCACTTTGAATGCGGGATCGATGCCCGATCCGGTGGCTTCCGATTTCTTTCCATAGTCGACAGCACCGTGAAAATTCTCGTCGCTGCCATTGTAGATCCATCCATGGGACGCTCGAACATCGGGGTCGTGATACGGCAAGAACATCGGGATCGACGCCCTTACCGTAGCCGCGAAATCGCGTGCCGCTGACTCGCTGCCAAACACCTTCAGCGGCTGACGGTACATCGCATCACCACCGTTTAGCTGATCGGGCTGGAGGTAGTTGCAGCACGTCGAGCCACTCTTGGTGATGGTGGGTTGGACGCAGGCGTCCTCACCGCCTCGCGCCTGGCCCGGTGCCGCGCGGGCGGCGATCTGGGCCGTCCCGCCGAGTGGACCATCGATCGCGACAACTCTACCGAGCGCCTCACGACCGGCCTCGGTGTTCCAGCGTACCGGTTCCCTGCTCGGCTTGACAGCAACCCCCGCTGCTCCCGGAGCTCGTACGGCCGGACGAGCCGTAATCGCCACTCGATCAGCGGGTGCCGCCGCCAGGCGACCCGGTCCAACTCGTTCGTCGGCGCTCGGGGCGCCGGTCTCATAGATCACCGCAACCGGATCAATCGGGCGATACTGAAGCTCAGACAGGTTGACGTAGCTCGTTAGTGGCGCGCGCCGCGCCGCCTGGCGCTGTGCCGGAACTCGGCGCACCTCCTGGGCGGTCGCGGGCTCAAGGGTGGCCCACGCTGTCACGGCGATCATCGCACCACCCAACACCCAGAGCATTCGCGGACAGTACATCGGCGACTCTCCTACTGGCGGGTCAAAAGCAACGGTTAGATCGGGGAGTTACCATTTTAAACCAGATCCAGCCCTGGATTGCAAGTGGGTCTTGTTTCGTCCGCCGGGCGGACTGATTATGATTAGACACCGATGAACCATCCCGTATTCGAGCTACTGCTGTCGGGGTCCGGCATGCTCTACCTGCTCAAAGCGCTGCTGGCGGTCATGGCGCTGCTGCTGCGCCAGCTCAGCCACGATCCGTTCGTGCGTCGCCGTGGGCTGGTCGTCGTCGCATTGCTCGCGATATCGGCGCTCATCCAAACGCAGCTGACGCGCATCCCGGAGCGCGTGAGCGGGTTTGTTACGCTGCCCAACGGCGAGCAGATGTCGACGCTCGTCTCGAACCCGGCATACCAACTCGTAAGCGTGACGATGCTGATCATCAGCTTCCTCGCGTTGGTGCTGCTTCTCACGATGATCGTCGACTTCCTGCTTATCCGGAAGTTCAAGGTCGATAGCCCAAACATCCTGCGCGACGTGGCCGCCTTCACGCTGTTCTTCTTTGGCGTGCTGATGATCCTCTACTACCGCACCGATCTCGACATCACCGGGCTGTTCACGACGTCGGCTGTCATTTCAGTGGTCATCGGCTTGGCGCTCCAGGACACGCTTGGGAACGTGTTCAGCGGCCTGGCACTCCAGACTGAGCGTTCATTCAACGTCGGCGACTGGGTTCAATTCGGTGACTTCGAGGGCGTGATCACCGACATCACGTGGCGATCGACGAGCCTCCGCACGCGGACCAATGATCTGGTCATCATCCCGAACTCGGTCATCAGCAAGGACACGGTGATCAACTACAGCGCTCCGACTCGAATTCACGCAATCACGGAGCCGATCGGGGTCCATTACCGACATCCTCCGGCTGACGTCATGGCGGCGCTCGAGGAGGCCGCCGACCACACCGAGGGGGTCCTCAAGCGACCCCGGGTCGACGTCCGGACCTACTACTTCGGAGATTTCGCGATCACCTACGACGTCAAGTACTGGATCCGTGACTACACCGATCTCGAGGACATCAAAGATGCGTTCATGACTCACGTCTGGTATGCGTTCAATCGACACGGCATCGAGATTCCGTTCCCAATCCGGAACGTGTACTTGCGCGAAGTGACGCCGGAGAGTGAGCAGGCCGAAGCCGAGGCTGACGACGAGCAGATCTACTGTCACCTGAAGCGCATCGACCTGTTCGACGTGCTGAGCGAGGAGGAAGCACGCGCGTTGGCAGCCCGCGTGCGGGTCGAGCGCTACTTCGCCTCCGAGACCGTGCTCCGGCAGGGTGCGGCCGGCGACTCGCTGTACATCATCGAAGACGGCTTGGTCGAGGTCATCGTGAGCCACAACGGACGACGCGAGCGAATCGCCCAACTCGGGCAGGGCTCGTTCTTTGGTGAGATGGCGCTACTGACAGGTGCCGAACGACAAGCCAGCGTGGTCGCTCTGAAGCCGACCCACTTCTTCGTTATCGATCGCGATGCGTTCCGCGACACGCTCGAGGCCAACCCCGACTTAGTCGAGCGGATTGCCCAGACACAAGCCGAACGCAACCAGGAGCTGGAGGCGACACACGCCGCACTCCACCAAGCAGCGGCCGAGCAAGTCGAAGAAGAGAAGCGGCAGATCTTGTCGCGCATCAGAGACTTTTTCGGCTTTCGGACGACCGAGATGTAGGTTGACACCCGTGCGAAACGTGACCCTGCTCTCAATCGTGCCGAGCCTGGTGCTCGTCGCCTCGTTGTCTGCCCAGGACGATATCGCGTCGGTGCTCGATGCGCGCCGGCAAGCGATTCCCAAGGAGAAGCGAGTCTTCGAGGAGACCTGGCTCACTCCAGCGGATGGGGCGGCACCGACCGCCGAGCCGATTTTTGCCGGCCGGGTGGTTGTATTTCAAGATCGGCCCAAGGAGCGGATCGAGATCCGGCGCGTGACTGCCGGTGAATTGGAAGACCCGATCGTCATCGTGAGCGACGGCCGAGGCTACTACCTTGTCACCCGCGTAGGGGCGACGGATCTGATCTCCAGCGAGCCTATCGGTGATCCCTTCGTTCAGCGCGTACTCCGCAGCCCACCGGGCACAATCGAGCCCCACCGCGCGGTAACCGACCGCGACGGGACGACAGCGGCTATCGTCCTGCGACACCCACGAGAGGCCGACTTCGACGAGGATGAAGCGTTCGAGCTCAAGAGCCCGCAGGTCGAGTCTAGTTTGCTCAAGAAAGGATTGTCGTCGTTCAGCGCGGCTCAGGATCGACATGTGGCCGCGTCGGCTGGCGCTCGAGGCGTGGACGAGATCGAAACCGCCAACGGTAAGGTCTCAGTCACACCCGATCCGGCGGCCGTTCAGTGGATGGAGGAGCAATCCGTGCCACCGCTGGAGTTTGAGGAGTTCCGGATCGAGGTCCGGCTGGCACCATACAACGATTTGCCGGAACAACAAACGGAAAGCCCCGAAGCATGAAGGCGATCGTTCGCCGCCAACTCGCCGCGATGACCGTGATCTTGCTCGGCGTGATCGCGTCCGTCTCGCCGGCCGAGGCTCAGCTCCTCGATCGGATCAAGAAGGCGGCTGGGATCGCTCAACGCGCCGCCCCAGCGATAATCACCGTCTCGACCGAGCAAGAGGTCGAGATCGGCCGGGGCATCGCGGCCACGATCGCCGGCTATTACGGAATCGTCCAAGACCCTGAGCTGACCCGCTACGTCAATCTGGTCGGCTTGACGGTCGCCTCGGTCGATCCGCGACCGGATATCATCTACCGCTTCGCGGTCCTCGACACCGACGACGTAAACGCGCTGGCTGCGCCCGGCGGTTACGTGTTCGTGACCCGCGGCGCGCTGGCGTTGATGAACGACGAGGCGATGTTGGCCGGCGTCCTGGGCCACGAGGTCGGCCACGTCAACCGCCGCCACGTGGTCAAGGAGATCCAGGCCCGTGCCCGGACCGAGCTCGGGCTGGAAGAAATTACCGAGCAGATCAATCTGACCGGCGGGGAGTACCTCGAGCAGACGATTCAACTGGGCACAACCGCACTCTTCATGGGGCTATCACGGGAGGATGAGCTGGAGGCCGATGCGTACGGAGTCGAAGTCGCCGCCGACGCCGGTTACGATCCCAATGGTCTCACGCGTTTCCTGAACGCGCTGCCAAACGCCGAGAAGGAGCATCGCTCACTGCTGGCAAAAACCCACCCAGACATTGACGATCGATTGGACGAGGTCGAGAACGCGATCGACGATCTAAAGACCGATGCCGGGACCGTGACCGCCAACGAGCGATTCAAGAACCGGGGGACCCTTGAGACTTCCTCAGCCGAGGGTGGGTAGCCGCTCGACGACCAGCAATCAGCACTCTGCATAGCTCGAGACCCGATGATAATTTGCGATCGTGACGATGGGGACCCGCCGCGAGTTTCTCCGCTTCTTGGCCGCCACTCCGATCGGCGCTTGGGCGTGTGCGTCCGGCGCCGCCGAACGGGTGGTCAGCGTGCCGGCCGGGGAACGCGTCAATGACATTCACGCACGTCTCAACGAGACGTGGGTCGAGCGCGTCATCGTTCCACAATCAACGGACGAGGTGCAGGCGGCGATAGTCGCCGCTCGCGACGCTGGCCAGAACCTGGCGATCGCCGGTGGGCGACACGCGATGGGTGGGCAGCAGTTCTTGAGTGACGGATGGCTGCTCGACATGCGTGCGCTCAGCCTGGTGCGCGACTTCGACACCGACCGCGGTTTGCTCACCGTCGATGCGGGCATGTTCTGGCCTGATGTGTTTGCGTTCCTCGAGACGACATGGGAGAGCGACGGCTCGGGCTGGGGCATCGTGCAGAAGCAAACCGGCGCCGATCGCCTCTCGATCGGCGGGACGCTGGCCGCCAACGCGCACGGCCGGGTGCTCACCCGGCCACCGATCGTAGCCGATGTCGAGCGATTCATCCTGGTCGACGGCGACGGCCAAGTCCACACGGTGAGCCGCCAAGAAAACCGCAATCTGTTCCGGTTGGCGATCGGTGGTTACGGTCTGTTCGGCGCCATTACGCAAGTCACATTGCGGCTTGTACCGCGGCGCAAGGTCGAGCGCTATGTCCGCGAAGCGATGATCGAAGAGGTGCCCGACCTGATGCGCGAGCGGATCGGTGACGGGCACCTCTATGGCGATTTCCAGTTTGCGATCGACCACGCGTCTGAGACAGAGTTTCTCCGACGCGGAATCCTCTCTACATATCGACCGGTTCCGCTCGCGCGGCTCATCCCGCCCGGTCAACGCGGACTGGCGCCGCGCGACTGGGAGGAGCTGCTCGTGCTGGCGCACACCAGGCCGTCGGAAGCGTTGAAAGCGTACGTCGACCATTACCTGAAGACGAACGGTCAGATCTACTGGGCCGATACGCAGCAACTCGGATACTACCGCGAGGGGTACCACGTCGAGCTCGATCAGCTGCTCCCGGCACCCACCGCAGCCACTGAGGTGATTTCCGAGCTGTACGTCCCGCCCGAGCAGCTGGCCGGTTTCATGACCGCCGCAGCGCAGCGGTTGCGTGCAACCGGCGTGCCGGTGATCTACGGCACGGTGCGGTTCATCGAGCCGGACGTCGAGACGTTTCTGCCGTGGGCGTCCAGGCGGTACGCGTGCATCGTCTTCAACCTCCACACTGAGCACACGCCCGAAAGTCTGCAGCGCTCAGGAGTTGCGTTTCGCGGGTTGATCGATGAAGCGCTGGCCCGGGGAGGATCGTTTTTCCTGACCTACCACCGGTTCGCCACCCGGGAGCAGGTCGAGACGGCCTATCCGCTCTTCCCTCGGTTTCTCGGACTCAAGCAGGTGTACGACCCGGCAGAACGGTTCCAGAGCGACTGGTACCGTCACTACCGTGAGCTGTTCACGTGATGATCGCCCGGAAGCCCTGAGGGTCAGCGGCTGGGTGCGTTGTGCTCGCGGTCAGCCGACGAGCTGACCCAGCATCCGCAGATCGATATTACCGCCTGACAAGATGACACCTACGCGCTGGACATCGGAGGGTAGAAGCCCTTCGAGCGCTGCAGCCACGGCCAGCGTAGCCGTAGGCTCGACAACCAGTTTCATCCGCGTCAGGACCAGCGTCATGGCACGAACAATAGCCGCCTCGGGGACCCGCACGACGTCTTCCGCCAGCTTCCGCACGATCGGGAACGTAAGCTCGCCCGGTATCTGCACCCGTGCGCCATCGGCGATCGTCTGCGGCGGCGCGATCTCGACGCGTTCCCCGGCTTCAAGCGAGCGCGCGGTGTCGTCTGCGGTTTCGGGCTCGGCGCCAAACGCGCGAACCGGGGGGTCTTGGGCCGCTCCCACTATCGCGGCTCCCGCCAACAAGCCGCCGCCACCAACAGGCGCTACGACCGCATCCAAGTCGGTGACATCTTGCAGCAACTCGAGCGTCGCCGTGCCCTGACCGGCGATGATCGCCAGGTCATCGTAAGGCGGGACCAAGACGCGCCTGTCGCGTTCCACTATCTCTGCGGCGATGGCGACACGATCATCAGTCAGTCGATCGTACGTCACGATGTCGGCCCCGTATCCGCGCGTGGCCTCCAGCTTGGCGCTTGGCGCGTCGGCTGCCATCACGATCACGGCGCTGATGCCGATGTCGCGCGCCGCCAGCGCCACACCCTGAGCGTGGTTCCCCGACGAGTACGCGACGACGCCGCGTCGTCGCTCGTCGTCGCTCAGCTGGCGCAACTTGTTCGTCGCGCCGCGGACTTTGAACGATCCTCCACGCTGCAGGTTCTCGCATTTGAAGAAGAGCTGCCGCCCAGCGATCTCGTCCAGCAGCTGCGAAGTCATCACTGGTGTCCGATGAACGCCGCCCGCGATGCGTTCTTGGGCCGCAGCCACGTCAGAAGTGCTGATCGTTAAGCCAGTCACGCGACCGGACCCGCATCTCGATCGCTCAACAGCAACCCTCCACGATAGAACAGATATGTGCTCACGATCTGAATCACGTGAAAGAGATCGTTATGGTTGAAGTACGGGTGCGGGGCGAGTCCGGCCTGCTGAATCCCCGCGCCCACAGCCGCGACGGCCACACCGGTCGCAATCCAGGGCGCGCTCGGAATCCTGAATCGGACCCGCGCGACTATCTGCTGAAACAGCAACACTCCCAGCCCAACGGCCGACGCGACACTCGCGTATCGAAACTCGGGGTGGCCGCTCACCCACACCAGATAACCCACCAGGGCGATCACGGCGATTCCGATCGGTGACGATCGCCGACGGGGATTAACACCACCCGCGACCGCCGTCATGACCGCAGCGAAAGCAAACCCGCCGATCGCAAACAAGCTCGCTTTCCAGAGAACCGGCTCCCACTCCGGACCCAGCGGGATGCGAAACCCGTGAACCGTACCGCCGGCGACCGCGGCAACCGCAACCGCCCAAAGACCCGCTGCCCACCACCGGCCCGCCGTCACCTTGTCGACTCGGGCCCGACGCCATACGATTCTACCCCATGCGAGCGAGACCGCCGCGAGCACGTAATCGGTTATCGTCGTCGCCGGCTCGGTAATCACGGCGGCAGTCTAGACCACCAAGCGAACCCTCGCTAACCACCCTTTGAACGAAACGATAAATTACGGCTCTTGCTTCGCATCGCACTCATACAACAGCACGCCTCTCCTGACCGCGACGAGAACATCGCGCGTGGACTCTTCGCGTTGGCGGAGGCTGCACAACGCGGTGCCAAGCTGATTTGTTTTGCAGAGCTAGCGTTCGAGCGGTTTCATCCACAGAGTCCGTCTGACGGGCCGGTCGTCGGCCTAGCACAACCGATTCCCGGGCCGCTCACCGATGCCTTCACCGCGGCAGCCCGCGAGCAGGGCGTGGTCGTCGTCCTAAACCTCTTCGAGCGTGATGGCCAGAAGACCTTCGACACGTCGCCGGTCATCGATGCCGACGGCACGTTAGTAGGGAAAACCCGCATGATTCACATTACTGATTATCCGAGCTTTCATGAACAGGACTATTACACGCCCGGCGACACCGGAGCTCCGGTCTACACGACTGCGGTTGGCTCGGTTGGGGTCGCGATCTGCTACGACCGTCACTATCCCGAGTACATGCGTGCGCTGGCGTTATCCGGCGCCGAGATCGTGGTCGTCCCGCAAGCTGGCGTCGAGGGCGAGTGGCCGGATGGTCTGTATGAAGCAGAGATGCAGGTTGCGGCTTTTCAGAACGGGTATTTCGTCGCCCTCTGTAACCGGGTAGGAGAAGAGCAGAACCTTGTTTTCAGTGGCAAGTCTTTCGTCTGCGCGCCCGACGGGACGGTGGTTGCGCGTTCCCCTGGTGACAACGATTCTATCTTGTACGCTGAAATCGATCTGAAAGCGGTGCACGATTCACACGCGCGACGTCTGTTCCTGCGCGATCGCCGCCCGGACCTATACCCCCAGTGGCTGACGAGCGTGGACCCCGCAGACCATCAGAGTGTAAGAGTCGAGGCACATGAAACTTAGACACTTGACCAACTTCTATAGCTCAATCTTCGCAGCGACTGTCGTGTTTTTCGCCGCCTGCTCCGCGGTGTCTGACGTCGCCAACTTCGAAGATGGGCCCATACCACCCGGGG